>CAYRCM010000050.1:0-30018 GCA_964422715.1 uncultured Myxococcales bacterium | reverse complement strand
CCCGCCTTCCCCGCGCTGCCCTCGTCGCCCCGGCACCGCGCGCCAGCGGCCGCAGCCGCGCCTTGCGAACCGCACGCCGACGTGGTAGGCACGACGATTCACGCCGGTCGCGTTGGGACCGGCGGAGGATTCTGGCATGCCGGTCTTGCGTACGTGCTTCGTGGGCTCTCTTCTCCTCCTGCTGCTGCTCACCCAGGCCGTCGGCTGTGCCGAACAGCATGAGAATCCGGCCATCTCCGGTCACGACATCCGCCTCGCGTTCCTGCACACGTCCGACATCCACGCGCGCATCCTGCCCTACCGCATGGAGGTCATCCTCACCGATGAGGAACTCGGGCTCGCGCAGGAAAACGAGCCCTTCGGCGGCATCGCACGCATCGCCCACATCATCCGCCGCGAGCGCGCGCGCGGGCCGCGGGTGCTGTTCGTCGACACCGGCGACTACTTCCAGGGGGCGCCCAGCTTCAACGCGTTCATGGGCGAAGCCGAAACCCGCGCCATGTCCGAGCTGCGTCCCGACGTCGTGGCGGTCGGCAACCATGAGTTCGATACGGGGCTCTCCAACTACGCGTATCAGCTCGCGAAACGCTCCACGTTCCCGTCGCTCGCGGCGAACTACCTGTTCGAAGAAGACAACCCGCTGAAACGGCTCGTCGAGCCCTACAGCATCGTGCAGGTCGGCGGGGTCAAGGTGGGGGTCATCGGGGTCGGCGACTTCTCGTCGCTCTCCAGCATCACCGATGTCGGCAACAGCCTGCACATCATCCCGCTCAACATCGAGCAGTCGGTGCAGGAATGGATCGACATCCTGCGCCCCACGGTCGACCTCATCGCCATCGCGAGCCACGCCGGGCTGCACCGCGACGAACAGCTGATCCGCTGCACGACGGGCATCGACGTGCTGTTCGGCGGCCACCTGCATATCGTGCTCGAGCCGCCGAAGGTCGTACAGGACGCCGCCGGGCGCAACGTGCCCATCGTGCACTCCGGGGCGTTCGCGAAGTTCGTCGGGCGCCTCGACACGGTGCTGCGCCGCGCGCCGGCCGACTACTGCTGCGAGCCGGGCAGCGCCGGCTGCCGCCGCGAAGAATACGCGCTCGCCGGACAGGCCTACGACTGCGTAGGGCTCGAACTCGCGAGCCACGACTATGAGCTCTTCCCGGTCGACGCCACCGTGCCGAACGACCCCACCATGCTGCAGCTCATGGAAGAATACCGACTGCGGCTGAACCAGAAGGTCGATCTCACGGGCGTGTTCGCCTACACGGCGCGCATCCTCACGAAGTACGGCTACGGCGGCGGCTCGTCGTCGCTCGGCAACCTCGTGGCCGAGACCATGCGGCAGTACGCGCGGGTCGACATCGGCTTCACGAACACGCTCGGCATCCGCTCCAACATGAACCCAGGGCCCGTCACGCAGGACGACCTCTATAACATCTTCCCGTTCAACAATACGATCACCACCTTGTACATGTCGGGCGAAGACTTGCAGGCTCTCTTCGACTACAACACGCGGCGCAGCGCCGGGCGCGGCTGCGTGGGGCAACTGCAGGTGTCGGGCATCCAGTTCACCATGAACTGCAAGATGCCGCCGCCCGAGTGCCGCTGCACGGCCGAGCGCGACGTCTGTCCGGGCACCATCGGCCTCACCTACGCGAACGAGGTCGACTGCGGCCCCGGCGCCGACCTGCGGCTCGACGATGTGCTCGACGACGGGCGCACGCGGCTCGAACACTGCGCGGCCGCCGCGGGCTGCGAGCTCACCGACACCTGCGACAACCTGTGCGTCTGCCCTGCCGAAGCCCAATGGATTTCGCAGTGCCGCTGCCCGCCGCTCGCCCAGGACATCTACGTCACCGACTGTTCCAACCCGGCGGCGGGCATCCAGACGCTGTGCACCGACCTGGCGCAGCGGCTCGGCCCCGAGGCGGCGGGCGACCTCATCCTGCGCGACCCGCAGACCGACTGCGCCTGCACGCGCATCGACCACCCGGCGGGCCGGGCGCTCGTTTTTGAAGTCGCGACGAACGACTACATCGCGCACGGCGGCTCGGGCTTCACCATCCTGCGCGCCAACACGACGCAGGTCGACACCGGCCTGCCCATGCGCGAGGCGGTGCTCGAAGAGCTCGTGCGCAGCCCGAAGTGCATCGAAGACTGCCGCAGCGACGACGGCCGGCTGTCCATCGCCTCCTGCTACACGTACGGCACCTGTGTCGCCGACGTGGCGGCCTATTGGGCGTCGTACTGCGACCACGCCGACGAGACCACGTACGGTGAAAGCGATACCGTCGGCGACAACCAGTGCGCCGTCGACCTCGGCATCTGCGAGAGCGACGAAGACTGCCACGACCCCGCCGAGTCGTGCCGCGAGGGGGGCTGCCGCACGTGCCGCTTCCCGGTCGACTGCCTCGACCTGGGCACCGAAGACGTCGAATTCAACTGCTACGGCGGGCGCTGCCAGCCGGCGCGCTTCCGCTGCGTGCGCGGCCGCTGCCTTGCGCGCTGCACGCAAAACAGCGACTGCCCGCGCTTCGACGAGGCGCCGGCCGGCCAGCGGGTGTGCCTGAATGGCACCTGCATGCCCGCCCAGGACGGCTTCTGCGTCGACGCGGCCGACTGCTCGCCGGGGCTCAAGCTGTGCCACGGCGAGGCCCCCCCCTGCGACGTCGACCGCGACTGCGAGGGGGCGGGGGCCGGGCTCGTCTGCGTCTCGCGCCTCTGCGTGCCCGAGCGGCGCTCCTGCACCGACGAGACGGGCTGCGACGCGGGCGAAACCTGTGCGTTCGGCTACTGTGCGGAGGCGGTCACGGCCTGCGCCAACGATGGCGACTGCCCGGCCGGGGGGGCCTGCCGCGGCGGTCTCTGCAGCGGCCCGTGCGGGTCGTGCAGCGAAGACGCCCATTGCCCGAACGGGCTCGTCTGTTCGCAGGGCTACTGCATCGCCCCGCTCGTCGATTGCGTCGACCACCAGTGTCGCGGCAGTTGCGCGTCCAACGTCGACTGCCTCATCGGGGCGGTCTGCAAGGCGGGCCACTGTGTGCCGGCGGTCTGCGAGCGGGCGGTCACGGCCGGCGAAGCCTGCCGGCTGCGCGCACAGTGGCGGGCCCGCGAAGAGTGCCTGCGCCTGCCCTGCCCGCAGGCGCTCGAAGACGGCCGCATCAGCCGCATCTTGCCCGAAAACCTGGCCGATCTGCCCGACGACCCGCCCGCCAACGATCCGGAGGACATCGATGACACCATCGAAGCGTACTAGGAGCCTGTTGCGGATATGGGTTCCGAGAGGCTTCGAGACGGTTTCGAGCCGGATCGGCCGGGCGCAGCCGTTCCCAGGAACCGAGAGATATCCACTGGGTATCTCGCAGTGTTCCGGGGAGGCCGAGGCGGCCGAAGGCGCCCGACGACGCCGAAACAGCCATGCGCGACAGGCTCCTGGCCTGCCCCCCCTGCCCGCGGGGCGGCCGGGCGTGCGCTCGGCGCGGCGCGCCGGTCTCCTCGGCCTCGGCCTGCTCGTGGTCCTTGGCGCGGCCTCGGCCTGCACCGAACGGCACGGGCTGCGGCCGGGGGTCGGCTCGTTCGCGGTCCAGTTTTCGCCGCTCGCCTGCACCACCGACGCCGCCTGCGGCGCGGCCGGCCGTTGCAGCGCCGGGGTGTGCAGCTGCGCGGCCGGGGCCGTCTGCCCCGCGGGCACCGCGTGCGACCCGGCCGACCAGTGCCGGCCGAGTTTCGACATCGCCACCCCGGCGCCCTACGTGTCCGGCATGTCGTGCACCACCGACGGCATCTGCGACGGTACCGACTCCTGCCGCCGGTTTTGCAGCGAGGGCGGCCATCCCTGCATGCGCGACACCGACTGCGGCATTGGCGAAACGTGTCTCGGCGTGTGCACCGCACGGCTCGAAATCGATGTGCGGGCCGTGCCGCGCGACTGCGAACCGGGCCCCGACGGGGCCTTCTTCACGTGCCCTGTCTACCCCTTCGACGGCATCGTGCACTTGCAGGCGGCGCCGGGCTTCGTGCCGCCGGGCGACGCCTATCTCACGATGACCGGGGGCGAGCTGCAGCGCGCCAGCGCCTACGTGGCGCGCGCGTCGGGACGCACCCATCTCTGGGTCGAAGTCGATGGCTACGTGCGGCGCGCGGCCATGTATGGCCAGTGCAACGACAGTCTCGACAACGACCGAAACGGCCTCATCGACCTGGCCGACCCGGGTTGCGTCGACGGCAACGACGATTGCGAGGGCTGCGAAGCCGACGCCACGGGGGTCTCCGAAAGCCCGTTCGGTGCCACCGGACTGTCGCCCGACATCTGGTATGAGCCGCCGTCCATTCGCAACCTGCAATACGACCCCGACTCGGTCATCTTCTCGCCGCTCGAAGGCGACAACCTCATCGTCGACCAGGGCGACATGGTCGTCACGAGCGTCACGTCCACGGGCATGTACGTCACCGACGTGCGCTTCCACGAGCCGGTGCTGACCGGCGTGCATCCCACGGGCAACTTCCCGCTCGTCGATTTCGAACGCTACGTCGACCAGGCGGGCTACTACGACTCGCTGTTCTTGTTCACGTTTTCGAGCCCCGCGGGCGTCATCCAGGGCGACATCCTGTGCTGGTTTGCGGGCGGCGTGGTCGAATACCAGGGCAACACGCAGATCAAGTTTCCGACCTACGAGATCTATCGCCCGTACGCGCCCGAATGCGATGGGCTGCGCGAACGGCTCGGCATGCCGCGCGACGCCGGACGGCTCGACATCCTGCGCCGGCTCGGGCTCGTCGACGAAGAAGTCGATCCGGAAACCGAACTCACCGAATACAAGCTCGCCGTCGACCGCCTCACGGTCGACATCACCGACCTGCTCGAACCCGAGATGACCCTCGACGAAGAAACCGGGCTGCTCGGGCCCGTCGACGACTTCAAAGACGTCGTCAGTGCGAACGCCACCGTGCTCGAACCGCTCGAATCGACCATCGTCGAAGTGCGCGACGTGCAGGTCGCCACGCGCTTCATCGAGTGCGACGCCAACGGCAGCGGCGACATCGACGCCGGCACCGACGAGGACACCTGTCGCGACGACTGTCAGGAAGACCCGCTGTGCACCGACCTGCGCTCCTACGAGCGCTACAACCAGTGGGCCGGTTTCTTCGCAAACGCCAAGAAGATGTACGTCGACCAGCAGCTGCTGAAGGAACGCATCCCGCTCCGGCTCCAGGCCGTGGGCCTGCCCGACACCGACAACCGCTGCACCATGCGGCGGGTCTGGATCGGCGACACGCGTTTCTACGAATACCGCTGCCCCGAAACCCGCTATTCCTCGGTGCGCGGCACGCTCCGCCAGATCTATCTCTGCCCGCGCAAGGTGGGCAACGAGAGTTGCTCGTTGCAGCTCGTCTCCCTCACGCCGACCAGCGACGACGACGTGGTGCCGTTCACGGAAGAAAGGTGATCCATGCTCAGCCGCATCCCCCGAGCTCTGCTTGCTGTTCTGGCGTTCGCCGCTTTCGCGCCGGCGGCCCAGGCGTTCTCGTTCCGCGCCGACGTGGCTTTCCCATTTGGCGACAACAACGTGCTCTGCGACGCGGGCGAATGCCGCTACCGTAGCCCCACGGCGTATTTCGGCCAGGACCCCTCGGCGGTCTTCAAGCGGCTCGGCTCCTCGAACTTCGGCATGGGGGGCCTCCACCTCAACCTCTACGCGGCGCTCGACGGGCTGTCCGAGATGTTCGTGCCCGAGGCGGCGCTCGTCATGCTCTTCCGCCACGAGCCCGACGGCTCCTATCGCATCAAGGACGACGGCTCGTACCTGGCCCTCAACCTGTTCTTCGATGCGAGCCGCAAACGGCGACTGGCGCTCGAGCTGTTCCCGGTCGACGCCGACCGCATGGCGGCCGGCTTCCACTACGAGACCTACTGGGGCACCACCGACGCCTTCCCGGCGCACTTCCGCAACGGGCTGGCGCCGGGCGGGCGGCTGGCCTTCGACTGGGATTTCATCTGGACGTGGATCGGCGTCAAGACGGCGCTCGTCCGCAGCCCTTCCGAGGACATCCTCGACAACCCCGGCGGCAACACCAACAAGATGGTCGAACGCACCGCGGTCGGCGTGCTCGGCGGCCTCGGCGGGCGCATCCCCATCGGCGACGGCATGGGCATCACCATCGAGACCAACGGCGGCTACTTCCGCAAGGGCAACAACACGCGGGCCAACGTGCTCGGCAAACCCATCCACGCGGCCGGCGTGTCGGGGCAACTCGGTTTCGCGCTGGGCTCCAAGATCGGCCGGCGCATCGACCTCGGGCTCTACCTCGACGACCCCGTCCGCAACCCCGTCGACGCCAAGGAAACGCGCACCGACCCCTTCGCCATGCACGTGCAGGTCGAGGGCTCGGGCATCATGCAAATCCTCGAAGACCCCGACCACGTGGCGAGCACCGAGCCCGAATGGGCTTGGGCCGCCTTCGCCGAGGCGGCTTTCAAGGTGTACGGGCTGCGCTTCCACGCGAACTTCCTCGCGCGCTCGCTGCCGTTCATCACCTTCAACGTGCCGGGCTTCGTGCCCTACCAGGCGCTGCCCGACGACGCCGACGTCACCCCCGAAATGTACCTGCTCTTCAACATCGACTACCTCTTCGAGGGGCCGCGGCTCACGCCCTATTTGCAGGCGGGCGTGCTCTGGCCGGCCACCTACGAGGGGCGGGTGCCGGCCGGCTTTGACGCCGCGGCCATCCAGGAGGGCATCCGCACGGTGGTCGTGCGCGGCGCCTACGCCGGAGCCTGGGACATCCTGCCGGCGGGCGAGTCGGCGAGCCCGGTCTTCTACGCCCGCGCCGGGCTGCGCTGGCAGTTCAGCCGCTTCACCGCGCTCGCCGAAATGACCTACGGCCGCGACCCCAACTACTCGCAGGTGCTGCTCGACGCGCGCGGCCACGCCATGCGCAAGTTCGACGACCCCAACGTGCTGTCCTTCGGACTCCTCGCCAAGATGTCCTTCTGAGGTTCGCCCGCCAACGCGCCGGCGCGACCGACCGGCGGCGCCGACGGCCTTTGGGCCCGTCTTCGAACAGCCTCTCCCTTCGGGCGCCGATGCATCCCGGCCGGCTGCGTTGCACTCCCTGCGGCGTACCTGGGGTGTGCCTCCGTCACGCGCCTTGCCGGTCGGGTGTTACGGCGCCCTCGGTGCGACGCTGTCATTCGGCGACGGGCCCTTTGTCTTCGCGCGGTTTCGCGGCCCTTGCGTGGCTTGCATCGCGTAGCGAGCCAGCATAGGATTTCGGTTTCGGCAGGTCGTGGGCCGAGGAGACCCCGATGCGTGTCTGTCCCGAATGCGGTGTCCGCAGCAGCGCGTTGCGCTGCACGAACTGCGACGAAGACACCATGCCGGTCGAAACGAGCGGAACGGGCCCCGATCCGCTCGTGGGGCAACTCTTCGCCGGGCGCTTCCGCGTCCTGCGGCTCATCGGCCAGGGCGGCATGGGCGCCGTCTACGCGGCGCAGCAAGTCTCGATGCAGCGCGAAGTGGCGCTCAAGGTGCTCACGGCCCCGACGAGCGACGCGCAGGCGGTGCGGCGCTTCTACCGCGAAGTCAAGGCCACGAGCCGGCTGCGCCACCCGCACACCATTCGGGTCTACGACTACGGCACCGACGAGCACGGCCGCCAGTTCCTGGCGATGGAACTGCTCACGGGCGAGTCGTTGGCCGCGCTCCTCGCGCGCGAAGGTCGGCTCACGCCCCAGCGCGTCGTGCGCATTGCCGGGCAGGTCGCGAAGGCGCTTGGCGAGGCCCACGCCGCCGGGCTCGTGCACCGCGACCTCAAGCCCGACAACATCTTCCTGCGCACGCTCTACGGCGAAAGCGACTACGTCACGGTGCTCGACTTCGGCATCGCGCGCTTCACCGATCCGCACGACACCACGTCGTCGCTCACGTCGGCCGACACCACGGTCGGCACGGCCGACTACATGTCGCCTGAACAGGTGCTCGGCCGGCCGCTCGATGGCCGCTCCGACCTCTTTGCGCTCGGGGTGGTCCTGTACGAATGCCTCACGGGGCGGCTGCCGTTCAAGGACGCCGGGCGGCACGGCTTCGTGTCGGCGGCGCTCGCACGCGTCGAGCGCGACGCCCGGCCGCTCGTCGGCGAAGACGGGCCCGACCCGCTGCGGCGGCTCATCATGAACCTGCTGCAGCGCAACCCCGACGACCGACCGCGCAACGCTGCCGTGCTG
Source organism: uncultured Myxococcales bacterium (assembly GCA_964422715.1). Classification (GTDB taxonomy): domain Bacteria; phylum Myxococcota_A; class UBA9042; order PWKZ01; family CAYRCM01; genus CAYRCM01. The sequence continues at coordinate 21,794 of CAYRCM010000050.1, read as the reverse complement.
CTCGAACGGCTCGCGCCGCTCGCCGACTGGAACCCGGTCGATGGCTCTTCGGCCGAGATCCAACTGGCGGCGACCGGTCCGACGGTGCCGCGCGCCCCGCGGGTGCCGCGCACACGGCTGGCCGCCGGGTCGGCCACGGCCCGCGCCGGCACGGCCGCGCGCGCCGCGCGCTGGCGCATCGTGGCCATCGGCCTCGGGCTCGTGCTCGCCGCGGCCACCGTGTTCCTGCCCATGCTCTGGCCGGGCAGCACGCCCAAGCCCATCGTGCCGCCCCCGGCCGCCCCCGACGCCGCGGCGAAGGGACCCGGGCGGGCGCCGGCCGCCCCCGACGCGGCCGTGCCCCCGCGCACGACGCCCGACGGCGCGGGCCCGAAGGACGACCCGTGAACCCCGGGCGCAAAGATGCCCCGGGCGGCCCGGCGCACGAGGCCGACGACGCCCTCGTCGGCTGCCTGCTCGTGCACGACGGCCAGCACATGCGCGGCTCCTACGAACTGCGTCCCGGCTCCTGGACGCTCGGCCGCGAAGAAGACTGCCACTTCGCCATCCCCGACGCGCGGGTGTCGCGCCACCACTGTGCGGTCGACGTCAGCCACGCGGGCTGCCAATTGCGTGACCTCAACAGCCGCAACGGCACGTTCGTCAACGGCGAAAAAATCGAGCGTTGCTGGCTGCAGTCGGGCGACCGCATCGCGCTCGGCTCCTGGACGCTCGAATACCAGGAAGCGCCCGCACACCCCACGGCCCCGCAGGATGTCACCGAGCTCATCCGGCTCTCCGCCGAAGACGACGGTCCGCGCGCCGTCAACCTGACCCTGCCGCGCGACCAGGCCGACCAGCTCTTCAGCGCGCTCGGCCGGCCGGCCGCGGCGCACGCCGCCAGCCCCGAGCTGCTGGCGACGCTGTACGCCGTCGGTCAGGCCATCATGAGTCTGCGTAGCCTCGACGAGTTGCTCGCCAAGCTGCTCGACCTGGTCTTCGAGGTGCTGCCCGTCGACCGCGGCTTCGTGCTGCTCGTCGACGACGGTTCCGACGAACTGCGGCCGGCCGCCGCGCGCAACGACGTGGGCGGCCAGGCCGAACGCGTCACCTTGAGCCGCACCATCGCGACACAGGTGTTGCGCGACAACGTGTCGGTCCTCACCGAGGACGCGTCGCGCGACGATCGCTTCAAGGCCGGCGAAAGCGTCGTGTTCTACGGCATCCGTTCGGCCATGTGCGTGCCGCTGACGAGCCCGAACCGCGTGCACGGCATCTTCTACGTCGACACGCGCTACGATTCCGGCGCCTACACGGCCGACCACCTCAAACTCCTCACCACCATCGGCCGCCAGGCCGGTGTGGCCATCGAGAACGTCCGGCTCTACGAGGAGCAGAAGCGCAGTTTCGAGAGCCTCATCGAGACGCTCGCCGCCACCATCGACGCGCGCGACCCGGCCACGGCCGGCCACTCGCAGCGCGTTGCCGAATACGCCGGCGGCATCGCGCGCACACTCGGGCTCACGCCCACCGAACAGGAAGTCATTCGCTACGCCGCGTTTTTGCACGACTACGGCAAGATCGGCGTGCGCGACGCCTTGCTGCAAAAACCCGACAAACTGACGCCCGACGAATACCACGAGGCCCAGCAGCACGCGGCCCACACGGCGCGCATTCTGTCCAAGATCCGGTTTGGCGGGCCGTACCGCGAGATCCCGCGCATCGCCTCGGCGCACCACGAACGACTCGACGGGGCCGGCTATCCGGCCGGGCTGCGCGGCCCCGACATTCCGCTCGGCGCGCGCATCATCGCGGTTGCCGACGTGTTCGACGCCATCCGCGCCGAGCGCTACTACAAGCCGGCCTGCACGGTCGAAGAAGCCTACGCCGTGCTCGACGCCGCCAAGGGCAGCCACCTCGACCCGGCCGTTGTCGAAGCCTTCAAACGCTACCATCGCGCCCTATCACCACCGGCCGAGCCGCGCGACCCGGGGGGGCCTCACCGCTGACCCGCTGCGCCGGCCACGGGCGACTTCAGGAAAGGTGCCAACGCATGAAAGAAAAAACCGGAATCAACGTCTACCGGGCCTTCGTGGCCGAGGCCAAGGCCAACCAGCGCCTCGTTGCGTTCGCCGAACGCGCCGAGACCGACGGCTACGCGCCCATCGCGCGGCTCTTCCGCGCCATGGCGGCGGCCGAAGGTGTGCACGCGCGGCGACACTTCCGGCTGCTCGAACGCACCGGCGACACCGAGAGCAACCTCAAGTACGCGTTCGAACAAGAGACCGCCGCCAACGGGCTGCACTACCCGGCCATGCTCAAAGACGCGCTCGCCGAAGACGAGAAGGCCGCGGCGTTCATCTTTTCGCAGGCGCGCGACGTCGAGGAGGGCCACGCCGGGCTGTACAAGAAGGCCCTGAACCACCTCATGGAAGAAAACCTCGTCGACTACCATGTGTGCACGGTGTGCGGCTACATCGCCGAGAAGTCGGCTCCGGACAGCTGCCCCATCTGCAACGCGCCGCGCGACAAGTTCGAACTCGTGCGCTGAGCGTGCGGCCGCGCGCCGCCGAGGAGGCCCCCTTGATCGCTGTGCAACCGCCCCCGAAAAGCCTCGTCGACGAGCGGGGCCGCGTGCGTTTCGGCGTGTACTCCGCCCCGCTGCCCGCCCCCGACCTCGGTCGTGCGCGCCTCCACGTCGGCGGCCTGCCGCTGCCGGGCGCACTCGCGCGCTTCCGCCTGAAGGAGTGGGACCACGTGCTCGTCGTCACCCCCGAGCTGGCGGTCGGCTTCGCCGTGGTCGACACGAAATTCCTGCGCGCGACGTGGTGTCACGTGGTGCGCCGCACCGACGGCTCGCATTTTGAGCACGCGCGCAAGGGCCTGACGCTCGATCTGCACGTGGCCGAACAGCTCTTCCACGGAGACTCGTGGGTCAAGGCGCCCGGCTACCACATCGGCCTCGGGCACCGGCTCGAAAGCGGCGTGCATGAGTTCTCGATCGACGTCGCGGCCGCGGCCGGCAAGCCGGCCGTGCGCGCGAGCCTCGCGGCCCGCCACGACCTCGCGCAGATCGACCCGCTCGTTGTGGTGCTGCCGGTCGGGGCGAACCGCGGCATGTATTCCCACAAGGTGGCGCTCCCACTCGCCGGCAGTCTCACCGTCGGCGAGGCCACCGTCACCCTCGACCCAGGCGAGTGCGCGGCCATCCTCGACATCCACAAGGCGCACTACCCCCACCGCACCTTCTGGAAATGGGCGACCTTCGTCGGGCGCAGCGAAGATGGCCGCAGCCTGGCCCTCAACCTCACCCAGAACGTCAACCGCCACGACGCGCGCTTCAACGAAAACGCCGTCTGGGTCGACGGCCGCATTCACCATCTGGGGCCGGCGAGCTTCGAGTTCGAACGCGGCGAGGCCACCAAGCCGTGGCGCATCCGCACGAGCTGCGGCGGCGCCGACCTCACGTTCACCCCCGAAGGCGAACGGCACGAGGACACGCGGCTTGGTCTCGTCCAGAGCGTCTTTCGCCAACCGTACGGCTGCTTCACCGGCACGGTGCAGGTCGGCGGGACGCGCTACACGCTCTGCGAGGCGTTCGGCGTCTGCGAGGACCACGAAGCCCGCTGGTAGCCGGCCGGCCGGCGCCGTTGCGGGCGACCGGGGCGGCGCTGACGAAATCGCCGCGGGTCTCCCACCAAGTGGCGTTCCAAAGGATACCGAGGCGCCAAGGAGCGATCCCCCGAGGCGTACTCCGGGCAGGCCGCAGGGGGCGACGCCGGCAACAAAGGTATCCGAAGGAAGGCGACTTGGTCTCAGTCGTTGGCGGCGCTCTGGCGGGTCACGATGCGCATTTCGGGCAGCAGCGCGCGCCGAAAGCGCGGATCGTCCTGCCAGCACTTCAAGTCGGGCGACGAACGAAAGTGGGCGCGGACGGCGGGTTCGAGCTCGACCGCTTCGCGCACGAAGCGGTAGAGGTCTTCGGTGCGGCCCTCGGCGTGGGCGAGCAGGGCCATGAGGTAGCGCGGGTAGTACCACTCCGGCGCCGCCTGGCGCGCCTCGGCGGCGGCAACCGTGGCCGCGCGGTAGTTGTGCAAAGCGATGTGGCAGCGCGCCATGTGCGCGAGCAAGTGGCCGCGTTCGACGGCCAGGTCATGGTGTTTGCGGCCGGACAGCGCGTAGAGCGTGTGCGCCCGCGCGAGGTGCGGCAGCGCCTCGGCCCAGCGTTCTTCTTCGGCGAGCATGCGGCCGAGGCCGGCGTGCGCGAGCGCCACGCTGCTGAACACGTAGGGCCAGCGAAACGGCGGCGCGTCGTAGCGCGCAACGACCCGCCGCAGGAAGAAGCGGGCATCGGCGCGCCTGCGGTGGCGGTAGGCGCGGCGGGCAAGCGACAGCAGCGCCAAGGCGTCGAGGGTGGGGAACGGCCGTTCGAGCCGCCGGAGCGCGAGCCGCGCCCGCACAAACGGACGGCGAAACGGCCGCAGCGGCAGGAGCACCAGGCTCGCGACGAGCAGCACCAGTATGGGCCCAACGAGTAGCAGCATACGCGTGAATCGCGAAGCTGCGCTTGGCCGACACCGCTCTACCAGTGGCTCGCTCATGGCCCTTCACCCGAATCCAGGCCACACGATAGCAGGTCGTGGCGACGCGAACAACGGGCGGGGCCGATACGCACGATAACTAACTGAATCCTAGAGACTTACCTCACACCCCGGCCCACACCTGGGGCGCACAGGGTGAGGCCCGTGGCGCAGGGGGCGCCGGCCGCGGAGCGCAGCGTCAGTCGAGTTCGGCGAGCCACTGGGCGACGCGCGCGCGCTCGTCGGCGCGTTCGGTGGGGAGTGCCGCCTGCGCGCGTTCGAGATGCGCGCGCGCCTCGCGCGGCTCTCCCTGGAGCGCGTAGGCGCGGCCGAGGGTCGCCCAGACGGCCGGCTGCTCTTCGGGCGAGACCGAAACCGCAAGCACGTGGAGCAGTTCGACGGCGCGGGCGAGCCGCCGTTTCGTGTCGATGGCGACCCGCGCAAAGAGCCACACCGCGTCGCGGTCGAAGTCGAACTGGCGGTTTTCGGGGTCGTAGCGCCAGTGGGCGCGGATGGCCTGGTCGAGCGGTTCGAGGGCCTCTGCGGCGCGGTCGGCAGCGATGAGCGCCTGGCCGAGCGTGCGCAGCAGCACGAGCCGCGGCGGGATGCGCTCGCGGCTGTTGGCGCGGGCGGCCATGGCATCGAGGGTGCCGGCGGCCGAGGCCCCGCGCGACCAGGTGGAGTGGCGCCGGGGCGGCGTCTCGAGATCGACGAGCGCCAGGGCGGCCTCGGCCGCTTCGACGGCGGCGGCGGGGGCGCCGGCCGCGAGGTGGTGGTCGGCGATGGCGAGCCGCGCACGGACCGAATGGGGCCGGCGCTCGGCCTCGGCTTCGAGCAGCGCGAGGGCATCGGCGGCGCGGTCGGCGCTGCGCCAGGCGTCGGCCAGCAGGTAGGCCACGTCAGGATCGTCGGGGTACGCGTCGCTGTAGCGGGCCAGTTCGACGCCGGCCGCAGCCGCCTCGCCCGCAAAGAGCAGCGCCTTGCCGAGTTCGAGGGCCACGTAGGGGTTGTCCGGGGCCAGCGCTTTGGCCTTCGTGAAGGCCGCCACGGCCCCGGTACCGTCGCCTTGCTGCAACGCCCCGCAGCCCGCGCGGAAGTCGGCCCCGAGGTCGCGGTAGGCCTCGGCCTGCTCATCGCTGAGCGGCAACAGGTAGCGTTCGAAGTCGTCGTCGAAGTCGGCGTCCGCGTCCGCGTCCGCGTCGTCGGCGCCGGCCGCGGCCGAATCGAGGCCCAGCACGGCCTTGGGGCCGTCGAGTTCGGCGGTTTGTCGCCGGGTCTCGGCGCGGTGGCGCGCCGTCTCGGCCGCAGCCCGGCGTTCGTGGCCGGCCGGCAACAATTCGAGCGCGAGTTGCAGCGCGTCGAGCGCCTCGTTCGGGAGTTCGGCCGCGAGCAGCCGTTCGCCCTCTTCGAGTTGCGCAAGCCCAATGCGTTCGCGGGCTTGCTGCAAGCCGTCTGTGACGGCCCGGCGGGCCGCCGCATCGTCGCGCGCGGGGTCGAACCGCTTGAGCGCGGCCTCGTACTCGGCACGAGCGAGGCCGAACTGGCCCTCCTGGAAGTAACGGTCGCCGCGTTCTTTGTGCGTCGCGAAACGCTTGCCGAACAGTGCCCCGAGAAACCCCATCGCCGCCTCCGCACGCAGGCCGGCAGGCCGGCCGCGCCTCGCCTCATCAGGGCGAGAATTCGAGCAGTTCGACATCGAAGACGAGCAGCCCCTGCGGCTTGCCGTCCTGGCCCTTGTAGGCCAGTTCCTTGGGCACCCAGAAGCGCGCCTTCTCGCCGGCTGTCAGGAGTTGCACGCCCTCGGTCCAGCCCTTGATGACCTCTTCGAGCAGGAACTGCGCCGGTTCGCCTTGGGCGAGCGAACTGTCGAAGCACTTGCCGTCGAGCGTCCAGCCCGTGTAGTGCACCGACACCATGCTGCTGGCCTTCGGGTGGTCGCCGCCCTTGCCGGGCTGCAACGTTTTCCAGACGAGTCCGCTCGCGGTGCGCTGCGCGTCGGCCGGTGGCTTCTTGAGGTCGGCCGGGGCGGGCGGAGCGGGCCGAATTTCGAGCAGTTGGGCGTCCCACACCAGCGTGCCGCGCGGTTTTTCGGCCCGCCCCTTGTAGGCGAGTTTTTCGGGCATCCAGATGCGCCGTTTCTCGCCGACGACCATGAGCCGCAGCGCCTCGTCCCAGCCCGCGATCTGCTTCTCGGGACGCAGCACCCGCGGTTTGTCGCGCTTGACCGAGCTGTCGATGAGCTTGCCGCGCTCGTTCCAGACGCTGTAGTGCACGAGCACCCAGTCGTCGCCGCGCGGCCGCACGCTGCCGCTGCCCGGCGTGAGCACGCGGGTGATAAGCCCACTTTTCGCACGCTCGGCGTCGGCCGGCGGGTTCGTCAGGTCGGGGGGCGCCTGAAACCAAGCCTCGCGGTCGCCCGGCACCGCCGCGGCCGAGCCGGCGTCGGCTGGGGCCTGCGCGCCGCTTGGGGCGCCATCGGCCGCCGTGGCCCCGGTGGGCTGAGCCGTGCCGGCCCCATCGGCGGCGGCGGCAGCGGCCTGTGCGTCGGCCGGCGCAGCGGCCGGCGGGGACCCTTCGGCTGCGCTGCCGCCCTTGCGCGGTTCCTTGCCCTTGCAGCCCCCCAGGCCCACGAGCGCCGCAAACGCCAACGCCGCCGTGAGCCCGACCCGGCCGCGGCTCATGATGCGAGTGCCCATGCCTACCCCCCCAACCGGTCGTGCCGGTTTCTGGCGCCCACTCTAGAGGGCGCGACGCGCCGACGCAAGGCCGCCGAGCTCCCGTGGGGCCGCCGGGGGCAAGCCCGGGGGGCAACGAAGTAGCCGAGCGCAGGCGACCTGGTGTAGGGTCGCGCGGCTGCCCGCGGCCACCGCGCGGGCCCGTGCCGCCGGGAGCGTCCGTGTTCTACCTCGCCGCCTTCTTCGTGGGGTTTGCGTCCCCCGTCGTGTGGTTGCTCAACGCCGAGGCGCTGGCCATCCTGGCTGGGCTCGTCGGCGCGCGGCCCTGGCCGGCGGTGGGGCTGACCCTGGCCTGTGGGCAGATCGCCTGCCTGTCGCTCCTTTTCTACGGGGGCGAGGGTCTGTGCCGGCGCGTGGCCCCGCTGCGCCGCCACCTCGAACGCTTCCGCGCCGACCCGCGGCGGCTCGAACGAACCCGGGCCGGCGCCACCTGGGCGCTCGTCACGGCGGCGCTCTTCGGCCTGCCGCCGCTCATGGCCATGGCGGCGCTCGCGCCCGGGCTCGGCCTGCGCTACCGCACGTTTTTTGGGGTGGCGTTCGGCGGTCGCCTGCTGCGCTTCTGCCTGCTGGCCGGGGTGCCGACGCTCTTCAGCGACCTCGTGCCGGCCGGCGCCGTACCCGAGTGGCTACGGCAGATTCTCTAGTTCCCCCAGCAGCGTCCGGGCATTGTCGAACAGCACGCGGCGGCGCGCCGCGGGGTCGGCGGCGGTCGCGATGAGCAACTTCGCGAGCGGAAACGCCTGGGGATAGAAGGGCCAGTCGGAGCCGAACAGCAGGCGTTCCGGCGGGGCCTCGGCGACGAGGCGACGGACGTTCGTGAGCGACTGGCTCGACGTTTCGAGCCAGACATTCGGGTAGAGGCGGGCCAGATCGAGGGCCAGGTCGAACTGCAAAGCGCCCGAATGGCCGAGCACGAAGCGCGTCTGCGGGTTCTCCTTCACGGCACGCCAGTAGTGCTTGAGCTGCGAGCAGGCGCGGCCGACGGCCGGCTCGATGCCGACAGGCCCGCAGTGGAACAGCACGAAGAGATCGAGCTCGGCCGCAGCGCGGTAGAGCACCATGGCGCGCGGGTGGTCGGCCGGGACGAGCTGCACGGCCGGGTGCACCTTGACGCCGCGGGCCCCGGCGGCCTTCTGCGCGGCGAGCCGTTCGGCCACGCGCGGCAGAAATGGGTGCACCGAGCCGAGCGCCAGGAGCCCGGGCTCGCGCCGCGCGACGTCGAGATACGCCGCGGCGTTGCGCCCGAGTCCCGGAAAGTCGATGGGCAGCAGGCAGCAGGTCACGATGCCGAGCTCGCGCGCCTCGCGGAGCAGGTTCGGGGCCGTGTGCGTGCGGCGCAGCCCACCCGGCGTGAAACCGCGCCACATCAGGTCCTGGCGCAACACGCGCAGGTCGGCCGGCGTGTAGTTCAGGTTGGCGTAGCCTTCGAGGTCGATGGCCCGCTCGACGGGCAGGTAGTGTGCCGTGCGGGGCTGCTCGCAGAGCAGGTCGACGGCGCCAAACGGGCCGTAGCCGAGCGCCAGATGCGTGTGGATGTCGACGATGGGCCCGAGGCTCGGGTCGGCGAGAGCGAGCCGGTCCGGCGCCGAGCGCAGGAAGAACGGCAGTTCGCTGAGCGCCAGCGTGCTCGCAAAGCGGGTGGGAAAAGCGTTCATCCGCGCTCCTTCCGGCAGTCAGGCCGTGGCCACGCGCACGAGGCCGGTGACGAGCAACAAACCGAAGACGCCGAGTTGAAACCGGGCGCCGCGGATGCGGCGGTGCACCCACTCGCCGACGACGAGCCCGGCCAACAACGCCGGGGTCAACAGGCCCGCCAGTTGAAGGCTCGGCAGGCCGAATTCGCCGCGCACGACGTAGCCGCCGAGCAGCACGGCGTTCAAGAGGAGCCAGAGGGCCGACAGCGTGGCGCGAAAGGCCCCCTTCTCGGGCAACTCGCGGCTCGCGACGTAGACGACGAGCGGGCCGCCCGTGGCAAAGGCCCCGTGCACCATGCCGCCGAGGAGCAGCAGCGCGGCGGCGCCGACCTGCGGCAGCGGCCGCGGCGGGGCTGGGGCGGCGCGGCGCGCGAAGAACGCGCGCAGGAGTTCGACGCCGGCGAGCAGGGCCACGAAGGCGCCGAACAGCAGGGCCAACAGCCGTTCGTCGCCGTGCGCGAAGCCGTACATGCCGAGCGGCATGCCGGCCACCATGAGCGGCGTGATACGCCAGGCGAGCAGGCGCCAGGCGATGGCGCGGCGGTAGCGCACGACGAGGTACAGAGACAGCGCCACGTTGAGCGGCACGAAGGCCGGCAGCAAGGTGGCGAGCGGCACCACGAACAGCCCGATGCTGACGGCCAGCACCGTGGAGCCAAAACCGAGGGCGGCCTCCACGAGAAAGGCGGCGAACACCCCGACGACCAGGACCGCGGTGTCCATCGCTAGGTCTCGTACCAGCCGTCCATGAAGCCGAGCACGAAGTCGGAGACGAGACCCCGGTCGGGCAGGGTCGTGAGCGCGCCGTACATGGCGGCCATGTCGGCGGCGCCGGCCGGGCGCGCGGCGGCCGCGGCCGTGGCGGCGGCGAAGTCGGTGAGGAATTCGTCGACGTGCGCCGCGTGCGCGGGCGACACCATGAAATGCAGTCCGGGCGGGTTTTGCAGCCGGTCGAGGCGCCAGCCGCCCCGGTGTTCGAGGTCTTCGGCGACGGCGTAGACGTCGGCGCTCTCGTGCGCGCAGGCAAACACACTCATGGCCGGCTCGCCGAGCAACTGCCAGCCGGGCAAGGCCGTGATGCCGCGCTGGAGCCGTTTCGTGGTCTGCCGCATGACGTCGGCGAGCCGCAGAAACCCGGGTCGGCCGAGCGTTTTAAAAACCGCCCACGCCGCGGCGATGGGACCGCCGCCGCGCGCCCCGGCCAGACTCGGCGAGCCGTAGATGCCGCCCGGCCAGTCGACGTAGGCGAAGAACTGAAACCGCCGCAGCGCCTTGCTGCGGTACAGCACGACCGAGGCGCCCTTGGCCGCAAACCCGTACTTGTGCACGTCGGCCGACATGGACGTGACCCCGGGCAGCCGGAAATCGAACGGCGGGATGGGCTCGCCGAGCGCCTCGAGAAACGGCAACTGAAAGCCGCCGACACAGGCATCGACGTGAAACCAGAGCCCGCGCGCGGCGGCGAGCGCCGCGAGCTCGGCGATGGGGTCGATGACGCCGTGCGGGAAGCCCGGGGCCGAGCCGACGAGCAGGATGGTGTGGGGCGTCAGGGCGGCGGCCATGGCGGCCACGTCGGCGCGAAAGTCGGGCCCGACGGGCACGGGCACGGCCCGCACGCCGAAGTAGTGGGCGGCCTTGTGGAAAGCCGGGTGCGCCGAGACGGGCAGCACCATTTCGGGCAGCTGGATGTCGGGTCGCTCGGCGCGCGCATGGTCGCGGGCGGCCTTGACCGCCATGCAGATGCTTTCGGTGCCGCCCGAGGTGAGGGTACCGGCGGGTTCGGGCGCGTGCAGCAGGTCGGCCGTCATGGCGACCACTTCGGCTTCAAGCCGGCGCAGGCTCGGAAACGCCGTGACCGAGAGCGCGTTCGTCTGCAGGAACAGCCGATAGGCGCCTTCGAGCAGGGCGTTGACCTCGGCGCCGGCGTTGTAGACCAGGCTGAACGTGCGGCCCGCCCGCCAATCGGCGTCGTCGCGGGCGAGTTCGCTGAGCGCCGCGAGGACCTCGGGCGCCGGCAGACCGGAATCGGGAAACGTCATGGGACAGCTACTCCGCGGCGCGGTCGGACGCGCCGGATGGTTCGGCGGCCACGCAGAAATCGGCCGGTGGAAAGCCCTCGGGCGGCTCGCAGATGCCGACCACGACGCCGCAGAGGTCGCCGCACACCTCGGGCCCCCCGGCGGGGGTCACCTCGGGCGGCGCGAACACGCCCACGAGGCCCGTGGAACCGCCGGGATACGTGTGTTCGAGCTCGCCCACGTGGAGGGTCACGGCCTCGTACGAAAACGTGCCTTCGAGCCCGTCGTGTTCGGCGCCGGCGACGACCGTGGCGTGGATGCGCACGCCCGCGAGGTCGACGTGGATGCCGTTCGTGACGATGCCGATGGCGAAGGGCTCGGTCTGCAGGAAGCGCGTGCCGTCGGACTCGGTGAGTTGCCCGAGCGCGTAGACCGTGTAGCCCTCGGGGCCCTCGTCGACGACCAGGTGTTCGGGGTCGGTGGTGTTCTTGGGGGCACCGCCGATTTCGTCGCCCTCGGCCCCGGCCAGCGCCACGCGGCCGTCGGGCAGGGTGCGCACGTCGGTGATGTAGGTCAGCACCGCCGGCAAGGGGTCGCTGAGGCTGCCGACGATGATGTACGTGCCCTGCTCGAAGGGCACGGCCGTGACGGGCGGCGGCGTGTCGGGGGGCGGCGTGGCCGGCACGAACAGGATGTCGAACCAAGCCGACTGCCCGGTGTCGTTGCCGGCGGCGTCGGCGAGCCCGGGAAGCACTTCGAGCAGCAGCGGTCGGTCGGGCCGGCCCAGCCCGGCGGCCGCCAATTGCAGGGTCGCGCCGGTGCCGTCGGCGGCAACGGCGATGGCGAGGTCGCCGCAGGGCGCGGCCGGAGCGGCGCAGCGCGGGACGAGCGGGGCGACGTCGGCCGGCAGTTCGCCCTCGATGTCACGCGCGGCCGGCCAGACGCGCAGGGCGAGCGACTCGGGCCGGATGGGCTCCGAGAATTCGAGGACGAGCGGCGCACCGCTTTCGAAGGCTCCGCCGGCGGGCAGTGCGAGCTGCACCTCGGGCGGCGGGTCGTAGCCGCAGCGCCCGACGACGACGAGGACCCCGAGCCCGGCCAAGCAGCCCAGCCGACCGGCGATGGGGGCGGGCGGAGCGACGCGCGCGGACCGGACGGGCCTCATCGCAACCACTCAAAACGTAAAGGTAAAGCGGTTGGCGACGTGAAACGCCGTGACCGCGTCGCCGTTGGCATCGCGCAGGCTGCTGCCGGGAAAGAGCACGGCCGCTTCGACGGTCCAGTCGAAGAACGCGGTGTATTCCCAGCGGATTTGCAGGTCGAGTTCGGTGCCGTAGTAGCGGCCGGGGCGGCCGTCGGCGTAGTTGACGGCATCGTCGGCGATGCGCCGGCCGTCCTCGGCGAGTGCCGTGCGGATAGGGTCGACGAGCCCGCCCGAGGCCGCCGGCCACGCGAACAGCGCGCCGAAACGGGCGGTGAGCCGGTGCGGCGCGTGGTCGACGATGTCGGCGCGCACCTGCGGAAAGAGCGCAATGGCGTTCGTGAACCGGCCGTCGGTGGCCACTTCGCTCAGCGGGAACGACTGGGCCTGGAGTTCCTTGAGGTTCTCGATGCCGACGGCGGCCGAACGCGCCGAGGCGAACGCCACGATGTGCTCGAACAGCAACAGCCCGACGTTGAAGTCGCGGTCGAAGCTGAACACGGTGAGGTCGGAGCCCGGCCGCGGGTCGTCGTCGCCCGACGCGTAGTCGAAGCCGAGCCCAAACTCGAAGCGCCACACCCGCACATCGAACTGGGCGTGGACGCCCAGGGCGAGCACGTTCTGCGTGCGCACCGGCTTCTGCGTGAGCGCGGCGAATCCAGCGGCAATTTCACGGGTTTCGCCGACGAAGAGCGCGGTTTGCAGGTCGATGCTGAAGCGCCCGAGGCTGCCCGCCACGCGCAGCGGCAGGGCCCAGATGTCGGTCGCGAACTCCTCGTGGTGGCGGTAGACGGCGAAACCCGAAACGACGAGGTCGCGCCAGTCGAGCCCGCCCCAATTCGCGCGGGGCACGAGCCATTGCAGGCCGAACGACACCTGGTGCAGGTCGTCACCCGTGCGGAATACGTCGTCCTGGGTCGCCCAATCGTAGGCCAGCGCAAACAGCACCCCGCGGTCGGGTGCCGGATCGGGTCGGAAGGACGGGCCGCAGGCGAGCGCCTTGACGATCTGGTCGACCTTGGTGCCGAACAGGATGCGGTCGGCGACGTGGCTGTAGCGGCTCACGCCCCAGCGGTTCGTGCGCGTGCCCTCGTGGCCGGCGATGCCGGCGCCGTAGGCGACGGGCTGGCGGCCGACGCGCAGCAGCCCGATCGGCAGGTAGACCTCGCCGTAGGCCTGGCGGATGCGCAGCGGTTCGACGTCGCGCAGTACCGGCACGTAGTCGCGCGGGTCGAGGGGGTCGCCGCCGGGGCGCAGGCCGACGTGCCAACCGGCCTGGTTCGGCGCCGGAGACGTGAGCGCGACGCCGCTCGTCGGTTCGGGCGCGCGCCCGAACTGGCCGTTGTCGCCAAACAGCACGCCGTCGAGCAGGTCGACCTGCACGAAGACGCCGCCGTAGCGCGGCAGGCGCACGCCGGCGTCGATACGCAGCCGCTGCTCGGTCCAATACGTGTGGCGCACGGCCGTGCCGTTCAGGTCGAGCGGGTCGACGTACTGCGTCTCGACGCGGTATTCGGCGCCGAGTCGCAGCCATTCGGGCAGGTAGCGGGCACCCGGGCCCGGAGCCGCGGGTGCCGCGGCGACGGGCAGGAGACCCCACGCCAGAAGCCACCCGAGTGGATGCCACGCCCGCCTGCATCGTTCCACGGGGCCCCCCTCCCGCTGTGCCCTCCGGTTGTAGCCCGGACGGCTGCCGGGCGTCAAACGCGCGGCCGGCCGCAGACGGGTGACAGACGCCTCGGGCGCGCCTACACTCGGAGCTCCGGGCGGCCCGCGCCCTGCCGGCAACGCCGCCAAAACCCACGGGAGGGCTGCATGAGCGGGCAGAGAAACCCGTACCGACGCGCCGTCGAGGCCACCTTGCTCGGGGCGTGGCTCGCGCTCGCGGGCTGCGCGCACAGCTCGGCCATCGGCGCCGCAGCCGACGATGCCGTGAGCCCGTTTCCTCTCGTCGCCGGCAGCCTGTGGGTCTACGACGGGGCGTTTGCCGGGCGCAGCCACCGGCTCACCCTCGAGTTGCAGCGCCGCCTCTTGGCGGGCAAGGCCTACTTCGCCTTCGTCGACCCGGGCGCCAAGGCCGCGTCGCTGCTCACGGGCAACATGTTCGGGGGCGATCTCTTTCGCCGCGAGGGGCCACGCATCGTCGTGGCCGACGAACTTGCCGGCCGGCCGCGCACGCTCGTCGAACTGCCCATCGAGGCGGGCCAGGCGGCGGCGCACGTGGGGCCGGGCTACACGATGCGCACGCTGGTGCGCGGCCCCGAACCGGTTCAGGTGCCCGCCGGCCGCTTCGAGGCCATTCGCATCGACACGGTGACCGAATTGCCCGACGGCCGCGTGCTCGAAGGCGCCCTCTGGCTCGCCCCCGGGGTCGGGCTCGTCAAGTGGCAGCGGGAAACGGGCCGCGTCGACGTGCTCGTCACCTACCGCCGCGGCCCCGCCCGGCGCTAGCCCCACACGCGCTTTCGGCGGCGCGATCCCGACTACTGTGAGAGCCAGCGCTGGAGCAGGTGGAGGGTGGCCGAGACGGCCTGCGCGGTCCAGTGGAGCGAGCACCATTCCTGTTTGCTGTGGAAGTTCTGCCCGCCGGCAAACAGGTTGGGAGTCGGCAGCCCCATGTAGCTCAGCCGGGAGCCGTCGGTGCCGCCCCGGATGGCGTTGCGGATGGGTTCGAGCCCGACCGCCCGCGTGGCCTCGACGGCGTAGGCCACGACGCGCGGGTCGCGGTCGAGCACGTACTTCATGTTGCGGTACGACTCGGTGACGGTGACCTCGATGCGCGCGCCCGGAAATTCGCTCTCGACCTGCCGGGCGAGGCTGCGCACGAAGTCTTCGCGCTCTTTGAGCCCTTCGACGGTGAAGGCCCGGACCAGCACCTGGATGGTGGTCTGGCTGACATTGCCCTGCACGAGGTGCGGGTGCAGGTAGCCTTCGCGGTCGGCGGTGGTCTCGGGCAGCCCGAGCTCCCCGATGCGCCCGATGAGCGCCGCCGCGACGCGCAACGAGTTGACCATCTTGCCCTTGGCGTAGCCCGGGTGAACGTCGCGACCCTGCACGCTGAGGGTCAGGGCGTCGGCGCAGAACGTTTCGTCTTCGACTTCGCCGCCGGCCCCCCCGTCGAGCGTGTAGGCCACGTCGGCGCCGAATTTCTCGACGTTGAAGAACTTCGTGCCCTGGCCGACTTCCTCGTCGGGCGTGAACGCGACGCGCACCGGGCCGTGGGCGAATTCCGGATGGGCCTGCATCCAGGCGACGGTGGTCATGATGGCCGCCACGCCGCACTTGTCGTCGGCGCCGAGCAGCGTCGTGCCGTCGGACGTGACCAGCGTGTGTCCGATGACGCGGCCGAGCCCGGGGTTGTCGGCGACCCGGATGACGACGCTCGGGTCGCCGGGCAGCACAATGTCGCCGCCCGCATAGCGTTCGATGACCTGGGGTTTGACGTTTTCGCCGGAAACTTCGGGGTAGGTGTCGACGTGGGCGAGCAGCCCGACGACCGGCAGGCGGGTGCCGGCGGCCGGAACGGGCGCCGTGGCGGGCACCGTGGCCATGACGTAGCCGTGCTCGTCCATGGCGGCGTCGGCAACGCCGAGGGCGTGCAGTTCGTCGACGAGCAGGCGCAGCAGGTCTTTCTGCCGCTCGGTGCTCGGGTAGCTGTCGGCGCCTTCACGCGACGTCGTGTGGATCTTCGCGTACCGCAGGAAACGCTGCTTGAGGGCCTCGAATTCGGCGTCAGTGAGTCGGAACATGATTCCCCCCGGCCGCACGGGTGGCGTGCCCGTAAAGCGCACATCCTGCCACGTTCGGCTGCCCCGGTAAACCGCCAGGAGGGTCGAAAAGTGCGCCCCGCTCCCCGCCGCCCGAGCGTGCGCGGCGCCGGCCGGGGTCAGGGTTCGACGGTTTCGGGGCAACTCTGGGTGAGCGCCCAGAACAGGCTGCTCGCGGCGCCGTCGATGCCGACCCCACCGAACAGCATCGCCGCGCGGGCGACCGGGTTGTAGAGCGCGGCCGAGCCAGCCGGCGTGGGCGGCGGGAAGACGTCGCCGCCCGCAAACGGCAGCGCCGCACCGAAGTCGGCGTCGCGAACGCTCACGCGCACCCAGGACAAGGTCTGGTCGAGGTCGACGAGCAACGCGAGCAGCTGGCCCGAGTCGTGGTCGAGGAAGGCGGCCAGCGTCAGCCCGGCCGGAACGGCGTCGGTCGCGAATTCTTCGAAGCGGTTCTCCGCGACGTGGAAGACGCCGAGGGTGCCGCCGCCGTTTGCGCCGCCGATGATGTACAGCCGGTCGCGCAGGGAATCGTAGACGGCGCCGTGCGTGGACCGCGGCAGGCGCCGCTCGGTGCCCGCGGCGAGCTCGGGGTCGAGGGCCGTCCAGCGGCCGTCGTCGGGGGTGTAGAGCCACAGGCCGGCGGTCGGCGTCTCGTCCTCGCTCGTGGCCCCGCCGAAGACGACGAGGCCGGCGAGCGTCGGGACATAGGCGCCGGCGGCCAAGCGCAGCGGGGGCGGCCCGTCGGGGCTGCCGCCCGTTGCCACGGTCCAGCGGTCGGTCGCGAGTTCGTAGACCCAGAGCGTGTCGCTCGCCACGTCGGCGTTCAGTTCGCCATCGCGCCGGCCGATGCCGCCGTAGCCGACGAAACGCTGCCCCACCGGGTCGTAGCCGACGACGGCGTTGACCGCTTCGAGGCCGAGCGGGGCGGCGGTTTCGACCGGGGTCCAGCCGGCCGGCGGCGAGTCGAGGAACGAGCGACGCCAGAGGTCGCTCAACGGCACGAAGCCCTCGGGGGTCACCGCCGTGCCGCCAAACACGTACCACTGCGCCGTGGCGGGCACGGGCAACGACGCGGCCCCGACGCGCGGCATGGGACGCACGATGCGCGCCACCTCGGCCCACGCGCTGCCGCCCCCTTCGGCCTCGCCGAGCGCGATGCGCCAGCGGTCGCGGGCGGCGAGCCCGTCGGCCGAGCGCCCGCCACGCAGCCAGAGGAACCCCGCGTTGACGAACAGCAGCGCTTCGGAACGCGCACTCGGACCGAGGGCGGCGGCGGCGTTCCAACGCCGCTCGGCGAGGTCGTACCACCAGAGGTCGGCGCGGTCGGCGCCGGAGGCGTCGCGGCCGCCGAACAGCCACAGTTTCTGGCCGTCGGCATCGAGGGCGAGGCCGGGGTCGAGCCGGCCGCCGGGGCCGTCGCCGCCGCCCGGCAGGACCTCGACGGCGCCGCCCGCGAGCGGCACGGCATACACCGTGTCGTCGGCGACGCGGCCCGCGCTGTCGCGTCCCCCGAAGACGAGGATGCGCCCGGCCGGCGCCGTGCCGTCGACCACGGCGACGTGTTGCGCGCGCGCCGGCAGCCCCGTGACCGCGCCGCCGAAGGCCTCCCCCGACTCGGGATCGATGCGTACGACGGCATCGCTGAGGGTGCCCGACGGCGCCGTTTCGCCCCCGAGCACCCACAGGCCCGCGCCGGGCGCCGCGCCGTCGACGACGACGAGCGCGTGGAAGGCCACGGCCGGCGGTGTGGTGTCGCCGGCAACGAGGGCCAGCGGCTCGAGTTCGGGCGCGGTCGGTACCGCCGCGACGACGCGGTAGGCGCTGGCCGTGTAGACGGGCGGATCGTCCGGGTCGGCCGCCGGTCCGCGGCCGCCGTGCAGGTACAGGAGCGAGAGCCGCGGATGGGCCGCCAGGCGCGCTCCTTCCCGCGGGGTCGGCCAGCTCGCGGCGTCTTCCGGCAGCACGAACCGCGGCAGCCAGTCGCCCGCCGTCGGGCTGGTCGTGGCTGCGGCACTCCAGAGATCGAAGAGGTAGCCGTGCGACGGCGAGAGCCCCGTCCAGTCGCGCGTGCGCCCGCCAAACAGGAAGAGACGCTGCGGACCCGGCAGAAAGGCCAGGGCCGCGCCGCCGCGGTCGGCGGGTTCGCCGAAGTCGGCCGGGCCGCCGGGCATGACGAAGCCCAGCACCGAGCCCTCGTCCTGCTGCCCGTCGCAGTCGTTGTCGGCGAAATCGCAGTCGCTCTGGCCCTCGTCGGCGACGTAGGGCGGCAGCCCCTCGATGGAGGCGAGCACGCCCATGTCGCACGTCGGCGGGTCGGTGGCGCACGAATACAGGGTGGCGCCGGGCGGCAGCAACTGACAGATGCCTTTGAACGGACACGGATATTCGGAACCGCCGGGGTTGACCGAACAGCCCGCGGCGATGGGGTTCAGGCACTCGACGGTGCCCGCGCCGCAGTTGTTGAGGCCGCGGCAGGGCTGCCCGACCGGCAGCGGGGTTTTCTGTTCGGCGTCGTCGGGGTCGAAGGTGACGTGGATCTCGTCGGTGAGCCCGTCGCAGTTGTTGTCGAGCCCGTCGCAGAGTTCGAAGCCGATGCGCTCGTGCCCCGTGCAGTGCAGCCGTTCGCCGCTTTCGTCGCAGACGAGTGTGCCGCCGGCGCAGAGCCCGAGCCCGCAGCTCTCGCCGAGGCGCAGGGGGTTCAGCCCGAGCGGGTCGTTCGGTTCGACATAGAAGAGGTCTTCGTCGGTCTCGCCGTCGCAGTCGTTGTCGAGCGCATCGCAGGTGAGTTCGACCCCGGGCTCGTAGTCCGGCAAGTCGTCGGGAAACACGCAGGACCAGAGCGCATACGGGCACGTCGGCATCCCGCCGCTGCAATCGCACGGGCTCGGCCCCGGCGTCGAGCATTCCCAATCGAGCGGCAGGCACACGCCGACGAGCGTGTCGTCGGGCCCGTCGTAGCTCGCGCAGACGCCGGCACGCGGACAGCGGAAGGTGTAGAGCCCGACGAGTTCGTCGGTGAGGCCGTCGCAGTCGTTGTCGAGCCGGTCGCACAGGGTCTCGGAGAGGCCCAGGATGGGATCGACGTCGTAGCCGGGCACCTGGCTGTAGTCGCAGCCGTCGGGAACGGCCTCGTCCTGGCAGTACCAGCGGATGGCCTCGGTCTGGCCGGCGCAGACCCCCTCGCTCTTGCAGGCGAGTTGGACCGCCAGGGCGTTTTCGGCGGGCGGCAACGGCGTGTCGTTTTCGGGGTCGGACTCGTCGGCGATGCAGTCGCCGTCGGGATCGGCCTGCGCGGACTCGATGGCGTCGATGAGGCCGTCGCCGTCGCTGTCGGCCGGCGCCGAGGGGTCGGCGCCGATTTCGCTCGGGTCGGTCTTGCCATCCTGGTCGCTGTCGGCCAAGAGCGGGCTCATCTGGAGCCCGAGTTCGTAGCCGTTCGACAGCGTGTCGCGGTCTTCGTCGCCGTCGACCGAGAGGCAACGGCCGCGGTAGCAAACCCCCCCGGCGCGGCATTCGCCGCTGCCGAGGCACGTGGGCCCAAGCCGCCGCGGTTTATGGAATTCGCATGCGCCCGCGAGCAAGGCCAGGGCGACGAGCAGGACGGCGTTGCGTGACATGCAAAACACTCCCCGGCGCGCAACGGGCGCGAGGTCCCCGGGGCCCCGGGAGGCTCTGCGGGCCAACCGAACGCGCGCGCCGTTCTGTTCGGGGAGGATAGCAGATTCGCGGCCGCCGGGGGGACGTGACAGTCTCGGCAGAGGCATCTAGACTGGGGCGCGGCAACGGTTTCTGCCGGACGGAGAGGAGAACCCCGTGAAAGACGCCCTGCGCCGCTACTTTGCCGATCAGCGGGCCGCCATCGCGCGAACCTGCGTTGAGCGCCTGAGCCGGCTCGTGGCCGTGCCGTCGGTCAACGCGGGCCGCGAACGGCTCGGCGAGTTTCCCTACCTGCGCGTGCCCGGCGAGGAAAGCCGCGTCGTGGCCGTGCTGCAGGACATCTTCGCCGAGCTCGGGCTGCCCTGCGAAACGCCGGCGCTCGTGCCCGAGCGGGGCAACGTGCTCGCAACGCTCGGCACGGGCCGGCCGACGCTGCTCGTGGGCCTGCACCTCGACGTCGTCCCGCCGGGCGACGGCTGGACGACCGACCCCTGGACCGTCGTCGAACAGGCCGGGCGGCTCTACGGCCGCGGCGTGCTCGACAACAAGGGGCCGGCCGTCGCCACGCTCGCGGCCATGGAAGCGCTCGTGCGGGTCGGCGTGCCGCTCAGGGGCAGCCTCCAATTCGCGGGCATCGCCTCCGAGGAGTTCCGGGAACCGAACGAGCCCGACCCCGGCATCGCGTTCCTGCTCCAACACGGCTTGCTGAAACCCGATTTTGCCATCGTGCCCGACATCGGCGAACGCATGCGGCGCATCGACATCGCCGAGAAGGGACGCGTCGAAATCGTCGTCACGGCCATCGGTCGGCAGGCCCACGGCTCGACGCCTGAACGGGGCGACAACGCCGTCTACCGCATGGCGCCTTTCATCGAGCGGCTGAAGACGCTCACGCTGCCGCACGTGCCCCATCCGGTGCTCGGCGGGCCCACGGTCAACCTGGGGCTCATCCGGGGCGGCGCGGCCGCCAACATCGTGCCCGGCCGCTGCAGCGTGACCCTCGACGTACGCTTCGTGCCGGGCCAGACGGCCGACGGCATTCTCGCCGCGTTCCGCGCCGTCACGGCCGAACTCGGCGGGGACTGGGAATTCGCCGTTCGCGACGCCGTCGCGCCGCACGCGGTGGCCGCCGACCTGCCGCTCGTGAAAGTTGTCCAGGCCAACGCCGAACCGGTGCTGGGTTTCCGGCCCGAACCCTTCGGCATGGGCGGGGGGACGTTCGCGAAGGCGTTCAACCTCGGCGGTATCCCGGCCGTGGGCTTCGGGCCCGGAGACGACGAGGCCTTCCACGTCGCGAACGAGTGGGTCGAACTCGACGAACTCGTCGACTTCGCCGAGGTGCTCGCGGGCATCGCCGTCGACCTGCTCGGCTGACCTGGCCACGCGCCCCGGCCCCAGTCGCAGGGCCCCGTTCGAGCCCATCCCTCGTGCGCCGCGGGGGGCTGGCGGAGCGCCTCCGGGGCGGCTTGCAGAGCGGGGGGCGACTCGGTATCGTGCGTTTTCGCGGAGGCGGGCTCCGCGTTGCAAGGGGAAGCGGCCATGAGAAACGTATTTCGCAGTCTTGCCGTGTTGAGTTTGCTCGTCTTTTCGATCGTTCGCTGCGATGGCGACGCGCTGACGCCCGATACCACCGGTCCGGGCGAAGATGGCAGCGTGGCCGATGCAACCGGGCCGGGCGGCGACGCGCCGGTCGCGCCCGACGGCGCGGGCCAGGGCGACCAGAGCCTGCCGAGCGGCGACACCGCCGGGGGCGGCGACACCGCCACCAAACCCGACGCGTCCGGCACGGGCGACACCACGACCCTGCCCGACGTGCCCGAGCCCGAGGGTTGCCAGACAAGCGCCGACTGCCTCGGCGGGCTGGTCTGCTGCCCGAGCACCATTCCCGGCATGCTGGGCACCTGCGCCGCCACCTGCGGCGGCACCGAGGGCTGCATGTCCGACGCCGATTGCGCCGGCAACGAAGAATGCTGCCCCGCCGCCATCCCCGGTCAGCCCGGCACCTGCGCCGCGTCCTGCGGCGGCAGCGAAGGCTGCCAGTCGGCCGCCGACTGCCCTGCCGGCCAGCAGTGCTGCCCCGCCGCCATCCCCGGTCAGCCGGGCAGCTGCGCCGCGTCCTGCGGCGGCAGCGAAGGCTGCCAGTCGGCCGCCGACTGCCCT
>CAYRCM010000049.1:26516-32047 GCA_964422715.1 uncultured Myxococcales bacterium | reverse complement strand
ACCATGATGTCCCTCCGCAGCACGCGGAGCAGCTCCGCGATGCCGAAGCGTTGCGATGCGAGCATGCCGAGGATGCTGAGCCCGTCGGCCGCGCGCAGGCGATCGGGCTCGGCGGCGATCAGGCGTTCGTTGGCCTCGGCGAGGTCGGCCAACGCGCACGTGCGGCTCAGGCCGACGAGCGGCAGCAATCCCGCGAGGCCGGCGGCGAAGATCTGCGCCGGGGTCTGCTGCCACAAGGCCACCGTCTCGTAGCGGAAGCGCAGCACCGGCTCCACGAGCGGCAGCACGCGCACGACGTATTCGCCGCTTGGCGGCTTCCGCCACGGCCGCAGCAGGTACACGACCGAGGCGACCGGACGGCGGTGCTGTTCGTGCAGCCGCGCGTTGTAGGTGTACAACCGCAGCGCCAGATCGGGGTCGGGGTCGTACTGGAACTCGGCGTGCACGATCCAGTCGTCCGGCCCGCCCTCGTGAACGCGGAAGACGGCATCGGCATGGCGTTCGGGGGCCACGAGCTCGGTCGGGAGCGGCGTGACTTCGCGCTCGCGCAGGCCGGGTAGGGCCAACGCCAACAGATCGTTGGGCCAGCGTTCGATGACGGCCTTGAGTGCGCGGTCGAAAACCCCCATGGAGCCCTCCGGCGGGTGGCCCGCCCAAGAACGAGGCTAGACGCCGCCGCCGGGGCTGTCAACGGGCCGGGGCGGGGCGCGGGCGCCCCGGCGTCCGGACCCGTAGAGATTCGCCGAGGTGTGGTGAAATCTTCCACATGCGCCGCGAGCGCACACCCGGGTCCCGGGGCGGCGCGCCGCCACCACCGAAATAGAAAAACGCCGCAATAACGAGTCATTGAATACAAGGCCCGCACCGCGCCGCGGCGTTGTGCACTTCCCTTGCACAACTGCGATGCATCCCGCGCCGGCCGGCTCAAGTGGACGCCCGGCGAGAGCGCGCGGGAGTCCACAACAGACATGGGAGGGTGCCATGAACAAGCGGGTGCGCAGTTTGGTTTTTCTGACCGTCGTGTGGGTCTTCTCGGCCCTGTCCCCGCCCCTGCGGGCGGATGGCTGGTCCACGCGAATCTACGACGACCTCTTGGCCATCTTCTCGGAGTTGATCAGCCGACAGGTGGGCACGGAACTCGCCAAACAGCTCCAGGAACGGGCCCCCGAACTGTGCTTCCATTTCCGCGGAGTCGTCGACCGGATGCGCTCCGCGCAGTGGAGCGGCATGGTTCCGGTGCTGCGGGCCGCTCTCGCGGACGGGTTGCGCGATTTCCTCTACTTCGCGTTGACCGACGGGGAGGAGGCCGGCGCGGATAGTACGAGCAGGGCAAGCCCTCCCGGCGCCGCCCCCCCGCAGCCGGCGCCCGCCAGGCGCGCAGCCGACGGCGGTGACCATGCCCTGACCGCAGGCGCCGCCGCTGCGACGGACACCCCGGGGCAAGGCAGCACGCCGCCCGACCTCCGCGACCTGCTCTATGCGCGCTACCGAGCGCACTACGAGGCAGAATGCGAACAAGCGCCGAACGGCTGCTGCGGCGGTTTGGACACGACCGTCCAGGGGCTGTTTGAGTCGCATTGCGCTCAACAGAACGCCACTTGGCGCAAGAGACTCGCCTGCATCGTCGCCGAGTTCGGCGGGTCGCTGATCGATGGCAGGCTGCCTGACAAGGAGGCCGCTCTTCAGACGCTCCGGCGCCTGGTCAGAGGCATCGCGCTTGAAATCGTTGTCAGCCGCACAGCGGTGTCGCCGCGGGCTCAGTTCGCGGCGCAGGTGGCGCACTGGCTGAGCACCCCGGAGCGCTTCGGGGACGTCACGGGCCGACTGCGAAGCCTGCTTCGCAGGATTCTGCGGTCGAAATGCGCGGACAACGACCTTTCCGACCTGGCCAACGCCTTGACCGGCGGGCCGGACGAGTTCAAGCGTGCCCTGGGCGCTCGCAACTCCGCGTGCAGGTCCGCGCTGGGGCGGTCCATGGCCGGTTCTGAGATGGAGGCGGAAATCTGCCTGCCAAGGGACGGTAATACCTGCCGGGCCATTCGCCTCAAGCGGGATTCCTCGTGGGTGTCGGCCGGCGCCCTGGAGACCGTTCGTATCCTGGAGGCGATCGCCGACCGGCTAGCGGATGTCTGCCGGGAGACGCGGAGCGCCTTGCAGTCCGCGGGCTGTTCGGTTCCCGATGAGGCAGCCGCCGCCGCCAGTTCTGCAGCAACGGAGTCGCCGGGCCCGGCCGGCGAGCCAGAGGACCCCTGCACGAAACTGTTTGGGGATGAACGAAAGTGGCTTGGCGGGGTCCAGTGCGAGAACCGAGCCGGGTGTTTGAACAAGCTGACCGACGCCCGGGTCATCGTCCGCATCCCTAAGCCCGTGCCGGGCGCTCAGGGCCGGTCGGATTGGCTCGCCGCGGCGGACCTCGCCCCCAACGCCGCAGCGGACGCCGTGGCTCAGCAGAACCGGTTGGCCAAGGTGCTGACGAACCTCGACGCCCTCGGCGCTCCCGATGACCGCGCCGAGGGAATCGCGGCGTGCGAGGAGGCCGAGGATCTGCTCTCCAGTTTCGGTCTTGCCGGAGTCGTGCCCGGTTTTGATTCGCAACAATGCGACCACGGCATCCCCCAAGAACTCGAGAACGCCCTCAGGCAGTTGGTCGAGCGCCTCGACCAAGTTGCGCGACTTGCCTGGGTGGTGGCGGCAGCCGATTGGAGTGCGCCCCAGACGGCGGTGAATATCGAGGCCGTCATCCAGACGATGAACGCCGTCTGCAACGAGGCCGACACGGTGGGCATCTCGTCCGGGGGACTGTGCAAGATTTGGCGGAAGGTAGCCACGGTCCTGAGGGACGGAGATCTGCGCGCGCTCGTGGTGAACGCGTCGCGGGGTGACCCGCGAGCTGTCGTGCAGGCGCTGTTGCAACTGGCCCTGAACGCGGCCCGCGAGGGGACCGCCGCTCCGACCAAGCCGGACCCGCTCCGCAAAGCCTACGCCGACTTCATCGTGAAGCTGGCGAGCTACGCGCTCGAGTTCGACAACCCCGGGGAGTCGGGCAACCTGGCGCGCCAGGCGCTGCGGTCGGCCGCCGTGTCGCTGCTGCTCAACCTGGGCTACAGCGGGGTGCCGAGCAAACACCAAACCCAGTACGACCTGACCCTGGAGCGCGACAGTCCGGCTCAGTCGCGTGCCCGCGGATTCTTCACGCCCTGCGTCGGGGTGCGCGGCGAGTGGAGCGACAGCTTCCGCAACCAGGCCACCCCCGAAGGGTTCCGCACGTTCCCCGCGGTCGACTGGCTGATCCCCGTGCGCTACGCGTTCACGGACTACATCGGATTCCAGGTCTCGCTTGTGGACGTGCTCGGCCCCCTGCAGGAGGTGTCGCTGAGGCAGCAGGGCGGCCACATTCGCAACGAGGCGCGCGTTTTGTGGGACTTCGTGCGGCCACGCTTCGATTTCTGGCTCGCCCTGCCGCAGCTCACGCGCCACGTCGCCCTCACCCTCGGCCTCGGCTACCGCGTGGCGTTTCTCGAAGCCAAGGTTGCGCAAGGCCAGAACGGGGCGGAAGCATCCACCGAGTTGGGCTACGAATACGCCGGCTGGCGCGGCATCTCGGCAGGTGCCGGCCTGCTCTACGTCTTCTAGCCGGGCGACCGCGGCGCGGCGACGGGGGAGGCGAGGCGCCGCCGTCGCCCGCCCGCGCGTGCCGCCGGCCTCAGACCCCCTGCCAAGGCCGCGCATGGCGCAGCCAGCGCCGCATGGGCGGGACGAGAAAGTCGAAAGCATCCGGTTCCACGAGCGGCTGGTCGCTGGGGCTTTCGCAGGTGAGCGGCGCGGCCGGCAGGCGTCTCAGGATGTCGAGGTGCACGAGGCGCGCCGTCTGTTCGGCCGCCCCGTGCGGGCTGCTGGCGCTGGCCGGCACGAGTTCGTCGAGCGTGAGCGGGCCGTCGGCCTCGGCGAGAGCGCGCACAATGGCGGCAGCGCCGTCACGCTCCGTCGCCTGCGTCCAGACCCCGTCGAAATACGGACGGGCGGGCTCGAAGAGAGCCGGTCCGACGGCGTGCGCGGCATCCGGCAGGGTGCACGTGCGGTCGGGGGAGCCAAGTTTCAACCGGTCATTCACGCTTTCGACTGCGAGTTGGCCCATCTGCTGGATGAGGTAGGCGAGGCCCGCCGATTCGGCCAGCAGTCGGTCTTCGGCCGCCGGCTGGAAGGCCAGGTCGGCATCGGGATGCGGCGCCGTCAACAACCGCCGGGCGTCACGCCGCGCCAGGACGCCGACCTGCAAGCGCTCGGCGTCGGCCACGAGTTGGGCATAGCCCCCTTCGCCTTGCAGGAAGGGGTCGGTCAGGTCGTGCAGGCCGGCGAGCACCGGCGTGAACCAGGCCTCCTCGGTGTGCAGCGCGCGCAGTTGGTCAAGCAACTGGGGTTCCCGGCCCAGGTACTCGAATTCGTCGAGACAGAGCACGACCCGGCGCCCGGACCGCTCGTGCACGTGGCCCAAGAGGGCTCGCAGGGTTGGCCAGGGTCCGGCGGCGAACGCAGCCTGCGCGGGCTCGGGGACCTCGACTCCCCGGCCCCGCGCGGTCGCAACGAGCCGCAGCGCCAACTCCCGCAGCACGGCCGCGCGGCCGTCCGAGAACGAGAGGCCCTGTGCGCTCACGACCGCCACGACGGCGTGCGGAGCGTATCGCTCGGCGAGCCCGTGGAGCAGCGAGGTCTTGCCCATGCGCCGGTGCCCGTAGAGCACGAGCGGCTTCCAGGCCGAGCGGCTCTGCGGTGCCCAGAGCGCGTCCACCCGCGCAAGCAGCGGTTCCCGGCCGACGAGCTGTTCGCCGAGCACCGGCGGCCCCGTGACGTAGAAACTGCGCACGGGCGTGGCCGCCACGGCCCGGTCGAGGGCGTCGCCCGAGAGGGTCAGGATGTCCCGCATAGCGCGGGCGGCATCGTGCATCAGGCGGCGGTCGTGAGGCAGCAGGTCGACCGGGCGAGCCTCGCTCAGTTCGAGGAGCCGCCTTTGCGCTGCGCGGAGCAACCGTTCGCGCCCGGCTTCCGACGCCGCAACGCGGGCGACCGCAACGTCGGCGGCGACGGCCAGCAGGTCGGCTACGGCCCGGCCGAGCGCCGCCACGCACGGCAGGTCGGGTACGGGGGACCGCGGGACGGGGTGCGCTCCCGCCAGCGCTGCGAGAGCGTTTGCGTTCGGCGCGCGGGCCAGGGCTTGCAGCGCCGAGTATAGGGAGAACACGTCTCGACCGTCGGGCAGTTGGTTGGCCGCGGCCAGGCGCTCGATCAGCGCTTCGTCGAGCGGGAAGCCGGCAACGAGCCGGCGCAAAGCGCCGGCAAAGTCGAACGCGGGATGACTGGAGCGGTCGAGCCAGAACCTGGTCAACCGATGGGCGAGCCGCTCGCCCACAGGGAGGTGAGACCGAGATTGCTGCCGCGACGAGGAACCGCTCTCGGCACGTTCGAAGGGGAGCGCTGGAAACTCGCCTGCCAGGCCAGCCAGAAAAGCGTCGAGCAGCATGCCGGGCGTACGGGTT
>CAYRCM010000049.1:0-26416 GCA_964422715.1 uncultured Myxococcales bacterium | reverse complement strand
CTCGCCTGCCAGGCCAGCCAGAAAAGCGTCGAGCAGCATGCCGGGCGTACGGGTTTCCGGTTCCAAGCGCAGGGGCGCGCGCAGCCAAGCAGCAGCGCTCCATCCCAGCAGTCGCCGGCAAGGGGCGGCATCGGCGGCGAGCCAGCGACGGGCGTGGCGTTGAAACTGGTTGCGGCGGTAGGGATTGCGCAGCAGAGCCCTCGCCGTCTGGTCGCCCAAATCGTTGGTCAGCCCATCGCATACCGAGCGGCGCGCCCCCACGAATGGCATGGCCGTAGCTACCTGGACCGACGCCTCACGCCGACGAACGCGAGGGAGGGCAAGCCCAGTCAGACGGACGAGGCTCTCGGCGACCCATGAGAAGACCCCCGCGAAGGACAGCGCGCTGGTCAGGGCAAGGGCAACGCCAGTGGCTACGTCTTCGGCCACGCCAACGGCCACGCCTCCGGCCACGCCAACGGCCACGCCAACGGCCACGCCATAGGCCACGCCAAAGGCCACGCCTCCGGCCACGCCAACGGCCACGCCTCCGGCCACGCCTCCGGCCACGCCAACGGCCACGCCATAGGCCACGCCAGAGGCCACGCCATAGGCCACGCCAACGGCCACGCCAGAGGCCACGCCAGAGGCCACGCCATAGGCCACGCCAACGGCCACGCCAACGGCCACGCCTCCGGCCACGCCAACGGCCACGCCAACGGCCACGCCAACGACTGCGCCCCAGACGGAGTCGCCCACCGCGTGTACGGTCTCGCCCCCAGTCGCAAGCGCGAACAGCGCCAGCGCCAACGCCAACGCCGTCACCCCCAGGAGCAATGAAGCCACGCTCATCAAGTACCGAACGACGATCGGCACTGTCGCAAAGCCGTGGCGTGCCCGCGACGCGCCGGTCGGCAGCGCCGGCTGCCACGTGGCGCGCCACAACCGGTCGGGTCGCCAGATTACCCAGTACAAGGTGCGCAGCCCGTGGAGCGGGTTCCACCATTGAACCGGGCGGGCGGGCGGCTCGGGCTCCAGGGCGAACGGGTTGGCCTGGACGGCCGCCTCGGCCTGCTCGACGGGGTGCTGGTAGGGCCTGTCGGGCGGTTGACCGATCATCGCCGCTGCGCCTCGATGCCCCAGCGGGCGTAACGTCGGACCAGGCGTCCGAGGTCGCGGCGCACGGCATCGCCCAAGGACGCGGGCGTGTCGTACTCGGCGGCAGCCAGCCCGTTGCCGAAGCGGCCGACGACGGCTTCGATCCATGCGGCCTGGCGGCCGTCGGCCTGCGCGCCGTTTCGACCTGGCCAAACGAGGCGGCGCCACCAGCTGGCCGGCCGGCCGGTCGCGGCCTGGACAAACGCCAGCCGGGGCAACCGGAGCCGCTCGGCTTCGAGCCACTCTTCCTGGGTGGCGCTGATGCCGGCTTCGGTCGGCGGGCCGTAGCGGTCGGGCATGAGCAACAGGACGATCTGACAGCGCCGCAGTTCGCCCAGGCAGACTTCGCGGCTCGAACCGTCGCGCGCGCCGAAATCCTCAGCGATGACCGGGACCAAGTCCAGGTCGCGACACGCTTGGGCCACCGCGGTTCGCTCGGCGTTCAGGCCCTTCATCGGCGAGCTCACGAACACCCGAATTTCAGCAGATCCGCCGGGGTCGTAGGTCGGAATCCGGTCGGCCTGCTGGGGGGACTGAGCGGCGCGCGCCTCGCGCGGTTCGGCGGCCAGCTCGCGGCGGTAGTCGGCCTGCCAGTCGACTGCCGCCGCCGCCCCGGCCGCCTTCGCCTCGTAGCAGTGGAATGCAGCGACGGCCAGCCGCCACGGATGCCCGCCGGTCAGCGCGACGAGGTCCTGTGCCTCTTCTGTGCGAAACGCGAACCGGCGGCCGGCGGTGTGAACCGCCAGATAGTCGGCGGCCTCGCTTCGGTAAAACGCATCGAGGCGCACTTCGACCGCGTTGGACCACGCCGGCGACACGCCGCCGAACGCCGACTCCGCGAAGGTGTGCAGCCGCCGGGGTGCCGCCGTGACCAGCGCGAGCGGGTAGGTTTCGGTCCAGCCCCGCAGCAGGTCGAACACGTCGGGCCGGAACCCGGCCTGCACCACGGCCGGCGCCTCGTCGAGCAGCAACACGGCCCGTCCTTGCCGGCCGTCGAGTTCGGCGAGCCGGGCGGCGACGTCCGAGGGGCACGGGGTGGCCCCGCGAGCCTGCAAGGCGGCGCCGATCTGTTGCCAGAGCATGCGGTCGTCAACGACGCCCTGGAGACTCACGCAGCCGACCGCCCAACCGGGTCGTTCGGCGGCGGCCCGCCGCTTGAGGGCACGCAACAGGGACGACTTGCCGATGCGATGCGGGCCCGTGACCTCGACCCAGACACCGCGGGCGGGGCTTTCGAGCAGGTCGAAGCAACGCTGGAGCGGCTCAACCCGGTCGAAAAACGCGTTTGGGTCGTCGATGGGCCCGCGACAGAGAAACGGGTTGTCCGAGGTCATGCTCGGTGTCCTCCGGGTCTCGATGCTCTCGGGCGTCGCCGACCCCTCGTCTGGCGTGCCGGCTCCATCCCGTCTTTCCCGTGCCAGCCGGGACGCATTCAGGCTCACGCGGGCTCCGGGGCCGCCCCCGGGCGGTCTTGGCGAACCCGAATGGCCTCGACGACGCCTGCAAGGTCGGCAGCGCAGAAGATGCGGTGCCGCACAGCACCCACCGCGGCGGCCGCGCGTTGGTCCAGCACACTGGTTGCGGGCCCGTCCATCATGAGCCAGTCGATGCGGTCGAGGTTTCTCAAGAACACGTTGAGGTGCCCGAGATCCTCGATGGTTGCCGCGTATCGTCTTTCGGACCGCTCGCTCGCCAGCCCCAGCGCAACGTTGGTCGCCCGGTCGTTGGCCGTGAGAACCTGCGAGCGGATGTTGCCCTCGCGGCCGTATCCAGGCCGCAACGCCTCGGCGACCGCCGCCACTCGCTCCGGCAGCCGAGCGGCGGTCTCGGCGAAGGCACGCTCGTCCAATTCGCCCGAAGCTCGCCGGTCGAACAGATCGCGCATTTCGC
Source organism: uncultured Myxococcales bacterium (assembly GCA_964422715.1). Lineage (GTDB taxonomy): Bacteria > Myxococcota_A > UBA9042 > PWKZ01 > CAYRCM01 > CAYRCM01. The sequence continues at coordinate 23,389 of CAYRCM010000049.1, read as the reverse complement.
CGAGCAACGGGGCCAACTCCGCCGGGATGTCGTTCCCTTCCAACAGACGGAAGACGCGGTCGACCAGCAGACGCATGGACTCAGCGCTGTCCAAGACCACGTCCTCACCGAGAGTGCGCCCCATGGCCTGTTCCCACAGCGGGACGTCCGCCGGGACCACGGGCCGCAGGGCGCTCGCCGCCCAGGCGTGCCCAAGCCGTTCCCGCCGCTTGATTCCAGCGCTGAGCGACATCTCCGGTGGCCGTTCGGCGAGCGCCAGCCAAGAGAAATCGACTCCGTCGAGGCACAGCGGCGGAATCCCCCAGCCAGCGAGACGGTCGACGAGTCGTCGCTTCCCGTCGAGATTGGGAGAGACGTCGAGTTCCCAGAACAGTTCGGCGCTCTCCACGCGGCGCACGCCCAGGTCGCGAAGGCGGCCGACAACCGAACGGGCGAGATCGGCGTCGGCGCGCTGGAGGCCGACGTAGAAACTCGTATCGAAGTACACGGTCGTGAGGGGCGTCATCTCTGGCCTCCACCGGCCTCGGCGATGGGTGCGACCGGGTCGCCCGCTCAGCATGCCCCGGAGGCCCCCGCGACACAAGACACGCGTCGGCTCATCTCGTTGCCCTTGAGGTACGCGGCTCAAGCGCCACGTCGAATCGACGCTGTGCCACGCCGGGCAGTCTTCTCGGCGAATACCGGCATCCCGTCGGACGCGGACGGCCCTGCGATCGCGTTGCGGCGGCAACGCCGGATGGCACGCAACCCTGAGGCGCATGCTTGGGCATCCGCCGACTCGACATTGGGGAAGATGCCTCCGCCTCGCCGGGCTGCGGACGTGGGTCGACTCGGCCGAATGGCGCGCGCCAGGGGCGCCGGCGCATGCTCGTTTGCGCGGTCGCGCTGCCGGCCCTGCCGCCCCTATTCGAAGGCGAGCGGCAAGACGGCGGCCGTGGCGTGGCGCGCGGGCAGATTGGCGTGGGGCGTGATGGGGGCACGGGCGGCGGCGGGAGCGGATGCGGCGGCCGGTGGCGGCGGGCCGGGCGGGGCGCACGCGTCAACCCCAGCCGCTGTCACGGCATCGTGTCGACGGGCGGGCGCGGGTGCGCCGCACCGGGTAGCGGGCGGGCGGCTACGGCAGCAGCGGACGCACGCAGCGGGCACCGCGGTGCGCGATTCGGTCCGCCGGCGGAGCGCCGTCATGCTTCGCCGAACGCACGTATGAGGCGCCGTGGGCGAAGCTGCCGCCCCGCAGGACGCGGTACGCGCTGGGGGGATTCACCCACGCACTGCCGTCCACCGGTGCGCCCGTGTAGTTCTCGTGGTGCCAGTCCTCGCACCACTCCCACACGTTGCCCGACATGTCCATGGCGCCGACCCACGATGCCCCCGCGGGCCGCGCACCGACCGGCTGCGTTCCGCTGCACCCTGCGGTCGTGCACGCATCGCAGCCAAACGGTCGCGTGACGCTACCGTCGAGGTCGAACACCGCGTGGTCGCACGTTGGCTCCGGCGTGTTGCCCCAGGGGTACTTGCGGTGCACCGGACCCGCCGCCGCGTACTCCCACTCGGCTTCCGAAGGCAAACGCCCGCCCGGCGCCGCCCACGCGCAGAAGTCGCGCGCCTGCTGCCACGTGAGCCCGTTTTGCGGATGGTTCTGCCGGCCGTTCGTGGCGCGGTTCAGTCCCCAACCGTACCCGTCCCAGTCGGCCGTCGACGGCGTCGTGCAACGCCCGGCCGCCTCACAGGCCAGGTGGGGCGTCACCACGACCTCGTACTTCATCACGAAGAAGCCGCTCGCAAAGGTCACCTCGTGGACCGGTCGCTCGTTTTCCGACGAGTCCGCCTCGCCGGCCGGCGCGCCCATCAGGAACGACCCCGCGGGTACCCAGATCCACACGTCCCACGCCCGCCAGCCCGTCGGGTCGACCGGCGTGTACTCGCAGTGCGCCTGCTCGTTGCACGCCACCCGGTAGCCCGCGAGATAGGGGCAACTCACCCCGCCGCAAAACGCCCCGAAGCACTCGCCGCCCACACAGCGCCCGTTGCCCCCGCCGCAGGCCGTGCCGTCGGGCTGCGGCCCCGCGTCGCTGCACGTCTCGGCGGCTCCGTCGCAGGTGCGCGCGCGGCAGTCGCCGAGTCGCAGCGGGTCGCAGTGGAGCAGACACCAGACGGCGCTCTGCTGCGCGGCGGCCGCGGCGAGCTGGGCTTCCGCGTCGGCGAGGCGCACCTCGGCAACGTCGAGCCGCGCCTGACTGTCGGCCGCTTCGGCCTGCACGGCCGCCAAGTCGGCGAGCAACGCCAACGTGGCGTCGCAGGCAAACGCCTCGGCGCAGAGGTCGGGCGTGCCCGCGAGGTCGCCATAGGCTCCGCTCGTCGCCACGGACGCAAGCCCGTCGAGGCGGGTCTGCAAGGCCGCAAGGCTTGCGGTTAGCGTTTGGGCCATGCCGGCCAGTTCGTCGATGGCCGCCCGGTAGGTCGTGGCCGTGAGGCCGGACGCGCTGCCGTCGTAGGCCAGAAACAGCGTCTGCACGGCCGGGTCGAGCGCCCCGACCGTGACACAGCCGGCGCAATCGAGCCCCTCGGCGAACTCGGCCAAGTCGGCCACGGCCGCCTTGCCCGCCACGAGCGCGTAGGCCACCGACACGACCGGGATGCGCGGGCTGAGTTCGGCCCCGCCCGCCGGCGCGATGCCGAGCCAGCGCGGCTCCCCCGCGGTGAAGGCCGCGGCAAGGGCGTCGACCTCGGCCCCCTCTGTTGCCGCCGGCACGAGCGCGTTGAACACCCCGGCCTCGCAGAGCACGTCGAGCGGGGCGGCCGGCTCCCAGAGCGGCGGGGCAACGCCGTCGGCCGCGGCGTAGACGCGCACGCTGAGGCTCGTCGCGCCCTCGGCGGGCGCGCCGCTCTCGTCGAACAGCACGCCCTGCACGTTCAACTGGGCGGGCACGGCCCGGGCCGCGGCCGGCCAGAGCAAGAACGCCGCCAGCAGCGCCAGGCCCAGCGTCCACGAACGATTTCTTGCCATGACGTCTCCCCCTCGCCGGCCTGCCGGCCGCGGCAAGCGGCCGCGCCGCACGCCCCACGGACGGACCCATTGTGCGACAGCGGGGCGCCGCGCGTCGGGCGGGTTTTCGGCCTCGCCAAGGTCGCTCCGGGGGGGTTCCGCTCAGCCCGGTTCGGACGGCTTCGACTCCGGCTTCGATTCGCTGCGCCAGGCAAGTGGGATCACGTCACCTTCCGGGGCGCGGAGCGTGGACCAGATGGCGCGCGAGGATGCGGTCGCAGGCTTGCCGGACGGCGGACCCACGTGCAGCCGCAGGGTCTCCTCGGACGGCAGGTGCCAGGGGCGAAACACATCGGTGTGGCTCAGCGTGGAAGCGGTCAGCAGATGCCGCAAGCTGCGCGCGCCGTGTGCCAGCGGGGCCCGCAGCAGGAAGTCGAAAACCCGGGAATCGAGTTGTCGCAGCGGGTGGCCCGGGTCCTTCGCGATGTCGCTCAGCGCCGCCCGGATGAGCATCGCGCGCGTGCGCTCGCAGCTCCGCTCGTCCCCTACGCCGCGCCGCCTCTCGCGGTCGACCGACGCCACCGTCACGACGGAGGCGAGCCGGCTGCGAAAATCGCGGCCCTTGAGCGGCACACCCTGCTCGGCGTCGAACGCCCAGGTCGTGAACTCCGCGTCGTCGCTGAACGAGCCACCGACGAACACGAACACGGCCTGCCCGAGTTTCCACTCGCGATGGTCGTCGACGAAGGCCCCGTCTTCCATGGGCATCAGAAAGCGCGGCAGCCAGCCGCAACGGCGACCGTCGAAGTGGGTGTCGAACTCGTCCCAGATGACGAAGGGCACGGCCTCCCGGCGCACGGCGTTGCGGTTCTGCAGCCAGCGGAACGCCTCGGCCAACTGCCGCGGTTCGCTGAACTGCGCCAGGTTGAAGGTCTTGACGAGATCGTCGTCGGCCGCGTGCGCGGCTTGGAGGTGGCGGGCCAGTTCCTTCGCGAGAAACGACTTGCCGGAGCCTGGGCCGCCGAACACGGCAAACGAGAACACCCGCTGGTTCGGGCGTCTGAGGTACTCGTCCAGCGGGGAGGCCAGGCGGACGAGGGTGCGCGCCTCGGCGTCGCTCGTGGCCACGAGTTTGCCGAGCGACAGTTTGACCGCGGCGCGGTAGTCGAGTTCGTCACCGGCGACGAGGGTCCTGAGGATGGCGCGCTCGGCGTCGGGAGCCGGCAATGCACCGCCGGGGGCCGGGTCGAGGATGATGGGATCGCGGTCTCTCTTGGCCGTTTCCGCTTCCGTGCGGCCACCGGTCGCCGCCGGGGCCGATGCCGCAACCGACAGGCTCACGGCACGCGGGGGGTCGAGAGGCAGGGCGGGCGCGGCCCGTTTCAAACTCTCCAGGGCCCGGCTGCCGGCCAGAATGCGCGGCGCGTCGCCCGGGTCGGCCGGCGCATCCTGCGGAGGGGCGTAGCCCTCCGCGGACAGCTGGCGCAGGGCCCGCAGCCCGTGTTCGGCGGCGTGCAGCAGGGCCCGGACCGATTCGGTGGGGTTCGGCGCCGCCGCGCGCCCGCTATGCGCGGCAGCGGCGGACACTGCAGCGCCGTGGCTGCGCAGCGCGAACCCGCAGCAGGCCGAAAACAGCAGAATGCCGCCGCCCATCACGGGCAGGCGCGGCGGCGTGTCCTTCGGGAATTTGGGCTGGGTGCCGGCGGCATGGACGAGGTAGCCCCCCGACTCGGTGTCGGCCGGAAACACGAGCGCGCCTTCCTCGTACAGTTGGATGACCACGTGATGGAGCCAGCGGCCTTCGCGCCACAGCGTGGGGTCGGCGCGCAGGTGGTCGCGAACGCGTTGGCGCACGTCCTGCCAGATGCCGGGAAAGCGCAGCGCGCCTTCGGCCATGTCCTGAATCGGGGCAAACCACAGGCACGGCACGGTGGTCATCGTCGCCCGGACGCTGCGAAACCGCTGCCAGTCTCTGTGGCTTGGGTCGTGGGTGCGCACCGCCACGGTCCGCACGGCCACTGCCACGTCGATCGAATCGGGCTTGCCGTCTGACGACGCTGCCGCCCCCGGCGGCTCGTTCGTGCTCTCCTTGCGCTTGGGCTCGGGCTCGGGCGGGATGAGGCGCGCGCGATAGCCCTGCCGGAAGTCCACGAGGACGAGCGGGCCAGCGATGGCCTGGGCGGACGCCGCCGCCGCCCGCGGCTCCCCGGCAAACGCCCGCTCGCCCGCCACGAGGCTCTGGCCGACGCGCCAGGGCGCCGGTCTCGAATCTGCGGCGGGCTTCGAGGTCTTGCCCTCGGCCCCGGGTTTCGCGGCATCTTGAACCAGCAGGTGGACCGACTTGGGGTAGCCGGGCGTCGGGGGCGGGGAGGCTTTGGCCGCCTCCGCTGGCGGAGACCCCTGCGCACCCCCGGCGCTGTTGGTTTGGGCCGGCGGCGGCGGCCGGTTGCCGGCGTCAGGGTCGAAGTCGGCCGGGGACAACGCGCGCGGCCCGGCGTCGAAACCGAGCGCCCGCAACGTCTCGACCACAGCGCCGGCGCCGCCGGGGATGAGCACCTCGTCGAAGCCACCGGCCTGCACCCAGGTGTCGCGCAGGTTCGGTGGGCCGTCGTTGAGGTTGCTCGAACGCACGTACACGAAGCGGTCGAGGCCGAAGTCGCCGCGGACTTGGACGTCGGGGGTGGAGGAGGCGGGGGGCGGCTCGCCGGACGAGGGTGACGCTGGCGGTGCGACCGCGCCGGCCGCAGCAACGGCGGGTTGGCTCTCGGGGGTGACGGTTTCGGCTGGCGTGTGGGCCGCAGCCTCGGCGAGTTCGCCTTCAACGGCGCAACCCGCGGCTGGCGGCGCTGCGCTGGAGGGCGTCGGGCCCTTTGCGGATGCCGGATGGACCACGGCTGCGGAGTCGAATGCCCCTGCCTCCGTCTGGTCGGCGGCGCTCGGCAAGACCTCACGCTTCTCGCTGGCGCCGGTCACGGGAGCGGCGGCACCGCTCTCGGGGGGCAAACGCTGCGGTGCGGGTGCCGAGGCCGTCACGGATTTGTTGGTCTGTTCGACCCGCCGGGCGATTTCGGCGGCAACCGTCTGCGGGTCGGCGCTCTCCTGAACCTCCAAACCCACTAGCGCCCCCAGGACGAAGTCCCACTCGGGCCGCTTCGGCTGCAGGTCCGCCGGCCGCGTACCGAGGAAGACCGGCACTATGGTCCTGCTGGTGCGGGCCGCGTAGTCGATCTCTCGGCTCAGCCAGGGAGAATCGCTGCCTATGGCCCGCCGGGAGATCACGGCCGCGAAGTGCTGGGCCCTTGGGACGTTGATCGCGATGTTCCTGATGAAGTTGCTTCCGAGTTCCTGATGCTCCTCAAAAAACCACGCGTTCAGGCCCCGCTTGGACAGCCCGTCCGCGAGCGCCTTGACGAAAGCGCCGTCCTCCCCGGAATGGGCGAGGAATAGGTCGACGGCTTGCGGGTCTGCACCGCTTTCGGCAGTGGGCGGGGCCACGTCAGACCCGGCCCGAGAGGATGGCTCCGGCAGCGCCAAGACTGCCATTGCGTAGGTGAGAAGAAACGTTGCTTCGTCGCGGGCCTGGCCGAAAGCCTCCCGGTCGACTTCGTCCTGCGCGGCCTGAAGATCCTGAAACGACAGACGGAAGGCCCGCTGATGTTCGCGAGGCGTGCCCGCCCAGGCAATGGCAGCAAACTTGTCGCAGAAGAGGGATCTCTCTCCAAACGAACGGGCCAGGGCGTTCCTCACGTCTCGCTGCCACCTAGCAAGTTTTCCCTGGTCCATGGGATCGCTGCTCAACGCAGGGAGCCGGTCGAGAAGCGACCGGAGTTGGTCTTCCGCGGCCACCTTCATCTGTTCATTCATGCCTTGCTCCTACTCCGCGAGTCCCGCGGTTCCTGCCCTCTGCGCGTAGCCGGAGACCTCCGCCAGTCCGTCGTCGAACGACCGGAAGAAGCGCCGCGCGGCGCGGTTTGCGTTGCCCTCGACTCTCTCCTGGCATTCTGGCACGTCGTCGGGCCGAGGCGACCACTGCAGGAAGCAATCGCCACTGCCGCCTGTCGCGGCTGGGTCGACGATGCGGATGTAGGCCGGCGTCGGCCGCATGCAGCTTGCGAGGTCGAGCAGTTCCCGCACTTCGCGCATCCACGTCTGTCGGTCTTCGGGGTCGGGATAGCGCTCGAAGAGCCGCAGCGCCACCTTGCGTTCGTGGGCGAGCAGCGCCCGGGCGGCCTCCTGCCCGCTCGGGTGGGGCCCCGGCCATTCGGTCACGTTCCAGTGGCGACCGCGGATGCTCTTGCAGATCTCGAAGTGCATGCGGCGGTCGCTGATGTTCTGGTGCAGCAGGTACGTGTCGTGCGGGAAGCGATAGCGTTTCGTGTACTCTTCGATTTCGGAGAGGAATTCGCGCAGCGCGCTGCGGTAGGCCTCCTCGGCCTGGCGCCGCGCATCGCGCGGGTCGCGGTCCTTGTTGTGCTCGGCCTGGACCGAAGCGGCACCGTCAAATGCGACCCACGGCACGGCTAGGCCATCCAGGCTGCCGCACAACAGATTGCCTGCTGGCTGGCGGGCACTCTCGAAGCATTCGGCCCGCACCAGCATCAGGTCGCCAAGCGCCATATAGGTCATGCCGAGCATCTGGCGGGTGCAGCGCTCGTGCTGGCGTTCGGTTCTGAAGATGTCGATGGCGTTGACGAGGAAGCGCTTGGCGGCCGTCTGCAGCAGCGACGCCAGGTCGGCCAGGTTCCGGTCGAAATCGGCGACGAAGTTCTCCCAGTTCTGGTCAGCTCGCGGCCGTGGCGCCGCGTCCCCCGGGATGGCCTCCAGCTTGGCTTCCCGAAACAGGTGCCTCAGGTCGAGCAGCCGCCGCAGAGCGTCCAGATACAGAACACCGAGTCCGCGGCTGGCTTCGGCCGCGCTCAGATCGCGGATGTTGTCGTAGAGCATGACATTGGCGCCGAGCAACGCGAGTTCGGCGCGGTAAAGCGTTCTCAGAGTCAGACGGAACTCGTTGCGGCGTTTGGCCTCGGCGGGACTGGCCGGCCCGTGACAGGCGACCACCTTGTCTTCGAGACAGCAGGCCAGGAAGTAGAGGTGGCCGACGAGATACACGTTCGGATGGTGGCGCCAGTCCTGGCTAACCGATGAGTGATGCGGCGCCGGATCGGTGCCTCGCGGCCCAACGGGCGCAGACTCAGAGGAAGCTGCCGGCCGTACCGGCCGAGCGTTGGGCGGCCATTGGGCCGTGCAACCGTACAATGCGGCGGGCGCTCCGCTGGCACCGAGCACTCGGCTCGTGAGTCTGCAGTCGCACTTGGCGCAAGCCCGCCACTCTATGGAACTGAGATGCCAGAGCGGGCTGCGGTAGCCCAGTTGGTGCGCGGCGCAAAGGTTGCGGCTCTGGCGCCCCGCGTCGTCCCCCACCTGCGCCATCTCGCGGTTGTCGAGCAACACGCCGAGAATGCGGTCGACAGTCGCCGCGGTGGCTTCCAAGTCGGTGTACCTGCTCCAATCGCGGGCGTCGCGCTGGCGCAGCGCATCTCGGTCCGCCCTCCTCCCTCGGACATCCTCCTCGATCTTGCTGTATTTCTCTTTCGCCAGCGCCTGCCGGTGCTTGAGGTAGTTGTCCAGCAGCCCCCCGGCCTTGGCCTCTTCCGCCGGACTCCAGTACCAGCGGGCGAGCGCGGGCCGGTTGGCCGCAAACATCAACATGGTGCCCACTTGCGTGTAGACGGCACCGAAGCGGCGTCGGTCGCGGATGCGACCGAGATCTTGAGGTTGGGCGCTACGCACGCCCGGGCGCGGATCGATGAGCGCGTGCAGGGCCTTCTCGGCCGCGGTCCAGAAGAAACGCCAGCTGGAGGCTGCCGTCCACAGCGCGTCGTCCGCCAGGAGCGGCTGCGCGTCAACGAGCGACTTGGCCACCCGGCTTGCCTGCGCCCAGGACCGCACGAGCCGCTCGCGACGCACGAAGAGCTTCTTCATGTACACGTCGCAGACGCGCAGCGGGTTGGCGTTGATACTGTAGTGGGCCGCGGCCTGCGAATAGAAATACTCGTCGTCGCGCGAGTCGATGACCTCGCCGCCGACCTGGCGCCGAATCTTCGTCATCTCGGCTTCGATATCTGCGCGCACGCTGCCGGGCCCGATAGCACCGGGCATCGGGAACGACCGCTGGGGCGCGTAGACTTCACCGAGTGAGGCCAGGTAGAGGTCGCCCAAGTGCTCGAAAATCTTGGCGCGCATCGAACTCTGGTGCTCGGGCGACTTGGACGAACGGTCAGGGTTGTCTGCCCACTGGAAGCTGAGCGCTTCGCGCAGCGCGAGGAGGTACCAACGGGCCGCGAGCCGGAGGTCGCGACGGCGAACCATCAGTTCGCCAATCAGAATCATCTGGTCGATGGCGCCGTACCGGTCGTGGATGGCGCGGTAATAGTCGAGGGTCTGGAGCAGGTGCAGGTTGGCAGCGAGCCGGTGCCACATCTTCTCCATGGTGAGCGCCATGAGGTTCAGCGACAGCGGCATGCCGATCGGGTCGGGGTAGGCGTGGAGCGGGGCAGGAAGCACCCGGAGGGAGCCCAGGCGACCGTCCGGGCGGCCCGTGAACGGCTGGATGGGACAATCGTCTTCGGCAAGCGCGGCGACGTCGGGCAACATGCTGGCAATGGCCGAAAGCAGCAGCGCGCCGTCGGGCGTGGCACGGGCATCGGGGTCGGACCAGTCGTCAACGCGCCGCTCGGCCCGGTAGCGGTAGCCGAGAGACTGGCCGAGCAGGCGCGGCAATCCGAGCTCGCGCGTTGCTGCCTCGCGGCGCCGGGCGACTGCGGCGCAGAGCACCCACCATTCCTCCTGGAGCAGCACCGATTCTTCGTAGTAGTGCAGCGCCTTGCGGAATTCTCGTTCGAGTTCATAGAGATATCCGAGACGCTGCAAGACCTCGACGGCCGCCGCCAGATACGTCGACGTGCCCGCCATCAACAACTCGGTGGCGCCGGCTTCGCGAAGCGCGCCCATCTGGCGTTCGAGGTCCATGCGGATCCAGCGAAGCGCCTTGCTGTACTCGGTGCAGGCGCGTGACTGGTGCCCGAGGTCTTCGTAGATTTCCGCGAGCCGGATCTGCGCTTTGAATGACTCCAGGCGTTGCTCGGGCTTGCTGCCGTCGACGTGGCGCACGATGCGTTCGAGGTCGCGCTGCTCGGTTGCTAGATCGGCCTCGGTGAAGCGCAGCTCGATCTGTTCCGGGCCGAAGGCCAGGTACAGCCCTTCGAGGTCGTGCCGCACTTGGGGCATCAGCCGGTAGGCGCGGTGGCGGCGGTCGACGCGCTCGATAAGCACGTCCTCGAAGACGCGCAAGATGGTCTCGACGAGTTCGCGGCTCGGGAAGAGTTCGCGCCGGTGCGTCATGAAGGCGGCGTATAGGATGTCGGCCCAGCGGAATCCCGTTCGGAAGAACTTCAGGATGTAGTCGGTGGTGTGGAAGGTGGCGACGCAGCCCTTGTCGTCGAGGACGCGGAACACCTCCGGATGCACGGCGATTTCATTGACGATCGCGGCGAAGAACTTGAGTTTCTGACGCACGTGGGTGGGCAGGTAGACGATGAGTTTTGGGTCGCCGCGCTGCTCCCAGTACTCTTTGGTGCGCGGCCCGAGCACGCTGCGCTCCTGCACGAAGGAGTAGAACTCACGCAGGATCTTGCGGGGAATGCCACGGCCCTTGTAGGTGAGGTACAGGAGCAGGTAGCGCAGCCGCCGGCAGCTGCGCTCGGACATGACGGGCAGCTCCCGCTTCCGGCGCCGGATCGCCGCCGGTGCGTCGTTGGCCGCTGCCTCGCCAGCCGGCGACTTCTCGCTCTTCGCAACGCACGCCTCCAGAAGAGGCAGCAGCCACGCATTGGCATCGAGGTCTTCCTTGGAAAGCGTGGAGATTCGGCCGATTGCCTGGAGAGCGCTCAGCGCAGTGCGCCTATCGTGCGGGGGCTCTGCCTCCGGGTCGTGCGCCCTGAGGATGCGAAGCGCCACGCGCCAGAGCAGCATTTCGATCGTCTCCTGCGACAGATGGGGCAAGACGAGCAGGCCGGTGTTGAAGGTCCAGTCGTGCGGGTGGATGTCGAGTTCCCCCATCATCTCCTGGAAAAACCGGCGGGTCAGCCGCCGCAGTTCTCCCTCCGCGTCGGCGGTGCCCAGGAGTTTGCGATTCTGCCACGCGTCGCGGACCCAGCTGTGCGGCCCGAGCGCCGCGCGCAGGACCGCGGTGAACGCGCTCGGCAGGTAGATGTTCTGGACGAACACGCTTTCAAAGAGGCCTTCGCCCTTGTTCTGGTCTTCCTGCCAGCTGTCGTCGACGTCTTTGCCGGCGATGAAGACGTGAAAGGCCGGCGCCTCGGAAAGCAGGTACTTGAGATCCGAAACGATTTTCTGGAGTTCGACCAACTTGCTGCGCGGGTCGGCCCCGGCCTGCAGGTCGCTGGGCGTCAGTTTGTCGAGCTCGTCGAGAATGTAGATGACCTTGTACTGCTCCTGTTCGAGCACCTCGAAGCAGTAGCAGAGGTCGCGCTGGGCCTCGCTCAGCGAGTACGGGTGTTCGGTGCGAACTACATCGGTCGTGTGGTCCTTTTCGTAGCCCTTCGCCTCGGTTACGGTCGGGTCGGCCTGGTCGCGAAAGCCATGATGACGCCGGTCTCGGTCCGCTTCGCGCGTGGTGATCGTGGCCACCGACTTCGAGTAGGCCCGCTCAATCGGTTTCGCCGCCTTCGGGTCCTTGCCGAAGCGCTGAGCGATCGTCGAGGCCTCAAAAAGCGCCTTGATCATGGCATTGAGCAGCGACACCGCATCCCGCGATGTGGAGACGTTGAGACGAATGGGGACGTACTTCCACACCGGGCGCTTCTCGTCTGGGCCATCTGACGGTGTCTTGCCCTCGTGCGCGTCCGTTGTCGCGGTCTGATCCACGCCGGCGTCCGATGGACGGCTGCGGCGGCGTTCGTCCAGTCGCTTGGTCTGCTTGTGGATGAGCTGGTCGATAGTGTAGTTGACGAGCGAACTCTTGCCGGTGCCGCGGTATCCGGTGACGAGGATGCTGCCCCCGCGAGAGTTTTCGAACACGGACAGCAGCCGCAGGTGTTCCTGTTCCGGCACGCAGAAAAGGTCTTCGGCGATGCGTTCGGGGTCGTAGCCTGTGCCGCGACGTCCTGGGGGCTCCTCGCCGAGCCGCGTCACAACGTCGGTGTGGCTGGGATGGTGGGTGTACACGAAGCCATCGCGGCTGAGGCTGAACCACCACGCCCGGCGGCGTTCCTCACCCGGCCAGTTGGGTAACGCGCTGTCGATGGGCGGGCAAGGCTTGCGCCCCATCTCGGCGTGCAGGGTTTTCCAGTGTTTGGGCTCGCCGTTGGGAGCCACTCGACCTTGGGTTCCCGCCCGCGGATTCGTCGATGACATGGCGCCCTCCCGCCTCGATCGCTGTCGGGGTTCAGAACCGGCCGTGCCCGCCCCGCACGCGAATCGCCCCTGCTGACAGGTAGGGTGGGACGACGAGCCGTTGCGGTCGACTGTGGCGGATGGCCGGGGGCCGCGTCAAGGGCCCGCTGCACCCCACCGCAGGCAGCCCTGACGACACCGCTGGCGCCCACGGGCGCACGGCCGCCGCCCACGAGCGGGGACGCTATCCGAGCGGCAGGCGGTGGACGCGCAGGCCGGCGTCGTCCAGGGTGACGATGGCCCCGGAACGCAGTTCGGCCTCCGTGACGCGCAAGACGGCCATGATCGTGTGGGCGAGCTCCTCCACGTCGACGCGACTCACGCGAAGATTGATGAGCGACGGGCCGGTCGCCCCGCTGACGGCCAGCAGCGCGCCGAAGTCTTGGTCGCAGGACAGGATGACCGCCCCGAGGCGTCGGGCTTCGACGAGGATGTCGCGGTCGGATGCGCGGCAGTCCAGGATGTCGCTCACGCGAACAACATCGAGACCCAGGGAGCGGAGCCGCAGGACGACACGTCGCGAGACGTTGACGTCGGCCAGCAGCTGCATCAGGCCGCCGGGGAGAGCGACACGGCCCGCCCCGACGCGAGCCAGGCGGCGTAGCGCAGGCATTCGGCGATGTCATCGGCCTCGAGTTCGGGGAATTCGTCGAGAATCTGGGCCGGCGACTTACCCGCGGCGAGGTACTTCAGCACGACCGAAACGGGAATGCGCAGGCCGCGGACGCAGGGCTGTCCGCCGCAAACGTGAGGATCGATGGTGATGCGGGTGAGTGCGGTCGCCATGACCCGCAGCCTAGCCGGTTCGCGGGCGCGGGGCAAGCAACGCCCACCCGACGGCGCTCTGCATCCCGAACGGCCCTCTTCGGCGCGAGCGCCGGGAGGCCGAGCCGGACGCGAGGCGCGGATCTTGCCCCGAACCCGAGGCGTGTCCTTCCAGCGCAGGGTTCCTCTGGACCGGTGACGTGGCAGCGGGTCGGGATCGCCGCGCGCCGCAGGACCGGGGCGCGCGGCCTGGAGCCGGCACGTAGGCTTCGATGGCTCGTCCATGGTTCGGCACAAATCCGTCATAACTCCGTTACTTGTCCTTTACAACTCCGTTACAGACGCGCTAATGAACGGACCTGTGAAGGATGAGAAACGTATAAATGACGGGGATCTCTAGAAGGATCGGCGGAGGCTGGACGCCGCAGCGACGCGATCCGCGCGGGCGAGCCGACGGCTCCCGACGCCCCGCCCGGACGCGAGCCGTGGGCGGACGCGGGCCCGCCCACGAGCCGGGCGGAGAGGGCGCCGGCCTTCAGAAGGGCAGAATTGGCTCTTCCTGCAGAACCAGAATTGCCATGAAGTGGTTTTTCCGGGATTGCCAATTGGCGCCCGCCGGCGCTGTGGCGGCGACCGCGGGGGTGCTGACAGAACGGCTGATGCGCCCGCTCACGCCCCGCCAAGAAACGCCGCCTCGGCCTTCTCGGCCGCCGCGCGTTCGGCGTCGCTGAGCCGGAAGCCGGGCCAGGCGGCGGCGCGGGCCGCATCGCCGCCGGCCGCGAGCTCGCGAAGCGCTGTGGGCACGACCTGGGTGGGCAACTCGGCGGCATGGGCCGCGAACCAGTCCTGCCAGTCGCGCGGCCGGGTGGCGCCGAGTTGACGAAAGGGCTCGCCCCAACGGCCCCAGAAAAGCGGGATGCCGGCGTCGAGACCGAGGCGCTTCTGCTCGTCGTATTCGACGATTTCGGCGAGCGCCAGCGCCTGGGCGGTGCTGGGATCGCGCGCCTCGTGCAGTTCGGTGCGGGCTTCCGCGCGCACGCGCGCGGCCGGCAATGCGAGGCGTTCGACCGCGGGGGGCATGGGGACCGGCACCTGCGGGGGGAGCCCGCGCAGGGCGAGCCAGTCGAGCCAGGCCTCGGCCGTCGGGTCGGCCGGCGCCGGCTCGCCGGCCGCTTCGAGCATGTGCCACGGCGGGCTCGGGCAACCGACCGCCGCGCCCGCAAAGAGTGCTACGCCCCGGGCCCCGTGCCGCTTCGCGATGCCCAGCGCCGCACACTGGCGCATCTCGGCCCGCGGCCAGGCCAGCAGGCGTTCGAGCAGCCGTTCGGCCTCGGCGGCCGGCAAGTGGTCAGCCGCGTGCAGGTACGCCCAGGGTTCGTCGAAGCCCGCGTCGAGCAGCCGCTCGACGACGGGCGCGGCTTCGGCGCCGAGAAGCCGCACGAGCCCTTCGAGCGCCTCGCCGTTGAGCCCCTCGGACATGCGGTCGCGCTCGTCGAGCACGAGCAGCAAGGTCGGCGCAACGCGCGGCTCACCGCTCTCGCCAAGCGCCGCAAGCGCCCGGCGGTAGGCCGACCAGGTGGCAGCGCCGAGGCCATCGCGGGTGCGCTGCCGGAAGCTGGCGACGACCCGCACGATGGCGCGCAACGCCTCGGCGCTGCGGGCTTCGGCGAGAAGTGCGAGCGCCGCTTCGAGGTGGTCGCCCGCGGCGTCGGAAAGGTAGGCGCGCAGCCGCTCGTCGACCTCGGCCACGAGCTGCGCCTGCACGGCCGGCTGGGCCACGAAGCGCGCGCGAAACTCGTACGACGTGCGGGTGACGAGATCGAGCCGGGTTCCGTCGGCCGCGGGCGCGGCCCAGGCGGCGAAAAACTCGGGCGTGATGGCGGCGACGTCGGGCAGCCGGTCGAGGGCGGCGGAAAACGCGGTGCCGGACGTGCCGTTCGCGAGGGCTGGAAAGGCGGCGAGTCCGGCGCGCGCCACAACAGGCGCCGGCAGGCGCGCCAGAAGCGCCATGAGTACCGGCTCGCGCGGGTCGTCGTTCGGCAACTTGTCGAGCGCCGCGAACAGTCGGCCGATGTTGCGTTCGTCGAGAAACGGCTCGAGGTCGGGCGCCGCGCCGCTGCCAAACGCCGCGACGAGCGCCTGCAACTTCGCCGGCAGGGCGAGCGGTGGGGGCGGAATGACGGCGCGGGCCGCCAGCCACGCGCCGTCGTCGCTGTCGCCACACGGAGCCGCCGAGGGTTGGCCCGTGAACGCCGGTCGGCCGGCCGCGTCGAGGCCGACGACGTCGTAGTCGTCGTCGATCTGTACGCGGGTCGTCTCGCCGAGCCGCGTCTGCAACTCGCCAAGTGCCGCGAGCACCCGCTCGGCGTCGCGCTTGGCGCGCCGGTTCTCGCCGACCTTGGTCATGCCGCGCGCCACGACGCCGTCGGCCCGCGCGGCCGCGGGCAACTCCAGCGCAAAGGGCTCGCAGGACCAGCGTTTGCTGCCGAGTTGCACGACGAAGCGCGCCACCGCGAGGCGTTCGGTGTCGGTCAGCGGTGTGCTGCGCAGCAGCGCGTAGCGAAGGGTCCAGCCCATGGCGTGCCTCCCCGCGGCGCAGGCCGCGGGGCGCACTGTAGCCGCCGGGCCGGCAGAAGGCCAGCGGCTAGCGACTCGGGCCGTAGCCGGCCCGCATTGACTCGCCACGGCCGGCGCTCCGAGAATGCCTTGCGGGCCCCCCGCGGGCCCCCGAACGGAGGTCCCGGCCATGTGGCAGTTCGCGCTCGCGCTCGCGGCCCTCGTTGCGCTCGTCCTCTGGCCCGCGAAGCGCCATGGGCCGCTCGCCGGGCGGCTGCTCGCCCTTGCGGCCGTGGCCCTCGCCGTCGGATTGTGGCTCACGGTGGCGCACGTGGCCCGCATGCCCGCGTCGCCGACCCGCATCGCGGCGAAGGGCGAGTTGACCTTCCGTATCCTCGTGACGACCGCCGACAGCGTCTATCTCGAAGCCGACAATTCCCTGTTGCGGGTGGCGTTGCCCGAGGGGCGCGTGACCGCGCGGCTGCCGCTTGGCGACCAGGGGCTCGGGGTCGCGACCGGGCTTGCGACCGATGGCCGGAGGCTGCTCTTCACCTACCACCGCGGCCCCGCGGAGCGCGGCTTCGCCATCATCGACGGTGGGCGCTGGCTCGTTCCGCCGACCCCCATCCCCGGAGACGCGTACTGGCTTTCCGGCTACTGGGATGCGAGTGCGCACGCGTTCGGCCTGGCCGCCGCCGGACCGCGCGCGGGCGACGGGCTCCAGCCGCTGACCCTGCGCACCATCGACGCCGCGGGGCGTGTGAGCCCGCCGCGCCCGTTGAGCGTGCGCACGTCGCTCGCCTCGGGCGCCCTCTGTCACGTCGGGGGCGCGCTCTGGCTCGTCTCCGTGTTTGCCGCCGAGCCGCCCTGCCGCGTCGGGCCCGAGATCGACGGCGTCGCCGCCTGCACACCCGTCGCCGACTGGCCGGGGCGCGGGGTCTACTGTCCCGGGCAACTGCCCTCGCTCGGTTTCGACGAGAACGGCGTCTGGCTCGATGTCGCGGGCGGCGCGCCCACCCCCCTGCCGGCGGCCCCGCGCGGGCCGTTCATCGCCCAGCCGCTCGTGCCGGAATCGCTCGTGATACGGCTCCAGAACGGTCGCCTGCAGCCCGAGCGGCGCTACTTCGACGCGGCGACCGGGCTCGTCTCGCCCGTCGGCGACGGCCACGTCGTGGCGCGCCTCGTCGAGGCCGACGCGGCCGCCCTGCGCGGCCACATGCGCGAACACGAGGTGGTGCTGCACCGGCTCGACGCGGCCGGCCAGTTCATGGCCGAGGCAGCGCTCTTCCGGCCTTCGCCGGCGTTCTACACGCTGGCCGTCGGCGCCGAACTCGTGGTGCTGTCCAGCGATCTCGAGGAGCGCAGCCGCTTCGACGCCCGCACGCTCGAACGGCTCGACGGTCCGGGGGCGATTGCCAACGTGCGCGAACGGCTGGCGATTTGGGGCGGCCCGGCGCTCGTCTTCGATGGCGCGCTCGTGGCGGCGCTGCTGCTCGCCCCGCTCGTGCTGGCCCTCGGCGTCTGGCTCGCGTTGCGACCGCGGTCGCGGCCCGGCCGGCGCCTCACGCTGCAACGCCTGCTGCTCGGCTACGGGGTGCTCGCGCTGCCTACCCTGGTCACAGCGCTGCGCAGCCTGTTCTTCTGGTAGGCAGGCGGCCGCCCGGGGGTCTGCCGCTCGCGGCCCGCGGGGTCCGACCAGGAATGGCCGCCTCGCGGCCCCTCAGAAACTGCAGCTCTGCACACAGCGGTCGTTGGAGCAGTGGTAGCAGCAGTTCTCGGAGCCGATGTACTGGCAGCCCGAACAGGTGGCCGCGCTGCAGCCGCCCCGCTCGCACCAGCCGCCGCCCGTGACGAACGAGCAGTACCACTGCGGGCAACAATCGGCGTCGCTCCCGCACGGGCGTTTGCCGGTCGTTGCAGTGCGGCGGCAGTCGTAGCACACCCCATCGAAGCAGCCCTGCTGCCACTCGTCGAGCTGGTCAGGCGGCTGACATTGGTCATGGGCGCTGCAAGGCGAGCCCTCGTTTGGCCAGCAGCGCAGATCCGGATCGAAGCCGCCGCAGAACAAGCCCTCGCAGCAATCCGAATCGACCGCGCACGAGGCGTTGAACGCGCCGCACGCCGGCGCGCTGCTCGGTGCATCCGAGGCCCCTTCGCACGCGCCGAACGCCAGGGCCAAGCCCCAGACCAACCGCAGCGGAAACCCGCGCCCGACGTGCTGTCCTTGGGGACCCATGTTTCCTCCGCGCGGGCGAACGGCCGAGGCCGCTCTGCTGACCCGTAGCCTGGGGGAAGCGTCCGCTCCCGGCCTCTGCGGGACGAGCTTCCCCGTTTCCGCTCAACGGACGCCGAACACCGGGCGCACCCGGACCCGGCCCCCGTAGCAACGTTGGTGGATACCACGGATCGGCGCCGCCGCCCGCGTCCGGGGGCGAAAGTCCAGGGCCATCAAGGGAAAGAAGAGCGGCTCGGGGTGGCCGGCGGGCCCGGGTGGCGCAAGGCGGATGAACGGGCCCCCGCAGGGGGTGCCCGCCCGCCCGCGCTCACGCCACCGGGGGCCGCAACGCGTCGAACGGCCAGTAGATGCGCAGCCGGTGGCGCGGACCGCAGTTCGCGACCCGCACCTGCACCGTGGCTTCGTCGACGACGCGGAGCGCCGCCGGCCGTTCGATGCCGCGGCCGAGGTCGGCCACCCCGGCGAATGCGCGCGCCGGGTCGATGCCCCGCACGGTGAGGCTGGCCTCGCCCGTGCGGCCGCGCACGAGCAGGCCGACGTACTCGTGGCCGGCGTGCGGTCCATAGGCCGAACGCGCTTCGTCGGCCGTGGTGCAGATGCCGTGCAGCACCTGGTACTGCAACTCGAACCGGTCGCCCGCAGCGGCCGTGAAGGGCAAGGCCACCGGGGGGGCCGCATGGCGCGCGCCGTGGCTCACGACGGCACCCGGCGGGCCCTTGATGAGGTCGCGCGGCGGCTCGGCGGCCGTACCGGTAGCGCGCGCAAAGCGCAGCTGGCGCGTGCAGCGGAGGTCGGCACGGGCCCCGCTCGGCGCGCCCAGCTCGTAGTGGGCGTGGCTCTCGGCGAGTTCGGCGGCGGACTCCTGGCCTTCGGGCGCGCCACCGGTGGGCTCCCAGCGCGCGCCGGCCGCCTGCACGGCGACGAGCGCGTGGTGGCGCAGCGCGACGTTGGGGGCGTCGGCCGGGGCCGCGCCCGCCCACGGCGCAAACCGCACGCATTCGACCGCGAGCGGCCCGCCCTCGGCCCACGTGACGACGTTGAACGAGGGCCAGAGGTAGGCCTGGGCGCCGGGGTCGCTCGTGGCGTCGTCGGCGGCCGTCTGCTGGCCGATCTTCTCGACCGTGCCGCTGCTGCCGGCGCCCGCGAGCAGCACGTCGCCCTCGCCGGAGCCGAGGCCGCGCAGCAGGCGCACCGCCGGGTAGTGCTTGTGCCCATGCAGCACGAGGACGGGGCGCTCGAACGTGTGCAGAATCGACAACGCCGTGCCCGCCCCGAGCGCCGTCATGAAGAATTCTTCGTAGTTGGCGTTCGCGACGAGCCGCGGCAGCACGGAGCGCACGAGCCAGCGCTTGGGCGCCCATTCCTGGCTCGTGTCGATCTCGCTGACGTCGGTGATCGGTGTCGGCACGAAGTGGTGGTGCGCGGCCAGGATGACCGGCGCGCCCGGCGGGGCCGCGAGCACGTGGCGGCCGAGCGCCAGGATGTCGGGGGCCGCGAGCGTGCCGCCGGCGCCGAACTTGCCAAACGGCAGGAACGTCGAATCGAGACCGGCCACCGTGGCCGGCAGGCCATGCCAGGCCGGGGGTGCCACGACCATGCGCTCGGGCGCGAGCGGGCCGCGGATGTGCGGGCTCTGCGCGCGGGCGCCGGCGAACAGCGTCGGCTCGTGCGGTCCGAAGACACCGGAAGCGCGGCAGTCGTGATTGCCCGGCACGAGCAGGATGGGGGTGGACTCGCCGAGGGCCGCGGCGAGGGCCGCGCGCAGGCCGGCGAATTCGCGCAGCGCCTCGGCGGCGAGCAGGGTCGAGGTCTGGAAGAGGTCGCCCGTGATGACGACGAGACGTGGCGCGGCCGGGTCGGGACACACGCGGCGCGCGGTCTGCCCGAGCGCCGCGCCGAGGTTTGCGAGGAGCGCCGCCTGTTCGGGGCCGCGGCGCGGGTCGAGATGCAGGTCGGAGAGATGGAAGATGGTGGCCATGGCGACGCTTCCCTTCGGCGGGTTTTTCCTTGGCGCGGCACGCGGCCGGCCCGCTGCCGCAGGATAGCAGAAGTCGGCCGAAGCGGGGCGCAGCGGCGGCCCGCGAGCGGCGTACTCACGGACGTTGGGGACGCGTGTCGAGCTCGGCCGGCGGGCTCGGCGCCGTGGGCCCGATGGGCTGCGCCTCGGCCGGCGCGGCGTTGCGATGCGGGGCCACGCAGCGAAAGCCGAGCGCCGGGCCGCGTTGGTTTGGGCGGTCGTACATGCGCGCCGTGACGCGCAGCTGGGCGAGTTCGTCGCGCACGCCGCCGCCGCGGTAGACGCGCTGCGGGCCGCGCGCCGGGCCGGTGGGGTTGCGCACCGGCAGGTCGGCGTAGCTGTCGGCGTAGCGGTCGAAAACCCATTCCCAGACGTTGCCGGCCATGTCGAGGGCGCCGTAGGGCGAGGCGCCGAGCGGCCGGCTGCCGACGGGCGCCGTGAGCGTCTGGACGCAGTCGGGCCCGGGGCCCGCAATGGGCGCGAGCGCACAGCTCGGCCCCAGATCGCCCCACGGGTAGTGCTGCGTGCCCGGGCCGCGGGCCGCCTTCTCCCATTCGGCCTCGGTCGGCAGCCGCCCCTTGGCGTAGCGGCAGTAGGCGCGCGCCTGGTGCCAGTCGATGCAGTTCATCGGGTAGTCGCCCCGCGCGGCGTGCGGCGCGTTGCAGTCGGCGGAGCGAAGGAATTCGCTGTGCTGCGGGTACTGGAAGCCCGTGAGGCCGTGGCGGCTGCAGCGGCCGGCGCGGATGCAGCGCCGGTAGGCCGCGACCGTCACCTCGGTGCGGTCGATCCAGAAGGCGTCGAGCCAGACGTTCTGCTGGGGGTGCTCATCGGCGTCGCCCTCGCCGGCGTGCGCGCCGCGCAGAAACCAGCCGGCCGGCACGAAGACACGGTCGCGCGCCGGGTCGAGGCACACCCCCCGGGCCTCGCGCACCCCGGGGGCCGGGCATTCGGCCGCCGCGAGTTCGGGCGGGCGCGCCACGGAGGCCGGCAGCGGGGCCGGCGCGGCGGAGGCCGCCGCGGGCTGGGCCAGAAGCGGTCGCACAAGGCACAGCGCGAGCCCGCACGCGGCCAGACGCGCCCCAAAGACGCTGCCAAAAACGCGCGGTCGCATCACGCCACGCCTGCGGGCCAGCCGAGCCGGAAGCCCCGGCCCGTGACGACCGCCGGGTCGATGACGGCCGGGCCGCCGTCCGGCAACACGAACGGCAGGTCGGTGGCGCCGCGGATGTCGCGTTCGATGTCGATGCCGGGCACTACTTCGATGAGCATCAGGCCGCGCGCGGTCAGTTCGAACACCCCGACGTGGGTGATGTAGAAGACCCGCTTGCCGTGACGCAGGGCCTCGGCGCCGCTGAAGGTGATCTCGTCGACGGCGGCGACGAACTTCGGTTTGCCGGGCTTTGCGATGCGCAGTTTGCCGTCGCGGATGTCGAACCGCGCGCCGGCCATCCAACTGCCCACAAACAAGACGGTTTTGGCCGAGCAGGCGATGTCGGGCAGCCCACCCGGGCCGACGTAGTCGAGGGCCCTGGGGCCGCGCTTCGAGACGTTGACGTTGCCGGCGCCGTCGACTTGCAGCAGCCCGAAGATGGCGAGTTCGAGTTCGCGCGCGTAGCGCCGGAACCCCTCGGCGGAGGTGACGATTTCCTTGGGGTTGATGCAGGTGGAGAAGAACACGCCGGGGCCCGGCACCCCGCCCATGACGCCCACCTCGGTCGAGAACGTGACGTCGCCGTGCAGGTTCTGCTCGTAGAGCACCCGGCCCACTTCTTCGGGCAGCCCGACGCCGAAGTTGACGAGCGCGCCGGGCCGCGCCGTGCGCGCGAACACCGCGGCGCCGAGCCGGGCGAGCAGGTCTTCGGCCGGGCCACGGCGGGGCGTGATGCCGAGCACGCGGTTGACGAAGCGCACGCGGGCGAGCGCGTCGTCGACGTCGGCGCCGCCCTCGGTTGTGAACATGGGCCAGTAGCGGCGCTGCAAGACGCCGGCCGTCTGCTCGTTGTAGGGGTGCACCACGATGAAATCGACGCCGGAGGCCGGCACAAAGATGTGGTCGGGGTCGGGCGGGACGATCTCGGCCACGCTGGCGATGGCGAGCCCGCCGTTGCGTTTGGCGGCGGCAAGCGCCTCGCGCGCCTCGGTGACCATGGCGGCATGGCGCGCGTAGAGGTTGCCGGCCGCGTCGGCGGCCGGCAGGGTGA
The DNA here is from genome assembly GCA_964422715.1 of uncultured Myxococcales bacterium. Lineage (GTDB taxonomy): Bacteria > Myxococcota_A > UBA9042 > PWKZ01 > CAYRCM01 > CAYRCM01. The sequence continues at coordinate 1,154 of CAYRCM010000049.1, read as the reverse complement.
CGAGCGCCACGTCGATGCGCGGCAGGTGGTAGCGCAGCCGGGCGGCCTCGGGCGTAGGGCCGGCCACGAGTTCGACGAGCGGCTCGGGCAGCGGCCCGGGGTGCGCGTTCAAGCCCGGCACGAGCCCCGGCACGCGGCCGGCTGGGACGAGTCGCGGGTCGAGGAAGGTGCCGAGGCCGACGTCGCTCGGCTCCGTTTCGACGCCGCGGCCCTGCGCGTCGAGGGCAAAGACCATCTGCCCCTGGGGCAGCGTGCGCAGCGTGAGTTGCCCGGCGTCGACGAGTTTGAGTTGCGCCTTGCACGTCTCGGCGTGGCCCTGGATGACGTGGGCGAGGAGTCCGGGCAGCCCGAGTTCTTCGAGGGTGCCCGGCACGCGCCCGCGGCTGCCCTGGGCGCCGACCGAAATCCACGTGAGTCCGCGCGGCTGGCCCGTGCGCTTGAAGCGCTCGCGCACCGCGAAGAAGTGAATGGAGGCGCGCTGGCTGCCGGCCATGCCCGACGTGATGACCGTGGCGCCGTCGGGGATGCGCGCCGCCGCCTCGCGCGCCGTGATGAAGCGCTCGGGCGGCAGCCCGGGCACGCGGTAGTCGAGGTCGTGGCGGTCCCAGGTGGCGCGCCAGCGGGCGACGTAGGCGAGCATTTCGGCCTGGCCGCGCAAGCGCTTGACGCGGGTCGTGAGCGACGCGAGCGACGGCAGAAAACGGCGGATATCCGGCATCGAAACCCTCCGCGGTGGGGGCCGCGGCCCGGGCCCGGGGCCGCGCGTCCGCCACGGCCCGCCACTCTAGAGCAGCCGCGGCCGGCCGTCACGCTTCCGGCGCGGGGTCGGGTGGGCCGGAGCACGGTGGCCCGCCAGGGTATCGAGCGCGGGCCCGCGCGGTGCTACACTGCGCCGGGCCGGGCGGGTCCCGGCGGAGGGTGGCGATGGCGCTTGGCTATCACGGGTTCATCGGGGTCGTGGCGCTCGCACTCGTGCTCTGGGGCTGCGGCAATTCGGCGTCGCCGCTCAGCCCGGCGGGCGACGCCGGCGACACGCTCGACCTCGGCTCCGCCGACGGCCGCGGCGACGCCGACGGCGGGGCGCTCGACACGGCCGGCGATACCGCGGCCCCGCCCGACGCGCAGCAGAGCGACCCGGGCGTGGCCCCCGACCT
>CAYRCM010000048.1:0-33063 GCA_964422715.1 uncultured Myxococcales bacterium | reverse complement strand
GAAAGCAGCAGACAACCGATGGCCGACGGGATGCGAATGAACATGGCGCCCTCCTGAAAGCTCACGACACCCCGCATTGTAGCGAATCGCGCGCCGAGCGTCAGCCGCGCCTTGCGTTCGACAAGCGGCTGCGCCGCTCGCCGTCGCGGCCGGCCGGCCGGGAGCACGCAGGTCGGCTCCGGCATGCGCGTGCACTCCGTGCGCGGAACGTCCGGCGCAGAGCTCCGGGGCGAACGGGCGCGGCGCTCCGTTGCGGGAGGGCTACCGGTCGGCGGGCTTTTCGCGGGGCGCAGACGGCGGCGGCAAATCGGTGGGCCCCTGCGGCGCTTCGAGCCACATGCCCGGGCAGCAGTAGGGCTCGCCGTCGCTGCGCCAGAACCAGCCGCTGCGACTCCGCGTCCAGAGGGGCTGCTTCTTCGCGCGGGTCAGGCGATTGTTGCGCGGAATCCGCAACCATCCGGACCGACAGCCGCGCAATTCGCGCGGATTGCCCGTGTCGTCGAAAACGACGTCGGCACACTCGATTCCGTGCTCGAACTTCAATGCGTAGCCTTCGGCGGTCTGGCTGAACTGGCACGGGCGCATCCGCGTCGTGGAGACCGCCCGGCAACGGAACGTGCTCTGGAGCCAGACAGCCTTCTGCCGCTCGGCCGCGGGCGAGAGGCGTGGCGGCGGCTCGGTGGGCGTGGCCGGCGGAGCCGCGGGGGGCGGGGCGGGCTGCTGGGCTGCAGCCTGCCCGACGAGCACGAAAAGGCCGCAGAGCGACAGCCCGACGAGCCGGAGGCGGCGGGAAGAGTGGGGCGGACGGCCAGGTCGCGATGGCATGCTGGATTCTCCGCAGGGGAGCCAGGCGGGCGCGCCTGCATTTCTGGCGCGAATCAGCCCTGGTAGACGTGCACGCTCTGCTGAGCGGTCGGCAGCAGCGACATGCCGAGATACGTGAAGAACACTGCGCCAAGACCCGCCAGGCTGACGAGTGCGGCGCGTCGTTCGGTCCAGTCGGGCAGCAGGCGCAGGTGGAGGTAGATGAGGTAGACGAACCAGGTAATCAGCGACCAGTTCTCCTTCGGATCCCAGGACCAGTAGTCACCCCAGGCCGTCTTGGCCCAGAGCGCGCCCGTGATGAGCCCCAGGCTGATGAAGAAGAACCCCAACACGTTGAGCCGGTGCATGATTTGACCGTAGCTCAGTTGCACGTCGCCCGAGCGGCGCCGGAACGTCATGAGACGCTGCGGCTTCACGAGGAAGACGAGGGCTGCGACGCCGCCGCAGAGCAGCGCGCCGTAGCCGCCGAGGTAGATGACCACGTGCGGCACGAACCAGCCGCTTTGTAGGGCGGCGGGAAGATTGACGATTTCGACGTCGACGCGTGCAACGGCGTAGGCCAGGATGCCCAGTTGCACGCCCGACACGAGGAGCCCGAGGATGGGCATCGGGTAGCGCCGTTCGAGCAGCGCGTAGATGAGCCCCGTGCACCACACAAACAGGATGAGGGACTCGTAGAGCGTCTTGAACGGCGCGCGGCCGGCCTCGATGTACCGGTCGGCCATGACCAGGGTGGCCAGTACGACCCCGATGCCGAATACGACGGCGCCCGCGGCCATGACGACGCGCTTCCGCGTGAGCAGCGCCACGAGGTAGAGCACGAGCGACCCGGCGAAGGCGGCGGTCAGGGCCTGGAACAGAACGCCCAGCTGGAGGAAATGCTGCACCATCACGCCTGCTCCTCGCCCGCTGAGGGCCGCCGGGCGGCGACCGCGTCGGGGGTCGGGCCGACCGCGCCGGCCGGCCTGCGACCGCGACCCAGATTGCGCAGATAGAACACGTGCAGGACCCCGAAGACGAGCAGCGCAAGGCCTGCGTAGACGACCGGCAGTCCCGGGTCGCTGACGACCTCGATGCCCGAGTAGCGCGGGTTGCGCGGGTCGTAGTTGGCCTGGTAGAGGGCGAACCCCCCGTACCAGAGCGGGTTGTTGACCCAAACCCGTTCTTTGTCGACCACGGGCTTGCCGTCCTCGATGACGCTCAACGTGCTGAAGAACTGCCGGATGCGGTCTTCCTCTTCCTGGAGGATCAGGCGGTAGCGGCCGTCGGCGATGGGCACGGCGTCGCCTCCCGCGAGCACGTCGCGAGGCGCCATGACCTCGGCGCCGTCCTTGAGCACCCGCACGCGCGCAAAGGCCTGTGGGCCGCGTGCGGTGGCTGCCTCGGCGCCGTGCGCGCCGCCGTGCGCCTCGTCGTTCGCGCCGCCCATGGCGAAGCCCGGGTAGTTGGCGAACAGCCAGCCCGCGAAGAGCGGCGTGTTGTCGTGTTCGGGCAGCAACTGGATTTGCAGGGCCGGGTTTTCGGGGCGGTCGGAGAGATTGATGGCCTTGCGCTGTTGGAGGTCGAAGTTGAAGTGCGGCAGGAACGAGCCGACCTGGATGCGGCGGCCGTCGGGCAGGGTGACCCGGTCGTTCGGGCGCACGGCGACCTCGGGACCCTTGTCGATGCTCAACGTGTGGCGCGCCGGCGCCGTGAAGCGGTAGACGATGTCGGGCTTCTCGCCGGCCGCGGCCGGCTTGGCCGTCTGAACGGGCGCGGCGGGCGCCGCGGCCGGGGCGCGCACGCCGGACTGCACGACCTCGACGCGCCAGCCGTCGCCGAGGCGCGCCATGGCCCCGGCGGCCGGCAGCGCCACCGCCTCCTGGCCCGCTGCGCGCTGTTTCTGGACGTCTTCCCAGGGGACGCGCGGCGCCTGAAGCGAGGCGACGAAGGGGAAGGCCTCGGAACGAATGCGCATGAACTCATCGCCTTGCATGTTGCCGGCGGCGAACTGGCGCTGGGCTTCGGCAAGCCGCGCCATGGCCGTCTCGTTGCGGCCGAAGATGCGCAGGTTGTACGCCTTCTCGTAGGATTCGACTTCGAAGGCATCGAGCCGCAGGGCGAAGCCCAACTGGCCCACGGGCGGGCGGAACAGGCCGGGATCGCGCCGCACGAAGCGGTCGGTCTGCTGGCCGACCACGAGGTCGATGCGCCCTTTGTCGGCGAACAGGCTGCTCAGCAGCCCGCCTGTGCAGACGACGACGGTGCCGATGTGCGCGCTCACGAAGCCGATACGGCGCCAGTTCCAGGGCCAGCGGCCGGCCACGACGGCGACGAGGGAGGCGCAGAGCAGGAGCAGCAACGCACCGTACCAGAAGGAATGGAACAGCCCGTCGAGGTGGAGCGCTGCGATGAACCGGGCCATCCCGGGGCCGTAGTGACCCGCGTAGAATTCCGGCGGCTGGTCTTGCAGCACGAACGTGCCGAGCATGGTGGTGAGCGCCAACACCGTCAACAGCGCCCCTGCGAAGCGCAACGAGCGCAGCAGCCGCATGGCGTCGCGGTAGCGCCAGATGAACAGGCCGGCCACAAGGATGGCCGTAGCGGTGCAGGCCACCGCGAAGCCCACGAACGAGCCGTCGGCGACGGCCGAGTCGAGCAGCCGCTGCAGGAAGGCCCCGATGGCGATGGCTACGCCGGCCGTCAGGAAAGCGACGCCGAAGCCCGGAGCGCGCTGCGGAGTCGAGCGTTTTTCGGAGTCTTTCACGAAACCTCCACCTTGACTGCGGCAGTGCTGGCGGTCTGCCGCGGGGCTGGCCGAGACGGCGCAGCGGGCGCTGCCCCAGGAGGGCCACCGACGCACCTACTAATGCGCCTCGCGCGGGGCGTCAACCGCGCCGGCGCGGGGGGCGCTCAGGGGCCGTGGGCTCCGCGCGCAGCCGGGCCGGGGCTGGGCGTGGCGCGCCGGCCCGCCGCGGCGTCGGCTACAGACTGACGGCGAACTTCCCGACCGAGAACGACGGCCCGAAGATGAAGGCCCACTGGCCCTCCTTGTCGCCCCCGCGCGTCGGCGAGTACTCGGCCCACGCGTGGATGTTGAACGACGTTTGCAGACTCGTGTTGGGGTTCAGCACCGGGATGCTGAAGCCGATGCCGCTCACGACCGAGAGGTGCGGCGTGTCGGACAGCCCCGTGCCGAGCACGCCGATCTCGAAACCGATGGGGAATTCTTTGCCTTCCTTGTAGAGCACCACCAGCCGCGCGGCCACGCCGGCCGAGAGCGTGATGGCGTTGCGTTCGCCCTTGGAACCGAAGCGGAAGAGCCCGGTCGGCAGCGCCGTGCCCGCGCTGATGCGCACGCGGCGGTCGCCGAGGATGACGCGGTAGCTGACCTCGGGGCCGATGTTGTGGCGTGACGACAGGTCGTAGTGCCCGCCGCTGTACTCGTGGCCGACCGCCACCGCGAGCGGGTCGAATTCGTTGCGGCTGCCCGCGGGCAGCGCGATGACGATCACGCCCGGTTGGTGCACGACCGAAACGATTTCCTGGAACTCGCCGGCGGTGACGCGCAGGCGCTGTTCGCCGGCCTCTACGGGGATGGCGCCGCGGTCGATGAGGATGCGACAGCTGTCGCGCTCGGCAAACGGGATGCGCACGGTCTTGCCCGTGGGCACCGCGAGTTCGTTCGCCCCCGTGCGACAGAGCAGCCGCACGAGCGGGGTGGCCCCAGCGCCCGCGGCGTTGAGCGGCAGAGGCAGGTTGACCTGACGCAGGGAGTAGCGGGCATCGCTGTCGAACTGGACGAGGCTCTCCTCGCGACCCAGCACCTGCGCGAGCTCGTGCGGGACGTAGGCGAAGCGCAAGGCCACGGCGCCCTGCGCGCCGTGAGGGGCCCGAACCGTCTGGCCGCGCGGAGACCCCTCGTGAACCGTGTAGTAGCCCCGCCGCGACTGGAGGCGGACGTCGCGTTCCCAGCACGGAGCGCCGTACGTGAGCTCGACCTGCGCCTCGCGGTTCGTCGGGATGAAGTCGACGGGGCCGAGTTCGGGCAGTTCGAAGCGGATCCGCTCGGGCGCGAAGCCGTCGGAGACGGGCAGGCGCACGAGGCCGAGCGTCGTACGGTCGGGCGCGCGGCGCGCCAGCGTGAGGTCGAGCTGGCCCGCGCCCTCGGGCACGCGCTCGAAGACGAGTTCGATGAGCCGCCAGGCGGCATCGGCTCCCGGCGACTCCGAACGCACGTAGACGGGGGTCGGCGGCTGCGTCGTGACGAGCAACGTTTCGGCCGGCGCGTCGAAGCACTGCCGCGACAGGGCCACGAAATAGCGGTGGTTCTGGACGCCGGCGATGAGCGGCACCGGTGCCGCCGGCTGCATGGCGCAGCGCGCGAGCCCGACCTCGACGACTTCGGCCGTCTCGGCCGGCCGCCCCTCGGCACTCTGGCGCACGCAACCGTCGCGGAGCGTCAGGGCGACCTGCACCGCCAGCGCTGCGGGTTCGACCGCGTAGATTTCGACCCCATCCGACTTGAGCGCGCAGCGTGCGCGCCGGCAACGCACGGCCGCCACGGCCTCGGGCACGACCAGCGGCAGGAAGCCGCGTTCGGCCGCCACGTTGACCGTGTCGCTCTGCACGAGCGGGCGCCCGAACACCACGTCGACGTTGGACACGAGGCGTTGGGTCCAACTCACGTAGGTGTCGTGGCCCACGAGCACCACGGGCACGTCTTCGCCCGGCGCGAGCGGGACCGCCTTCGGCCAGAGCAGCAAGCCCACGGGCTCGCGGCGCAACCAGGCGCGGATGAAGCCGTCGGGCACGACGAGCGAGCACGTCTGGCCGCTGACGCACGGTTCGACGGCCCGCGCCTCGCCGGCCCTGACGGCGACCGCGACGAATGGGGCGACGTCGCCGGCCGTGAACTCGGCGACGCGGGACTCGGCCTGGATGCTGACGGCCGCCGGGGGCTCCGCGGTGGCGTCGCCCGCGCCCACGAACAGCCGTACGAGGCGCGCTCGGGCACAGTCGGGGCTATCGGGCCAGGCGACCTGCACCTCGAGCCAACCCGGCTGGTAGCGCAGCGGGTCGAAGGCGAGGGCCGACGGACTCGTGCCGGCGACGACGCCGTCGGGGCCCGCGAAGCCACAGATGGGGGCCGCGAGGTCGATGCTGGCGGGGCGGCCGGGGATGACGATGGTGGAACCGGGGGCGCGCGCCAGGTCGACCACGAGCCGCGTCCCGGGGGCGGCGGCCACCGTCGGCTCGGCCGCGCGCGCTGCGGGCGCCCCGCCGAGGAGCAGCAGCGCGACGTAGGCCCAGCACCGCGCCTGATGGGGGCCGGGCCGCGCGATCCTCAGTAGACTGGACGTCATGGGCTCTCTCCCGCTCTCGGCGGCGCCTGTGCGTGGGGCGTTTCTGGGCGCGGCGGCCGCGGCGCAGCGTGCACTCGCCCGGTCCGCGCCCGGCGAGGAGCGCGGCAGCCGCCGATTCTATTCCCGGGGCGCGCAGCGTGACAGATCGGGACGAGGCGCCTATGATGGGCGCTTCCTGGGGACGGGAAGGGGCCCTTGAGCGCGTCCAAGGCCGGTTCCAGCCGGGAGTCGATTCTCCCTGAACTCGCGCGCATTTTGCGCGGCGGGCGATTTGGGCCGCGCGCGTTCGTCGCCTTCTTCAGGCTTGCCATCGGCCACGGCAGCGCACTATCGCGGCAGCTGCCGCACTTGCGCCGTTCGTACCTGCGCTCGCTCTGGGCGGTGGCAGCCCCCATCGCCGCCGCGCTCGTGGCGCTGGGCTTCGTCGTCGAGACGCCCGTCCTGCTCGCCGTCACGGGGCTGCAAGTCTTCGCCTTTGCGGCGTGGGCCGGCATCGGCTATCTGCAACTCTCGGCCGTGCGCGCGCCCGGCGGAGCCCACTATCCGCGTTTCGGCGTCGCCAACACCCTCACCATGTACCGGCTCGTCGCCATGCCGCTCGCCGTTGTGCTGGTGCTGCTGCAACCGCAGTACCCCGACGTCGGATGGCTGCTGTGCAGCGTCTACGGCTCGGCCGCCTTCTCCGACCTGCTCGACGGCATCGCCAGTCGCGCCTTCGGGCAGATCTCCGACTTCGGCCGCATCTGGGACCCCATCGGCGACATCCTGTTCAACCCTTCGGTCGCGTTGGCCCTCGCGGCCATCGGCGAGGCCCCCTGGTGGCTCGCAGGCCTTGCCGCCTACCGCTACTGGGGTGCGCTGCTCGCCGGGACCATCCTGTACGTGGTGCGCGGGCCGTTCGTCATCATGCCCACGCTGCCGGGCAAACTCGCGGGCTTCGCGCTCGGCTGGGTCATGGGTTTCGGGGTACTCCGCACGGCGCTCGGCGGCAGCTGGCCCGCGGCCGAAGCCATGACCTGGGCCTATCGCGGTGCGGGCGCCATCCTCGGCGTTTGCACGCTGTACCTCACGGTTCGCGGCATCCTGATGCTGCGCCACCCGGGGGGCGTTCCGGGCAAGATCTGACGGCAAGCCGGGCGTTGCGGGTCGCCTGCGCCGTTCACGGCGCTTGCAGCGCGCGGAGGCGGTCGATGTCGGACAGGCGTTGGCGCGCCGCCAGCCGGTAGCCCGGACCGAGCAGCCGCCACACGCCGCGCGCGGGGCTGGCCAGTACCGCGCGGTACTGCGCGGCGGCATTTTCGTAGTCAGAGACTTTCATGAGGCTTTCGGCGTAGTGAAAATGGTTTTCGCCGTAGTCGCCATAGCTCGCGACGAGTTCCTTGAAGATTTCGAGGGCTTCTTCGATGTCACCGATGCTCGTTGGCCAACTCGGCGCGTTGGCATACATCGCGGCCAGCACGCGCAGCGGGCCGCCTTGCTGGAAGCCGGCGTCGAGGGTGCGCGCCTTCTGCGCGTTGGTTTCGATTTCCTGTATGCGTTCGAGGGCCCCGTCGGTGTCGAGTTGGATGGCCGTGCCCGTGCAGGCCGCGAGGAAATGGTAGCCGCCCACGCGCTCGGGGGCTGCGGCGATGGCCTGCTGCGCCGCGACGATGCCTTCGGCCGCAGCCGTGCGCCGCGCCTGCGGGCGGCTGTGGCGCTGGGCCACGAGCAGGCTGGCGCGCGCCAGCCGCCACCACGTGGCGTAGCCGGGGCGCCGCCGCGTCGCCTCGCGGGCGGCCGCCAGCGCGCGATCGAGCCGGGCGTCGTCGGGAGGCTGCTGCAGCAGGCGGTTGCTCAGTCGGACGAGCTCGATGGCGCGCGTGGGCAGGGGCTCCGCGGGCAGCTGCGGCGCCGCCTCCGGAGTGCGCGGGCGCCAGGCCGAGCCGCAGCCGGTGAGCGCCGCGCACAGGACAAGCAGCCCCAACATGGCCGCCGTGCGGAATCGACCCGCGTTTTGGGAGGCCGCGTCTGCCATGACCCAGGGCTTTTACCACAGCCGGCGCGTCACGAAAAACATTGCGGCGCGCGGCGCGTGCGCGTCGCGCCCGGCCGTGGCGCAGCGGCCGGCGGCGCTTTCGCGGCGCGCCCGGCCGCGCGGCGGGGGCGGCGGCGACCATGAGCGCGGAGTGTGTCCCGTCGGACGTCACGACGAAACTGCGGCAGGCAGCCGCGGCCCTCGGCTTCCCGCTGTTCGGGGTGGCGCCGGCGCTGCCCGTTCCCGGGGCCGGCGTTTTCGAGGCCTGGCTCGCCGCCGGCCACCACGCCGACATGGCCTGGCTCGAAACGAGCCGGCCACTGCGGCTCGATCCGACGCGGGTGCTGCCGCAGTGCCGCAGCGTCGTCGTCGTCGGCCTGCCGTATCCGGGGGCACCCACGGCGCCGCCCGCCGCGCCCGCGGCCGCGGCTGGTCAAACGGCTTTCCTCTCGGCCTACGCCCGCGTCGACGACTACCATCTGGTGATGCGGCCGCGTCTCGCGGCGCTTGGTCAAGCCCTCGTGCAACTCGCGGGGCCCGCCACCACAACCCGGCCGTTCGTCGACTCGGCGCCCGTGCTCGAACGCGCCTACGCGGCAGCCGCGGGTCTCGGCTGGCTCGGAAGGAACGGGCTCATCATCCATCCGCGCTTCGGTTCGTTCTTCTTCCTCGGCGGGCTGCTCACCAACGCGGCACTCCAAACCGACGCCGAAGCGCTCGTGCCACGCTGCGGCCACTGCCGCGCCTGCCTCGATGCCTGCCCGACGGGTGCGCTCGTGGCCCCCGGTGTGCTCGACGCGCGCCGTTGCCTGGCCTACTGGACCATCGAGGCGGCAACGCCGCTGCCCGTCGCACTGCGCGCCGCGCTCGGCGGCCGGCTGTTCGGCTGCGACCGTTGCCAGGACGTCTGTCCGTGGAACCGCCGCACCGCGCCGCCCGGTTCGACACCGTTCGCGCCGCGGCCCGCGCTCGCGGCTCCGCGCCTGGCCGATCTCGCGGCGCTCGGACCGGCCGCCTTCCGGCGCCTCTTCGCCGGCACGCCGGTCTGGCGCCGCGGTCTGCGGCGCCTGCGCTGGACCATCGCGGCGTTGCAGGACGCGGCCGCGGCGAAGGCGTCCGCGCCATTCGACGGCCAGCCGCCAAAAAGCGCTTGACTTCCTGGCGGGGCTCTCCTAAAGTGCCGCTCACGTTTTGCGCGACCCTGTGGGGCTGTAGCTCAGTTGGGAGAGCGCATGAATGGCATTCATGAGGTCAGGGGTTCGATCCCCCTCAGCTCCACCTGAAAGGCTCGGGTTTTCCCGGGCCTTTCGTCGTTTCTTGGTCCGTCACGTCGCCGTTTCCCGCAGCCCCCTATGAGGCCGGCGCGGCGGTCGCCGATTCGGCGGCGCCGAGCAGCGCGTCCCAGAGCGCTGCGGGGCTTTCGAACGCAACGTACTGCACGCCCGCCGGGGCGCCCGCAAGGTGCGCAGGGGGGTTGGCGTCTCCGAAGCCGAGCGCGAAGGTCGGCTGCCGGCGCTCGGGCGCCCAACGCGCGGCGTTGCGGGCCCGCTGATGGAGCGTCCACCAGAGCGGCCACTCGTCGGTCGAGAGCCCGCAACCAACGAAGACGAGCGGGGCTGTCAGGAACAGGTCGACCCACGAAAGCCGTCCCGGCGCGAGCGCGCGCACGGCGTCGGGCCAGGCGGCACGGGCGGCCGCCGCACCCATCGTCCGCGACTTGTGCGCCACGAAGCGCTTCTCGCTGGCCTTGTGCCGTGCGCGGGCGGCTTCGAGGTCGTCGATGTAGCGCCCGTAGGCGCGCACTCCCAGTTTCAGCGTGTCGGGCCGCGCCGTGTCGCCGTGCGGGAAGAAGATGCGCGTTTCCTGGCGCCGCCGCACGACGCGCGCGTGGCGGTACAGCGAAGGCTCCAGCCGTTCGTGCACGCCGGGCAGGGGGGGCGGCACGGCGGTGCTCATGGCGCGCGAGCGACCGTGGAGCGCCAGGCGGCGGTCGAAGTTGAGCGACACGATGTCGGCGAAACCCGCGCGGAGTACGCGGCCATAGAATCTGCGTTCGGCGGTTGCCGATTCGAGCGCGCGGAGTTCTTGGGTCACGACCCGGCACAGGTTGGCCTCGGCCACGCTGGCCTGCACGTTGCTGGCGCCGGCCACCCGCCAGAGAAACGCCTCCCACCGCGCGGTCATGGACGCGAGATCGCGATGGGGCAGGTCGGCCGCGATCCCGAGGTGCTCGGCCACGCGGTCGAGCAGCCCGGCCCAGTCGTCCTCCTCGTTTCGCGCAGCGCCGGCCGCGAGCGCGGCCTGGAGGTTGAGCCCGCTGCCGAACACGGGCACTGCCCGGCGCCGACCGTCGGGCAGCCGCTCGGCCAGAACCCGGCTCAACGCGGCGTGGTCGCCTTGCATGGGGAAGCCTCCGGGCGTCGGGGGGCTAGGGCGCGAGCCGTTCGATGCGCCACGCGCCCTCGTCCTCGCGGCTGTAGCGGAAGCGGTCGTGAAGCCGGTCGGACCGGCCCTGCCAGAACTCGAACGTCTCGGCCCGCACGCGGAAGCCGCCCCAGAAACTGGGGAGCGGCACCTGGCCGTCGGCGAAGCGGCGTTTCATCTCGTCCCACTTCATTTCGAGCACTTGTCGCGACGAGATGACCCGGCTCTGCGCGGACACCCAGGCCCCGAGCCGGCTGCCCAACGGCCGCGAGACGAAGTAACGCAGCGACTCGGCCACGCCGATGCGCGAAGCGCTGCCCGTGATGCGCACCTGGCGTTCGAGCGGCAACCAGGCAAACAGCAGTGCGGCCCGCGGATTGCCTGCAAGATCGAGGGCTTTTGGGCTCTGGTAGTTCGTGAAGAACACGAAGCCCTGCGCATCGAAGGCCTTCAACAGGACCGTGCGCACGCTCGGCTGGCCGTCGGGCGACACGGTGGCGAGGGCCATGGCGTTCGGCTCGGCCAGTCCCGCGGCGACGGCCTCGTCGAGCCAGCGGCGAAACTGCGTTTCGGGTTCGGCAGGCAGGTCGGCCCGGCGTAGCCCGCCTTTCTGATAGTCCTGGCGCCAGTCGGAGAGGTCCATGCCGCGTATCGTAGGCGCGAGGCGTGCTGCTTGTCCACGAGCGAGAACGCCGGCTGCCGTTCGGGCGTCCGGACCCCCGCGTGACGCTGCCGATTTTTTGCCGCGGCCAGAGGCCGCATGGTAAGGACAAACCGACTGCCGCAGCGCCCGTGCGCGCGTCACGGGCGGCCCCCAATGGCCGCCGGCGGCGTTCCGTCAACCCGAGGCGAAGGTTGCATCCATGGACGTGAGCGAACAGGTCCACCGCATCTACACCGAGGGTCGCGACATCGCCGCGTGCTCCGGCAAGCCGTTCTGCAGCGTGCATCTGCTGCTCGCCATGTTCACCGAGTCCGCCACGCCGAACCAGGCCCAGGCCGTGTTGCAGTCCCGCGGCGTCGACGAGGACCGCATCCTCGAGACGCTGCGCGGACTCGACCTCGAAAGCGGCTCCGTGCTCGAAGCCATTCGGCAAAAAACCGAAGCCACCGCCAAGAGTTGCCGCTCGCCCATGGTGGGCAGCCTGCATCTGCTGCTGGCCTTCCTGCAGGTGTCGAATTCGCTCGCGTACCGCGTCCTCGAACGGGCGGCGGTCGACATCGGTGCGTTGCGGGCCACGGTGCTCTCGTACCTCACCGGCAGCCTGCCGCGCAGCCTCGTCGAGAACGCCATTTCCACGCTGGGGGCGGGCGACGAAGCGGAGTCGAGCCGGCCCGGGCCGGCCATGGCTCCCCCGGGCGGGGCCGGCGAGGGGGCCGGGCAGGGAGCGCCACCGCGTTCCGCTTCGTCGACGGCGGCGACCCGCGCCTGGCTCGCCGCCACGCTGGCCGACCTGGCCGCGGCGCGCACCCGCGGCGATCGCGAGTCCACAACCTCGGCGGCGTTGCTCGAAGCCAGCGTCGACCCCGACGAGGACGCGGCCGACGCAGACGACGGCGCGTCCGAGGCTCCCTTGCCGCCGGCCCGCGACCGCGCCGTGCGCCCGGCGCTGCGCCTCGTGCCCCCGGTCGCGGCGACCCCTGCGGCGGGCCGTGGAGCGGCCCCGGGGCGCAAGTTGCTGCCGCCCTTTGCGCTCGACCCCGAAGAGTATCCGCTGCTCACCTCGCTCGGCCGCAACCTGAGCCGCGCCGCGCTGCAAGGCGAGCTCGACCCCCTCATTGGCCGCGAGCGCGAAGTCGAACAGGTGCTCGATGTGCTCGGCAAGCGCCGAACCAACAACCCGTGCATTCTCGGCGAGCCGGGCGTGGGCAAGACCGCCGTCGTCGAGGGGGTTGCCGCCGCGCTCACCCGCACGAACCGCGGCCCGGCCGACGAGCGCGTCATCGTGGCGCTCGACGTCACGAACCTCGTTGCCGGTACCGGCGTGCGCGGCGCGTTCTCGGAGCGCATGGCCGGGCTGCGTGCCGAAGTGCGCAAGGCCGCGGGGCGCGTCATCGTCTTCATCGACGAGTTCCACACCATCATCGGCGCAGGAGCCACCACCGGGGCGCACGACGCCGCGAGCGACCTCAAGGCAGCGCTTGCGCGCGGCGAGTTCCCCTGCATCGGGGCCACGACGCTCCAGGAATACCGCCGTCACATCGAAAACGACCCGGCGCTCGAACGGCGTTTCCAGCCCATCATCGTCGACGAACCGAGCGAGGAGACGACGCGGGCCATCCTGGGCGGCCTCGTCGAGCGCTACGCGCGCCACCATGGCGTGCGCTACGAGGCCGACGCCCTCGAAGCCGCCGTCACCCTGTCGCGCCGCTACATCCACGACCGTCGCCTGCCCGACAAGGCCATCAACCTGCTCGACCTCGCGGGCGCGCGCGCGGCGCGGGCCGGTCGGCGGGCGGTTCGACGCGAGGAGGTCGCCGAGGTCGTCAGCCAGCAGGTCGACGTGCCGGTCGACAAGATCCTCGTGCGCAACAACGAACGGCTGCTGCACATGCGGCGCCACCTCTCGGCCCGCATCATCGGGCATGCCGCGGTGCTCGACACGCTGTGCGCCGTCATCCAGCGCAACTGGGCGGGGTTCCGTTCGCGCCGACCGGTCGGCTCGTTTCTGCTGCTCGGTCCCACGGGGGTCGGCAAGACCGAAACCGTGCGGGCGCTCGCCGAGTTCCTGTTCGACGACCCCGAATCCATCACCCGCCTCGACATGTCGGAGTACATGGAACCGCATTCGGTGTCGCGGCTGATCGGGGCTTCGCCGGGCTACGTCGGCTACGAGGAGGGCGGGCAGCTCACGGGCGCGCTGTTCCGCCGGCCCTACCAGATCGTGCTCCTCGACGAGGTCGAAAAAGCGGCGCCCGAGGTGCTCAACCTGCTGCTCCAGGTGCTCGAAGAGGGCAACCTCACCGACGGCAAGGGCCGGCGGGTCGACTTCTCGAATGCGCTCATCGTGCTCACTTCCAATCTCGGCTCGGGCCTTTTCTCGCGGGCGCAGCGGCCCGTGGGCTTCTCCGGGGCCGCCGGGCCCGATCCCGCGGCCACGGCCGAGGCCGTGCTGCGTGAGGCGCGGCGCCACTTCCCGCCCGAACTGTGGAACCGCATCGATGAGAAACTCGTCTACACGCCGCTCAGCGAGGAAGACGTGCGGGCCGTCGGGCGCCTGTTGCTGCGGGTGTCGAGCGACCGGCTCTACGCCGAACGGGGCGTGCGTTTCGTGGCCGACGATGCGGTGGTGGAGCACCTGCTGCGGGCGGGCGGCTTCGACCCGGAACTCGGGGCCCGGCCCATGCGGCGCGTCGTGCAAAGCCAGGTCGAGGCGGCCGTGGCGCGCGCGCTGCTCGCGCACGAATTGCCGCGCGACACGGTGCTGACCGTGCGCGTGGCCGGCGATTCGCTCGTGTGCTTGCCGGGGCCCGAGGTGGCGGCGCAGGGCGTGCCCGCGCTCACAGAGAACAGCGCGTGATCTTCCAGAGGCCCTTCAGGTTGTCGTCGATCTGAACCGTGCAGGGCGTGGGCATGTCGGTCTTGTTGCTTTCGACGAAGATGGTGAGCGTGTCGCCTTTCTCGCCCTCTTCGACCCAGCGCATGATCGTGTAGGTGGGGCCCTTCGCATCCTTGACGTAGTTCTGCACCCTTTTCCGAAAATCGCGGAACTTGAAGGCCCGCCACTGCTTCAGCGAGTTGGCGTAGCGCTGTTCGCTGTGCAGCAGCCGGGCGAACCGATCCCAGCCCTTCTCCTCGTCGGATTCGGCCGCGGCCGCGAGCGCCTGTTGGACCACCCATTCGGGCGTGCCTTCGTCGGGGCTCGATATGTCGGTGCCGATGCCGAGTTTCATCTTGATCCAGCGGCAATCGGTGAGCCCCACCGTGAACGCGAGGAGCCCGAGAGCGATCGAGAACAGGCGCAGACGTCGCATCATCACCTCCGTCGGGCCCACGAACGCAAGGCGCAGGCCGGACACACAGAGCCCCATCGTAACCACACCGGGCGGTTGGCCGCAACGGCCAGCCGTCGGACGGGATGAACTTGCGTCGTCGATGGGGCAGGGCTCAGAGGGCGCGGAGCGCCGCAATGAGGCGGGTCAGGTCTTCGGGGGTGTTGAGTTCGGTGGCCGTCATCAGCAGCCAGTGGTCCCAGGCCGGGTCGAAGCGCCCGAGGTCGAGCCCCGGCACGATGTACTGCGGACTGAGCGCCGCCACGACGTCGCGCGCCGGCACGGGGGTGCGCACGACGAACTCGTTGAACGTGGGCGTCGAGAAGACCGGCGCGAAGCCCGGCAGGGCCGTGACGGCCTGCTTGAGCCGCCGGGCGTTGCGGTGGTTGAGCGTGGCCACGTGCCGCAGACCCTGCGGCCCCATGAGCGCCAGGTAGATGCAGGCGGCCAGCGCGCAAAGCCCTTGGTTGCTGCAGATATTGGATGTGGCCTTCTCGCGGCGGATGTGCTGCTCGCGCGTGGACAGCGTGAGCACGTAGCCGGTGCGTCCCTGCGCGTCGACGGTCTGGCCGACGAGGCGCCCCGGCAGGTTGCGCACGAAGCGCCCGTGCGTGGCGAGCAGCCCGAGGTAGGGCCCGCCGAACTGCAGGGGCACGCCGAAACTCTGGCCTTCGCCCGCGCAGATGTCGGCGCCGAGTTCGCCCGGCGGCTTCAGGAGACCGAAGGCGAGGGCTTCGCTGAAGGTGGCGATGAGCAGCGCCCCGGCGTCTTTGACAAGCGGCGCGATATCGGCGAGCGGTTCGACGCAGCCGAAGAAGTTGGGGTACTGCACGACCACGGCGGCCACGTCGTCCGTGAGCGCCTCGGCCAGCGCCTGGAAGTCGGTCGTGCCCGTGGTGCCGACCGGCAAGACGCTCACCAGGTCGGGCTCGACCCGCAGATAGGTGGCGAGCACGGCGCGATACTCGGGGTGCACGGCGCCCGACACGAGCACGCGCCGGCGCTTGGGTTGCAGCCGGCGCGCCATGAGCACGGCTTCGGTCATGGCCGTGGCCCCGTCGTACATGGACGCGTTGGCGACTTCGGCCCCGAGCACCTGACAGACCAGCGTCTGGAATTCGAACATGGCCTGCAGCGTGCCCTGGCTGATTTCGGGCTGATAGGGCGTGTAGGCCGTGTAGAACTCGCTGCGCAGCAGCAATTGGTCGACGGCCGGCGGCACGTGGTGGTGGTAGGCGCCGCCGCCGAGGAAGTGCGCCGTGCACGAGGCGGCCACGTTGCGCATGGCCAGGTCGGACAGGTGGCGCGTGAGGTTCAGTTCGTCGAGCGCGGGCGGCAGGTCGAGCGGCCTGCCGAGCCGCAAGTCGGCCGGAATGGATTCGAAGAGTGCAGCCACCTCGGAGATGCCGATGGTGGCGAGCATATGTCGCAGGTCTTCCTCGGTGTGAGGGATGTAGCGCATGGAAGTCGCCTTGTGGATGCAGCGCGTACGGGTTGCTGCGACGCGGCCCCCGGAGGCCGGGCGTCAGCCTTCTTCTTCGAGCTCGCCGATGTAGGCCGTGTATTGTTCGGCGTTGAGCAGGCTCTTCAACTCGCTCGCGTCGCTCGGTTTGATGCGAATCATCCAGCCTTCTTCGTACGGGTCTTCGTTGATGAGCTCGGGCGAGTCGATGAGCGACTCGTTGGTTTCGACGACCGACCCGGACACGGGGCAGAAGAGGTCGGACACCGACTTCGTGGATTCGACGAAGCCGAAGGTGTCTTCGCGTTCGACGGCGGCGCCCTCTTCGGGCAGCTCGACGTACACGATTTCACCGAGTTTTTCGGCGGCGTAGTCGGTGATGCCGACGGTGACCACGCCCGTTTTGGCATCGAGGGCAGCCCATTCGTGTTCGCGCGTGAAGAGCAGGTCTTTCGGGACGGGCATGACGACCTCCGTTTGGGGCTTCAAGTCTGCGGCTGGACGGCCCAGCGCAAGGGCTCGACGGCCATTCGCGCCCAGCAAAGCGGACCCGATATTAGTCGGCCCCCCGGGCAGGTCAACCAAAAAATCCAGGGTTCTCGTTCTCTTCGGCTTCGGCGTCCCAGCGCCGCAGGGTGGCCCGCGCGCGCCGCCGCCGCCGCACGTACGACCAGAGGAACAGGCCGGTCGCGACGACCCAGATGAGCCCGCCGCTCGTCAGGATGGGGACCCACGAAGCCCCCGTCGTGAGGTCGATGACGAAGGCCCGCTCGACGGCGTCGAGCGACTCGCCGTAGAGCCTGAGGAAGGCGCTCGGGAAGGCCTCGCCACGGCGTACCGCCTGGAGCAGGGCCTGGATGCGGCTGATACCGCCCCGCTGCAGCAGTTCGCGGAAGAACAGCATGGACTGCGCGTAGGCGAGCCGCGTGGCGGCGGGCTCGCGTGGGAATCCCCGCTCGAGCCGCCCGAGCGGGATCAACTGGCGCGTGAGCGCGGCGGAGGTGGCCGATTCGAGCCGTTCGGCGAGCGGTTGGCCGGCCTGGTGGAGCGCCAGCCCCTCCAGGAACCAGCGCGGCAGTCTCGTGCGCCCCACGCCCCGCTGCACGGCGATGTGGGACACCTCGTGTTCGAAGGTCTCGGCCAGTGTGAAGAGCCCCTTCGCATCGGCGCGCAGCACGATGCGGTTCGCCGTCGGGTAGGCCACGCCGACCACGTTGTCGACCGGCGTGTCCCGTCCGGGCAGGGCCGCTCGGAATTCCTCTTCGCTGCGCGCGAGGCGCACTTCGATGGGCCCCTGGAAGCACGGCAGCGCGAGTTCCCGGCACACGCGCAGGCGCACGGCCTCGGCGTTCTGGGCGAGCGGGGCCACGAGGGCTTCGGCGCCCGGTTCGTACAGGAAGACGAAGTGCTCGGTCGGGTGTCGTTCGAGGGCGGGCTCTGCGGCGGCGAAAACCCGACCCGCCCAGCCCAGGATGCAAACGGCCAGCGGGATCAGTCGGCGCGCGGCGCGTGCGACGACCGAGCCCGGGCGGCGGGTCCGTGGGCGCACGACCGCGGCGGGCGCGGCCCTTGGGGTGGAGCGCATCGGCGGCCTACATCTGCTTCCAGAAGAAGCGATAGCGAGAGCCGGAGATCTCGAACAGGAAGCCGAACTTGAACGTGACGAGTCCGTTGTCGTCGAGCAGGCCGCTCGGCGGATTGGGGAAAGGCCCCGCGGCCTTGAAGGCCCGGCGCGCCTCATCGTCGAGGAAGCCGGCACCGCTGTTGCGCACCGTGACGAGCCGCGACACGTTGCCGTTCTGGTCGAGCGTCACGTGCAGGATCGTCAGCCGGTCGCGAATGCCGTAGACCTGCCCGTTCGGGTCGCGCTGGCGATAGACCTCGTCGGGGCGCCACTGCTGGCGCACGCGCTCCTTGACCCGGTTGAAGAAATCCCAGTAGCGGAACTTGCGCGAGTTGAGGACGGTGGATTCGTCTTCCTCGTCGATGTCGAGCAGCGCGTCGTCGGCAGAGAAGTGACCCGCCGAGAGCGCTTGCAGGTTTTCGAGTTCGCTTGCGAGGCTGTTGCTCGGCAGCAGCATGCGCCCCGGCCGCGAGCGGGACAGCAGGCTGCCGCGCGAGGTGACGGGCAGATCGCTCGTTGATTCGGGCACCTGCACGACCTCTCCGGTTTCCTTGAGCCGCGTCGGGTCGGGACTGTTGGATTCGGGCGACTGCACCTCGGACGGGTCGCGGATGTCGTTCGAACCGGAGCGGCCGGTGCTGCGGCCGCGGTGACGCGACTTGACCTCGCGCTCGGTGCGTGTGTCGTACTGGGACAGGAAGCGGGCGTCGGGCGGCGGTTTCTGCGGTTCGGGAGGCCGGCTCAGCTCGACGATCTGGCCTTCGATGGTGTCGGGCGGCTCCTTCGGCTCGGGCTTGGGGGGCGGCCGGTGCTGCGGCACAAGCCTGGCCTGGAGCGGCAGGCGGGGCGGTCGGCCCGGTTCGTGCTCGCCGGCCGTCGTGGCCTCGACGTAGAGCAGCCATCCCACGGGGTACTGGGCCGCCAAACTGGCAACCAGAGCGACGAGGGTGGCCGCGATATTCTTTTTGTTTCTCGCCACCTGCATCACAATGGCAGTATAAGAAGCGGCCCTCCGGGAATCAAGGTGCGGCGCACCTGGCCCGGTATCGCAAGCCTACGGCCTCGGCATGGCGGAAGTGCACGGGAATCGAACCCGCCTGAGCCGGCGACTAGCCGCCTCACGACCGGTTTTGAAGACCGGGCGGCCCACCAGGACCGAGGCACTTCCGCACCGCATTCTAGGACGACTCGGCGCCGCGTCAACCGCGGGGCCCGTCCGTCCCGCCGGGGCCGAGGCGGCGGGAGCGCCGGGGACGCCAGTTGGACGGCGCGAAAACGGCCAGGATGGCAAAGAGTTCGAGCCGGCCCAACGCCATGCACAGGCTCAACATCCATTTGGCCGGGATCGCCACGTCGGCGAAGTTCTGGCTCGCCCCCACCGCGGCGAGTCCCGGACCGACGTTGTTGAGCGTCGCCGCGACGGCCGTGGCCGCGCTGACGAGGTCGTAGTCGCGGCCGCGGCCCGAGTCGGCGAACCCAGCGACAAACAGGGTGGCGACAGCGAAAATTCCCATCCAGAGAATGCTGAACGCCACGGCGGCATCGCGCACGGCGGGCTCGACCGGCCGGCCGCCCACCTTGATGCCCACCACGGCGTGGTGGTTGAACGAGCGGCGGACGGCGTAGAGCGCGACCTTGGCGAGCAGAATCCAGCGGATGACCTTGATGCCGCCGGCCGTCGACCCTGCGCACCCGCCGATGAACATGATGGCGACGAGCAGGAAACGCGCCGCCGCGGGCCAGAGGTCGAAGTCGGCGGTTGCGAAACCGGTCGTGGTCTGGAGGCTCACGACCTGGAAAAACGAGTGGCGCAGGGCGCTCACGGGGTCGCCGTAGACCCCGTGGCCCCACGTGAGGGCCGCTACGAGCAGCGTGGCGCCGCCAATGATGGCGACGTACACGCGCCACTCGGCGTCGCGCCAGAGGGCCCCCGGCTCGCCGCGCAGGGCCCGGTGATACAGCGCGAAGTTCGACCCGGCGAGCAGCATGAAGACCCCGAGCGTCACGTCGATGACGGGGGAATCGTAGGCCGCGACCGACTCGAAATGCGTGGAGAAGCCGCCCGTCGCAAGGGTGGCGAAGGTATGGCAGAGGGCGTCGAAGAGGTCCATGCCTTCGAGGCACAGGAGGCCCGCAAGCAGCACGGTCATCGCGATGTAGATGCCCCACAGCACGGCCGCCGTGGCGGCCACTCGCGGCCGGAAACCCTCGGGCGTGGGGCCGGGCACCTCGGAGCGGAAGAGTTCCTTGCCGCCGACGCCGAGCAGCGGGAACACCGCGACGAACAGCACCACGATGCCCATGCCCCCGATCCAGTGGGTGAGGCAGCGCCAGAACATGATGCTGCGAGGGCAATCGGCGAACGTGTCGGCCGTGAACACGGAGGCGCCGGTGGTCGTCAGGCCGGACATCGTTTCGAAGAAGGCATCGGTGTAGCCGGGCAGGACCCCCGAGAAGACGAAGGGCAGGGCGCCAAACGCCGCGGCGAAGAGCCAGCCGAGCCCGACCACGACCAGCGCCTCGCGGCGGTAGACGTCGCCGGACACGCGGCGGTTCGGCACGTACAGCAGGGCGCCCGAGCCCAGGCACGTGAGGATGCTGAACACGAACGCAGCGGTCTGCCCGTCCTGGTCGTAGAGCGCCCAGAACAGCGGCCACAGCATGGCAAACCCCGTGACCGCCACGAGCAGGCCCAGGATCTTCATGACGAGGCGATAGCGCACGGCGCTAGACCCGCTTCCCGATGAGCGCCTCGAACTTCTCGGCCGACTCGCTGAGCGCGTACGCGACCACCGTGTCGTCGCCGAGGAACGGGTCGTCGCCGCCGGGCACGAACACGTCGCCGCGCCTCACGATGGCGGCGACGATGACCCCCCGCGGGAGGCCCGCGTTCTTGATGGCGCGCCCCACGATTTCGGCGTCGCGCGGCACGCGCAGTTCGAGGACCTCGGCGCGGCCTTCTTCGAGCAGCTGCACCGCGGTGACTTCTTCGCGCTGCAAGGCCGTGACCACCGCCCCCGCCATGACGTCGCGCGGGCTCAGCGCGTGGGTGAGGCCCATGTCCTGGAGCAGCGGCGCCAGATCGGGCCGATGCACGATGACGATACGCGTCGCGACCCCCATGCGGCCCATGAGCAGCCCGGACATGATGTTGGTCTGGTCGTCGTTCGTGGCCCCGACGAAGACGTCGGTCTCGCTGAGCCCCGTTTCTTCGAGGAAGCGCAAGTCGGTGGCGTCGCCGTGGAGCACTTCGGTGCGGCCGAGCGCCTCGGAAAGGCCGCGGCAGCGTTCGAGATCGCGGTCGACGATGCGAATCGCGAACTGGCGCTTCTCGAGGATCTGCGCAAGCGTGCGGCCGAGCAGGCCCCCACCGGCGATGACGACGCGGCGCCGCGGTTCCTTGGTGGCCCGAAAGAGCGCCTGGATGCGGCCGATGTCGCCCGTGGCGCCGATGATGGTGACGTGGTCGCCCGCCTGCACCGTGTCGCTGCCGTGCGGCACGATGAGGTCGTCGCCGCGGCGGATGCTGGCGAGCAGCGCCCCGCGCGGGAAGGGGACCTGCTGCAAAGGCCGGCCGACGGCGCTCGCGCCCGGCTCGACCTCGATGCGCCGCATCTGGATGCGGCCGCGCGCAAAGAACGTGACCCCGAGCGTGCCGGGGTGTTCGAGGATGCGGGCGATCTCGGCGGCGGTCCACACTTCGGGGCAAACGATGCGGTCGGCGCCGAACACCTCGGCGTACTCGGCCAGCCGGTCGCCGAGGTAGAAGGCCTTGCGCGCCCGCGCGATGACGCGACGGGCCCCCATGCGTTTGCCGAGCAGCGCCGCGGCGAAGTTGACCTCGTCGGAGTCGGACACCGCGAGCAGCAGGTCGGATTGCCCCGTGCCGGCTTCGGAAAGAGCGGCGAGGTCGGTGGCACTCGCGCAAAGGGTGCGGACGTCGAGCGATTCTTCGATGACCTGGAGGCGCTGGGGGTCACGGTCGATCACGACCACGTTGTGGCGGGCCTGCGACAGGAACCGCGCGATGTGGGTGCCGACCTCGCCGGCGCCGATGATGACGATGTTCACAACTCCCACCTTCGGCGCGCACCCCGCGGCGTGCCGCCGAGCGCAGGCCGCCGCGCCGCTTCCCTGGCTGCGCGGCCGCATTCTGGGGACGAGGTGCGCGCCCTGTCAAGGCGCCGGAGGGACGGGGGCTGGAGCGGTGCGCAGGGGCAGGCCCGGGGCGGCTCCGCGTGGAGCCGCCCGGCTCGAGGCGGGCAGGGCGCCCGCAGAAAGGCGTGGCTCAGGGGAAGATGCCGTGCTCGGTGTAGACCGCCTGTAGATGACCGAGGGCCACGACGTAGGCGGCCGTACGCCAGTCGAGCTTGCGCGTGAGCGCCGTGTCGCGCACCCGGCCGTAAGCGCCGACCATCTTCTTGTGCAGCTTGCCGTCGACCTCTTCGAGTTCCCACGACTCGCTGCGCTTGTTCTGCAGCCACTCGAAGTAGCTCACGACGACGCCGCCCGCATTGCAGAGGATGTCGGGCAGCAGCGCGATGCCGCGTTCGGCCAGCACGGCGTCGCCGGCCGGCGCCGTGGGCCCGTTGGCCCCTTCGGCGACGAGGCGGACGTCGAGCCACTGCGCGGTTTCGCCGTCGATCTGGCTTTCCATGGCGGCCGGCACGAACACGTCGGCATGCGTGCGGAAGAACGTCTCGTGCGAGATGCTCTCCGTGCCGGGGAAGCCCGCGACCCCGCCCGTGCTGCGGACGTGCGCGACCAGCGCGTCGGGGTCGATGCCCTGCGGGCAGCGAATGGCGCCCGTCACGTCTTCGGCGGCGAGCATCTTGGCGCCATGCTGCTTGAGCAAGCGCGCCGTCCAAGAGCCGACGTTGCCGAAGCCCTGCACGATGAACGTGAGCCCCTTCAGCGAGATGCCGTGGTCCTGGGCCCACTGCTCGATGCAGAAGACGACGCCCTGGCCGGTGGCCTTGTCGCGGCCCACCGAGCCGCCCGATTCGACCGGCTTGCCGGTGACGACATGCATGCAGCGCATGCGTTCCTGCGGCGGCACCGTGGTCATGTAGGTGTCGAGAATCCAGGCCATGATCTGCGCATTGGTGTTCACGTCGGGGGCCGGGATGTCGTACTCGGGACCGATGGTGTTGCCGAGCGCGAACGTGAAGCGCCGGGTGATGCGTTCGAGGTCGGCCGGCGAGTAGCCGTGCGGGTCGAACTGGATGCCGCCCTTGGCCCCGCCGAACGGAATGCGCACGACCGCGCATTTCCAGGTCATCCAGGCCGCGAGTGCGCGCACTTCGTCTTGGCTGACGGCCGGATGGAAGCGCAGGCCCCCCTTGAAGGGGCCGAGCGCGTTGTTGTGCTGCACGCGGTAGCCCGTGAACATCTCGACCCGCCCGTCGTGCATGCGGACGGGGAAGTTCACGACCACCTCGTTCATGGTGCGGGCCAGAATCTTGCGCACGACGGGGTCGAGACCCATGTCGTCGGCGGCCTTCTCGTACTGCCACTGGACGTTTGCAAAAAGCCCGGCCGCGCTGGCGGGCGGGTTGGCCGCATGCTGCGCGGCGGCCGGAGTGTGGGGATGGGGTGTGGCGTTCATGAGATCTCCTCTTGCGAGTTCAGGACGCGCGCCGGACGAGTCGTCGCACCTGCGGGGAAGGTCCGGTCGGCGTCCTGGCAGAACCGGAGCACTGGACGGTCCGCGGGGACCGAGCGCAGCCCCGACCCGCTGTCGGGGAAAGGGGGGAGGCTACGCCAAACCCGGCCGGAGTGCAAAGCCCGGCGTACGCCGGAATCCGTCCCCGCGCCGAGAGCCGAGCGCGGGGAGGTGGGGCCGCCGCTCCGGCTGGTGGAGCGAGCCTGCGCCCCGCGACGGCCGCGCCGCTACCCGGGCGGGAGCTCGTCGTCGAGCGGCAGGTCGAGGGCGGCCAGCTTCGTGCGCAACGTCTTGCGGTCGATGCCCAGAATGCGCGCGGCCTGCGTGCGGTTGCCGCCCACCGCCGCGAGCACGCGCTGCACGTGTTCGGCCTCGACCGCGACGAGCGGGCGCAGCACGTCGGGCGCCTCGCGGGGTAGCGGGAAGCGCAACGCCGGCGGCAGGTCGCTCACGTCGATGACGTCGACGTCGCCCATGACGAGCACGCGCTGCATGGCGTTTTCGAGTTCGCGGACGTTGCCGGGCCAGTCGTAGGCGCGCAGCGCAATGAGCGCCGCGTCGCTGAAGCGCGGCGGCTCGCGCCCCTGCTCGCCGGCGAACTTGCTCGCGAAGTGGCGCGCGAGCAGCAGCACGTCGTCGCCCCGCGCGCGCAGCGGTGGAAGCGCAATGGGCAGCACGTTCAACCGATAGAAGAGGTCGTGGCGAAAGAGTTTGCGGGCCACGAGCTGTTCGAGGTTCTTGTTCGAGGCCGCGATGACGCGCACGTCGACGTGCCGCGGGTGCGACGAGCCCACCATGTAGACGTCGCGCTCCTGAAGGAAGCGCAGCACCTTCGCCTGGGTGGCCAGGCTCATCTCGGCCACCTCGTCGAGGAAGACCGTGCCGCGATCGGCCGTCAGCAGGAAGCCGGCGCGCGACGTGCTGGCGCCCGTGAAGGCGCCCTTGACGTGGCCGAAGAGCTCGCTCTCGACGAGCGCCTCGGGAATGCCCGCGCAATTCACGGCCACGAACGGCGCCGAGCGGCGCTCGCCGCCGTAGTGGATGGCGCGGGCCACGAGTTCCTTGCCCGTGCCGCTCTCGCCCGCGACCAGGACCGTGGCCGACGACGCCGCCGCCCGGCTGACGGCCGAGCGCACGGGCGCCATGGCGGGCGATTCGCCGAGCAGCCCGTGCGGCGGCCCGACGGGTGCGGGGCGCCGGGCCGCGCGGCGCAGACGCAGCTTTTCGAGGGTGCGGCGTAGCGCGCCGAGCAGCTCGTCCTCGGTGAAGGGTTTGCCGAGATACTCCTCGGCCCCGACCTTCACAGCCTCGACGGCCCCCTGGAGCGAGGCGTAGCCCGTGATGACCATGGCCGCGACGTCGGGGCGATGGTCGCGCAGGTGCCGCACGAGGTCGAGGCCGGTGGCCCCGGGCATGCGGAAGTCGGTGACCACGAGGTCGATGGGCTTGCGATCGAGCACCTCGCCGGCCTCGTGCACCGAGAACGCCAATTCGACCTCGAAACCGGCGCCGGCAATCTGGCGTTGCAGCAGCTCGGCCGTGGCCATGTTGTCGTCGACGACCAGCACCCGGGCCGTCGGCTCGGTCGCGCGGCTCGTCATGGGCGCTCCTCGTTTGGCGCGGCGGGCGCAACCGGGAAGGTCACGGTGAAGCGCGAGCCCTCGCCGGGGCGGCTGTCGACCTGGATCGCGCCACGGTGTGCGCTGACGATGTCCTGCACGACACAGAGGCCGAGCCCCGTGCCCTGGCGGGCCGCCTTCGTCGTGAAGAACGGGTCGAAGATCTGTTGGCAGACGGCCTCGCTCATGCCCGCGCCCGTGTCCTCGACGGACAGGCGCACGACGCTGCCCGCCTGGCTGGTGCGGACGTCGAGCCGGCCCCCGTGCGGCATGGCCTGGATGGCGTTGACGGCCAGATTCACCAACACCTGGCGCAGCTGCACCGGGTCGGCTTCGAGGTGCGGTGCCGGCTCGGCCAGCTCGGTCGCGAGCGCAATGCCCTCGCGGCGGCAGCGCGGTTCGAGGAAGCCGAGGACGGAGCGCACGATGTCGTTGAGGTCGGTCGTTTCCCGCGTCGGCTTCGCCGGACGCGCAAAGACGAGCAGCCGGCGAATGATGTCGCGGGCATGCAGGGCGGCGCCGACGACCCGCCGCAGGTCGGCACCGGCCTGCGGCGGCAGCTCGGGGGCCTTGAGCGCGAGCTCGGCATAGCCGAGCGCATTGGCGAGCGGCTCGTTCAACTCGTGCGCCACCCCCGCGGCCATCTGGCCGATGGTGGCGAGCCGGTCGGCGTGGCGCAGCTGCTCCTCGAGCCCCGCGCGGCGCTCCTGGGCTTCGAGCCGTTCGGCGATGAGGCCGATGTCATCGGCCACGGCCTCGAGGAGCCGCTGTTCGTCGCGCATGCACGTGGCCGCGGGGCGCTCGGCCAACTCGCGCACGTAGCCAACCTCGACGTGGCCGCGCCGTTGCCCGTGCCGCACGATGTCGGCCGCCTGGACGAGATGCGCCGGGCCGAAGTGTGCGGTTTCGAAAGTGCGCCCCTCGTACTCGATGCGCGCCACGGCCGCCTCGGGAAACGGCCAGGCGCGCGGCAGGCGTTCGACGATGGCCGCGAGGAGTTCGTCGAGCGAACGGCTGCGCAGCGCCACGAGCTGCACGATGTCGTAGAGGCAGCTCAACTCCTCGATGCGGCGACTCAACTGGCGTCGCGACGAGGCCAGCGCCAGGAACACGGCCAATGCGTTGCCGAGCGCCAACGCCAACGCCTGGTCCTGCGGCGCAAACCCGCGCGGCCGCCGCACCGTGAGGGCCAGCACGCCCGTCGCCTCGTCGGCGAGCCGCAGGGCCGAGAAACACATCGAGCGGCGGTCGGGCGGCGCCGGGTCGTCCGCGCCGGCGGCGCCGCCCGGCGGGGCAACCTCCCAGATTTCGCAGGCCGGCGGGGCCACGCCGAGCGTCTCGGGCAGGGTCGAGCCGCGCAGCAGATCGTGCACGACCCGCAGGATCTCCGGGGGCTCCGCAAACGCGGCGGCCTGCGCGGGGCCGCCGCGCGCACGCTCGTGGCGCGTCGGGCCGCCCGGACCGGGCAGCCAGAGCGTGACGGCGTCGACCGTGGCCACGTCGAGCACGATGTCGAGCATCTGTTGGATGCACTCCGCCTCGCTGTGGCTGCTCTGGACGCAATGGGCGAAGCGGCGCGACACCGTGAGCACGGCGTCGACAAGGCGATGGCAGTCCGCGGCCGTCTCCATGCGGCAACCTCCGGCGCGTCAGTCTGCCCCGGGGCGCGACCGGCGGGCAAGCTTTCGCCGCCGGCTCTTGCCATGGCGCGTCATGGCCGCTAGGATGCCGTCCAAGGATCCTGGCCGCAACGGCACACAGGCGAAGCAAGGCAACCGGTGGACGGGGTCCACCAAGCCGCGCCGCAATCGGCCAGCACGATTCCCGCCCCTCCGTCCGCGGGCGAGCACGCCGGCGGTGGACTCCCGAGGGGGCCGCGGCCCGCGCGCGGTGCGACGGGGCCGCCGACCGCTCCGGCGAGCGTCCCCAGGCGGTGGGGCGACGCGGGCCAACTCCGCGACGGGACACGCACGATGTACGACTCAGGCCAGGTCGTGCCCGCGCCCGCCGAGTCCGGCGGGTCGGTGCTCCTCGGCGGCGAAGGGCGCTACCGACTGCTCCTCGACAACGCGCCCCTCGGCATTCTGCTCTGCAGTCAGTCCGGCGGCATCGTCGAGGTCAATCGCGCGCTGCTCGACATCCTGGGGTCGCCGTCCGCGGCGCAAACCCGGGCCATCAACATCCTGACGTTCCCTCCGCTCGTCGAGGCGGGCATCTCCGCCGACCTGCGCCGCTGCATGGACGAGAACCAGCCCATCCGCGGCGAGCATCCGTACCGCTCCATCTGGGGCAAGGAGACGTACCTGCGCTATCACCTCAACCCCATTCGCGACGCCCTCGGCGCGGCGGTTGGGGTGCAGGCCATCGTCGAAGACTTCACCGAATACAAGCGCGCCGAGGTCGCGCTCCACGCCGCCCACGAAGCGCTCGCGGCCCAGGCCGCCGAACTGCGCGACGTCAATGCCGAACTGGACCAGTACGCGTCGGCCGTGTCGCACGACCTCAAGGCGCCGCTGCGCGCCATCCATTTCTACGCCGAAGTCCTGGGCGAAGAACTCGGCGCCACCCTCTCGGCCGAGCACCAGACCTATCTGACGGGCATCGTGCGCGCCGTGCGCCAGGCTCAGGCGCTCGTCGAAGACCTCTTGCAGTTGTCGCGCATCGGCACCCGGGCGCCCTCCTACGAGTTGGTCGACGTGCGCGAGCTGCTCGACCGGCTCATCGAGGCGCTGGCGCTGCCCGAGAACGTCGACGTGCGCTTCGCCGGCGCATGGGAGCCCCTTCAGAGCGATCCGGGCTTGCTGCGCCAGATCTTTCAGAACCTCATCCTGAATGGCGTCAAATTCAACCGCTCGCCACGCCCCGCGGTCGAGTTGCGCTGCGTCTGCGGCTCGGACGGCACCGTCGAATTCGCCGTGCGCGACAACGGCATCGGCATCGATCCGGCGTACCACGCCCGCATCTTCCGCGCCTTCGAGCGGCTCCACAGCCGCAGCGACTACGAGGGCACGGGCGTGGGCCTGGCGCTCGTGCGCAAGGCCGTGACCCGGCTCGGCGGGACCGTGCGACTCGAATCGGCGCCGGGCCAGGGCGCCACCTTCTTCGTGCGGCTGCCGTTCGTCGCGCGGGGCTGCGGGCCCGTCTTCGAATAGCCTCTACATTCGGTCGCCGATGCATCCCGGCCGGCTGCGTTGCACTCCCTGCGGCATACCGGGGGTATGCCTCAGTCGCGCGCCTTGCCGGCCGGGCGCCTCGGCGCCCTCGGTGTGACGATGCTATTCGGCGACGGGCCCTGACCCCTCCGATTTCAAGGCTCCTGTCTGTTGGCGGGCAGGTTTGCCGGGCAGGCCCGGTCAGGCGGGTGGGTCAGGGCAGGGCAACGCGTTCGTAGCGCCCGCCCCGACTGGAACAGCGGTAGACCACGGGTTCGCGGCGCTGCCACTCCTCGCAGGGCGGCGGTTCGTCTTCGGGGCAGGCCTCGGTTTCGGCCGCGGGCTCACAGCGGCGGCGCTTCGTGTCGATGAACCCGACGATTTCCGGAGGATTGCCGGCGTGGGACGCGCTGCGTAGCGTGAGCTGCATCACCTGACGGGTGAAGTCTTCGGCGCAATCGCCCGTGCGGGCATCGAGCACGTCGAGCGGGATGCGGAGCGCCGCCGCCGCGGGCGGGCCGAAGCGCACGACGAACCACTCGATGGTGCGCCGCTCGAAGTCGGGCTGGGGGATGCCGCGGCTCTCGACCCAGAGCGAGAGGTCGGGGGTGCCGTCGCCGTCGAGATCGCCCGTTTCGGCGCGGACCAGCGCCACCCGGGCCTCGGCGAGGCCGGCCGCGGCGAGCGGCAGGTCGAGGTGGCGGCGCGGCCGTTCCTGGGCATCGACGAGGACGACGCGCAGGCCGGCGCCGCGCTCGGGGGGCAGGGCGCAAGCGGCCACGCTCGCGACATCGGCGATGGGGTGGGCGAGGGCCGCGCGACTGAGGGCCCGGGCGTCGGCCGGGCAGACCGGATCGCTCTCGGGGACGTAGGCCGCAAGCGGCGTCCAGTCGACGGCGAACTCGGCGGGCTTGGCCGTCTTGGCCCCAGAGCAGGCCGGACCCGCGCTGAGCAGGGCGAGCGAGAGCAGCGCGGCGGCGCGCCGGGCCCCGCACGCCCGCCAGGCCTTAGGGGCGCGCGAACGGCCCGATTTTTGGGCGGCACTGGAAGATGAGCCGCTCCGCGTTGCCCACATAGAGTTTCTCCAGCACGTCGGGCGGCAGGCCGATGGCGTCGACCGTCCAGTTGCCCTGGATGGGCGTCGGATGATCGATGGCGCTCAGATCGGTCTCGAAAAACCGCCGGTGCGCGTCGTAGAAACGGTCGACGTCGAGCAGGTCGCTCTCTTCGGGCCAAACGCTGCCGAGTTGATAGCCCCGCGGCGTGACGACGAGATCGGTGCCGAACAGGATGCGGTCCTGCCACTGGATGAAGAAGGCGCGCACCTGTTCGCGCGGGTGGCGTCCGATCTCGCCGAGCCGGGCGCTCGTGTCGATGTAGAGGTTCGGGTGGCGGGCGAGCAGGGCGTCGACGTATTCGAGGTGCTCCGGGCAGTTGCCGAGATGGATGTTGAGGAACGTGGTGCGCGGGTGGCGCGTGAGCACGTTGTCGCGTTCGAGCAGCAGCGTTTCGCGCAGCGGGTAGTCGCCACCGTAGAACGACCAGTCTTCGGCGATCTGCAGTTCTTCCCAGCGCTCGTTGCCCTTGAGCGGCGGCTCGAAGAAGGCTTCGGGGTCGGAGATGTGCAGCGCGATGGGCACGTTGAGCTCGGCCGCCTTGACCCAGAGCGGGTCGAGGCGCCGGTCGTCGACGGCGAGCAGTTGCCCGTCGGCGTCGGTGACCCCGAGCCCGAGGCTCTTGAAGATCTTGAGGCCGCGGCCACCCTTGCGGACGCATTCTTCGAGCTGCATGGCGGCCCGCAGCCCGAAGTCGGGCAGTTCGGCGCCTTCCCAGTCGAGATTGCAGTAGAACGCCATGCGGTCGTGGCCGATGACCCCTTGCAGGTACGACCAGGCGTCGAGCCGCTGCGAGCCCGCCGTGCCGGCGTTCTTGACCACGAATTTCGTGACCCCGTTTTCGGCGAAGATGTGCAGCGCGAGGTCGAGCACGGCCGGGTGCGGCCACAGGTGCACGTGGCTGTCGATGAGCGGCCGCAGCGGAGCGGGCAAGGGCTCGGCCGGCAGCACCCAGGGGTGCCCGAGGTCGGTCGGCACGCGGATGGGCGCGGGCTGGGCCGCGGCCGGGGCGGCGACGAAAAGCCCCCACCCGAGGAGGGCCAGGGCCACCAGCGGGGCGCCGCGCGGCCGGCTCGGCCGGCGCAGCTGCGGCTTGGGCCCGCGTGCCGGAACGCGCGTTGCCTGCAAGTCGGCCGCTTGGGTCATGGTGTGCCTCGGGAGGCCGCGGGCCGGATTCGGACAGCCGCAACCCGCGGTACTGCGCCGGCAGAGCGGGCACCGCCGCTCGGCTTGGCACGAGCGGCGGCGGGCTACTCGGGTTGGGTGCAGCGGGTGAACGCGTCGGCGGTCTTGGCGGCCGTCAGGCAGTCGACGAGCGAGCGCTTGCCGACGTCGACGCAGGCCGCCGCGCAGCTGTCGACCAGCGGTTCGACGGCGACCTTGGAGTCGAGCCAACCGCGCTGCTTCCACTCGTCGGGCAGGTCTTTGACCTTGATATCGAACTGTTCTTTGGCAATCTGCACGATCCGGCTACAGGCGTTCTTGCATTCGTCGTGACTGGGCTTGTCGCACGCCGCCAAACCCGTTGCCGCAACGAAGAGAAGCGCGAGGGCCGCAATGTCCCGAACCGCCATGACTCTCCTCCTCGGTCTCGATCGCCTCCGAGGCGCGCTGCGGTGGCGGTTGTAGTGGATATTCGTTGGAAAGGCAAGTACGTGGCACGACAACGCTGCGTTCCCGGCTGCCCGATCGGCTCGACCGGCGCTGAGGAGGCGGCAGCCGGCCGTCCCGGTCGGCTGCGCCCGGCACTCAACGGTTGTCGCGCGGACCGGCGGGAATGACGGCAGGCCCGTCGGGGCGCTCGGGGGCCGGGGCGCCCGCCGGCGTGAGGGTCAGCGGCGTGCCCGGCGCGACGCCGCCGAGCAGGGCGTCGGCCGAACCGTCGCGCACGGCGATCTCGATGAAGCCGCGGCTGTCGATGAGGGCGAGCAGACTGCCCGAGGGCGCGTCGGCGTAGCACGTGAGCGGCCCCGCCACCCGGCGGCCGGCGAGTTCGACGACGAAGGCCGTCTGGAGGGCTGCCGGCAGCGCCGCGAACGGGAGGCTCGTCGCCAGATTGCCGAACCGGTCGGCCCCGAGGACCACGCCCGAGGCGCGCGCCGCGTCGATCTGGGGCGGCGGGCGGTGGAGCAGCAGCGGTCGCGCGGCGGGGCCGACATCTTCGGGGCGCACCCGGCCGCTCGCCAGCGCCGCGGCCACCGGCGCAAACACGTCGCGGCCGTGGAACGTGGGGCTCACGGGCGTGCGCACGAGGTCGGGGCGCACCAGGCCGTACGCGCAGCCAGCCGGATCGGCAAGGAAAACCTCGGTGAACAGGCCGTTGTCGGGGCCGACGTACAGCTGCTCGCCGCAACGCACGACCAGGCCGGCGCGGGCGCTGCCGACGGTCGGGTCGACGACGGCCACGTGCACCGTCCCCGCGGGGAAGAGCGGCCCCGCCTGGCCGAGGGCGCGGGCGCCCGCCGCGATGTCGCCCGGCGGGATGTCGTGCGTGAGGTCGACCACCCGCAGCGCCGGCCCGAGGGTGTAGAGCACGCCCTTCATGGCGCCGACGTAGCCGTCGCGCGTGCCGAAATCGGTCGTGAGCGTCACAAGGCCGTTTGGCTCGAAGGGGTAGAGGGCGCCCATCGGTTGCCTCCGTCGACCAGCACCCCCAGGCGCCCGAGCCAAAGCCGCAGCGCGAGCGGCAATTCCCGCGGGGTGGGGCTGGCCGTGAGCAGGCTGTCGAGAGGGCGGGCGTTGTGGGTCTGCCAGAACACGACGGGCCCGGCCGGCGCGCCGGGCCCCGGGCGAGCGAGCGCGCGCACGGCGGCGAGGGCCTTGGCGGCGTAGGTCAGGTCGAGTCGCAGCCCGGAGAGCGCCAGGGCCAGGGCCTGGGCCTCCCGGGCGGCCGGCGTGGCGCTGCCGTAGCCCGGGCCGGCCTCGCCATGGTGGACCACGATGCGCCGAAACGCCGCCCAGACGGAGCCGGGGTCGAGCCCGCAGGCCGAAAGCGCCGCGTGCGTCGCGCGCACCTGTCCGAGCACCCAGAGCGGGTGGGCGGCCACCCGCGGCACGACCCGCACGGCCAGCACGCGCGTGGGCAGCCCGGCGAATTGCAGGCCGACCGCCAGGCCGGCGGCGATGCCGGCCGAGCCGAGCGGCACGACCACCCAGGCCGGCGGCGCGAGGCGCTGCGCCTCGCACTGGGCTGCGAGTTCGAGGGCGGCCTCGACGAAGCCGAGGTTGCCCGGGGCGCCCGAGCCGCCGGGGCCGAAGAACAGGTCGGGCCCGGCCTGGACGAGCCCGCGGTAGGCCGTGAGCGGGGCCGCCGCCGTCGCGTGCGGCAGGACCGCGAGCGACGCTCCGGCCCCCAGCGTGGCGCGCAGGGTCTCGACGACGGCGGCGTCGATGGGTCGCGGAAAGACGTACGCGTGGCAGCGCAGCCCGGCCCGCCGGGCGTGCACGGCCGTGGCGAGCAGGTGGTTCGAGCCCACGGGGCCCACGCTCACGACCCCCGGGCAGCGGGCGGCGCGCGCGGCGCCGAGCAGGAACTCCAACTTGCGGGGCTTGCTGCCGCCGCAGATGGGCGCCGAGCGCCCGTCGTCCTTGAGCCACAGGTCGGCCACCCCGAGCGCCGCGCCGAGCGCCGGCGCGGGGACGAGGGGGCTCGGTTGCTCGACGAGGCTGAGCCAGGGCGGCCGGTGCGCGGCCGCGATGCGGCGGAACAGCAGGGGCGCGAGGCGTTCGGCGGTCATGGGGGCGGCCTCCCGGCCCTCTCGGAGTAGCAGATGCGGCGGCTCGTGTACAGGCGGGGGCGGGGGGCTGGGGCGGTGGCGGGCGCCC
>CAYRCM010000047.1:6874-33084 GCA_964422715.1 uncultured Myxococcales bacterium | reverse complement strand
GCCGCGCCCGCCGCCGCCGAAACCGCGCCCGGCCGGGGCCCGCCCGCCGCCGCCGCCCCGCGGCGCCCGCTCCATGGCGAAGTCGACGCGAATGGCGCGGCCGTCGAGTGTCGCGCCGTTGAGCGCGTTGACGGCCTGTTCGGCGTCGGCCTCACTCTCGAACATCACGAAACCGAAACCGCGCGACCGACCGGTCTCGCGATCGGTGACCACCTTGGCCTCGACGACCGGTCCGTGTGCCTCGAAGGCCTTGCGCAGACCCTCTTCAGTCGTGCCCCAGCTCAGCCCACCGACAAACAGCTTCTTGCTCATCCTGACTCGCTCTCCAGTCCTACGTTGTCGCCCCGCGGACGCCTCTTCAGGCGCCCTGCCGACGCGCCGCTCTGCTCCCCCGCCGGGGAGCGACCGCTGTGCGGAAACCGCTTGCAGGTCGTCGCGCACGCAACCCCCGGCTGCAAACGGTGACCGATGTCGATCCCTGACACATCCGGCTCGGCGGTGCGTTCGCCGAGGACGGGCACAGGCCCCCTGCCCGAATCCGTTTTCCGGTCGATGCCGCCGGACCCGCGCCGCCCCCTTTCGGCGCACAGCGAGCCCCCCATGCAGGATGGCTCGATGACGGCTTGGTGCGATCGTTCGGAAACGCGAGGTGACAGAAGGGCTTGCCCCGAAGCCCGAGGATTCTGGCGCGATCGGGTGGCTCGGCGTGCCGGAGGCTGGCGGACCGAACCCCACGGGCGCAGAGCGTTGTACCAAAGGCCAACGTTCCGTTCTTCGCGGAGCGGCGCTGCACAGCATGGATGCACGTCACGAGATGAACGGAGATGGTGGCCACCCCCGCCTCCACCCAACCGGTTGGAGTATATCCACCGCGAAAAGCAACGTCCAGCGCGCTGCGGGCCCCATGGGCTTGCAGCGCAACGCGTCGCTCGACAGCCGGCAGTTGGGATGTGGAGGCGACCGCTCAGGCGGCCCCAGGCGCCGCCGGGAGTGACGGTGGGGGCTCGTCGCGCGGGGCCAAGGAGACCAGGAAACCGACGGGGGCATGCGGGCCGGCGCGCAGGGGCTCGCGGCGCTCGATGGAGAAACCGGGGGGCGGCTCGGATGCGGCATTCGGCGTGCCCTCGCCGGCCGTCAGCAGGCGGGTGAGATCGGCGTAGTTGCGTGCGCCCCGCCGCCCGGTGAGCAGGGCGTGGGCGGCGGCGTTCGCGAGCACGACCTGCCCCGCGCCGTCGACGACGACGGCCGCCCCGGCGTGCCGTTCGAGGAGCGCCAGAGCCAGCCGGCGGGCGAGCGCGTGTTCGCCAGCCTCGTGCGCCCGCCGGCTTTCGAGCCGATCGACGACGCGGTTGACGGCCCGCGCGACGGCTTCGAGTTCGCCACGTCCTCGCACGGGCAGCCGGCGGGCGAGATCGCCCGCCGCAATGGCTTCGGTGGCTTCGGTCAGCCGGCGCAGCGGCCGCAGGAACGAGCGTACGAGCGCGCGCCCGACGCTGAGACTGGCAAACAGGAAGGCCACACAGAGGAGTGCGAGCCAGAACATCTGCCGCCGCACGACCCCCGCGGCGGCCCGCTCGTTCGCAGCGAAGCGGGCATCGGTGGCGCGCGCCACGTTTCGGATGGCCGCCCGCAGTTCGTCGAGGTTGCGGGACAGGGCTTCGCGGTCGCGCACCCACGGCCCGACGACGTGTGCCCGCAGCATCGAAGCGAGCGTGGCGTCGAGCCGGCCGCTCACGAGCCGGGCCTCGGTGAGTGCCACGAGCAAGGGGGGCGAAGCGACCAGCGCCAGCAGGTCGTCGTGCCCGCCAACGAAGAGCCGAGCCGCATCGGCGCGGACGATCCCGGCCATGTGCGCATCGCCGTCGAGGAGCGCCGAGACGGCCGTTGCATGTGCGTCGACGGAGTCGCGCAACGTGCGGTTGGCGTGCAGGACCGAGAGACTGAGACGGTTGGTCGCCCGCAGGCTTTCGGCCAGCGTGGAGAGGTCGAGCATGACGAGCAGCGCCATGGCCGCCAGCATGCCGGCGAAGAGCCCGAAGCCAAGCCAGAGTCGCGGGGTGATGCGCACCGGATCCGCCTTTCCGAAGCGCGGCGCGCCGCCGCCGGCGGCGCTACTTCAACGCGATGAGCCGGTCGACGTCGGCGTCGGCCCCGATGACGATCAACTCGTCCTCGACGTGCAGCTTCTCGTCCGGGCGCGGGTTGGCGCGGACCGTGGCGCCCGCACCCTCGCGGTCGCGCCGGCGCAGGGCAACGACGCTGAGCCCATAGCGGTTGCGAATGTCGAGTTCGCGGATGGTGTGGCCCGCGAAGCGCTGCGGGCAGACGACTTCGGCCAGACTGACGCCCTCGGATAGCGGCAGGACGTCGACGAGCCCGGGGCGGGCGAGCCGGAGCGCCAGCCGTTCGCCCATGTCTTCGGCCGGGTTGATGGTTTCGTGGGCGCCGACCCGCAGCAGGATGCGGCGGTGCAGCGGCGACACGTGGCGCGCGATGATGCGCGGCACCCCGAGTTGGGCGAGGACGGCGGTGACCAGGATGCTCGCTTCGAGGTACTGGTCGCCGACGGCGCAGACCGCGGCGCTCACCTCTTCGAGACCGACCTCGGAAAGCGCCTGCTCGTCCGTAGCGTCGAGGGCCAAGGCGCGGTCGACGCTGTCGGCCACCCGTTGCACGGCCGCGGCGCTGCGGTCGATGGCGAGCACCGAAAAGCGGCGCCGCGCGAGCGACGTCGCCACCTGCATGCCGAAGCGCCCGAGGCCAATCACGGCGACTTTGTACAGCATGGATCCCACCCTATCCGGGCCCCGCGGCGTCCGCGAGGTGGCGCCGGGCTAGCCGACCATGACGTGCTCGGACGGCAGGCCGTGGCTCGGCGGCGGCTGCGCGTGGAGCGCCAGCATGAGGGTCAGCGGCCCCACGCGGCCGATGTACATCAACACGATGACCGTGAGTTTGCCAAAGGCCCCGAGGAGCGGCGTCACCGACATGGACAGCCCCACGGTGCCAAAGGCCGAGACCGTCTCGAAGACGAGGCGCTCGGGCGGCTGCGCGTGCGTGGTCAGCAGGGCGAACGCGCCCGCCACGACCACGAGCAGCGACAGGGCCACGACGGCGATGGCGCGCAGCACCACCTCGCGGGGCAGACTCCGGTCGCCAACGCGGACCTCGGCCTGGCCCGTGACCACGGCGCGCACGGCAAGGCCCACGACGACCGCCGTGGACACCTTGACGCCCCCCCCCGTCGAGCCGGGTCCGGCCCCGATGAACATCCAGACCGTCAGGAGCAGGACCGTGGCGGGCCCGATGGCCGTAACGTCGACGCTCGCGAAGCCCGCCGTGCGAGCCGTGATGGACATGAACAGCGCGTTGCCGATGCGGTCGGCCAGAGGCAGGTCGGACAAGGTGCGGTTCCACTCGAAGGTGAGAAAGAGGAGCCCGCCGACGACAATCAGAAGGGCCGACCCGATGAGCATGATGCGCGCCTGGACCGAGAGACGGCGCCGGCGTCGCAGGAGCCGGCTCCAGGCGGATTGCAGCACGGTGAAGCCGAGGCCGCCGAGCACGATGAGTCCGCCGATGGTACCGAGTACCAGGGGATCGCGGACGAAACTCATGAGATTGTCGGAGCGCAGCGCGAAGCCGGCGTTGCAGAACGCGCTGACCGCGTGGAAGACCCCGAAGAAGGCCGCCTCGCCGACCGGCAAGTCGAGCGTCAGTCCACGCACGAAGAGCACCAGAGCGCCGAGCGCCTCGATGCCCAGCGTGGCCAGCACGATGAACAGAACCATGCGGTAGACTTCGCGCGGACGCGACTCGTCGAGGATCTCGCCAAGCGCCGTCTGCTGGGCGAGACCGAGGCGTTGCCCCACGATGAGCGCGGCGAAGGTCGAGAGGGTCATGAAGCCGAGCCCCCCCACCTGGATGAGCACCAGCACCACGACCTGACCGAAAAACGACAGCGCCGTGGCCGGGTCGACGGTGGCGAGGCCCGTGACGCACGTGGCACTCGTCGAAATGAACAGGGCGTCGAGGCCCGTGAGCGGCTCCGAGCCGCCGGACGACACCGGGAACGTCAACAGCAAGGCGCCCGCGCAGATGATGAGAAAGAACGTGATGCAGAGCAGGCGGGCCGGCCTACGGAACAAGTACGAAATGAGGCGTCGGCTCGCGCGCGCCTGGTAGGCGACGCGCAACAGGACGACCGACTGGCGGATGCTGACCCAGGCGAGCAGCCGGTACGGTTCGAGGACGGCCCAGGGCAGCGCCAGGAGCAGCAGCCATTCGCCGAGCGGTCCGCGCAGCCCGCGGCGCACGCGCCGACCGACCTCGGCCGCGATGGAGCAGGCCACGGCCAGCCCGCCGAGGCTGAGCGCGATGCCGAGCGCCCACGGACTGTCGGAGACCCCATAGCCGACGACGAGCAGGCCGAGGACCACGGCGTGCCCCGAGAGCCAGAGACCGGGGGCATGCAGCGCGAGGTACAGACGCTGGCGGAGCGGGGCCCGCGGCGCCGCGGCAGGCACAGCCGCCGCGGGCGCGGCCGCGACGGAGGCGGGGCGTACAACGGTCGTGGGCAGGCCCGCGGCGTCGGAGGGGGCTTCGCCGCGCCAACGCCGCCGCGCCACGACCCAGGCCAGGTTGGCGTTGTAGACGAGGATGGGCAGCGCCAGGCTCCAGTCCTGTGGCACGAGCAGGAGCGCCAGCGCCCCCATGGCCACGGGGCCGAGCAGGAGCAGCGGGCCGGCGAGCGGCAGACCTCTCGCGCCGACCGCCAAGCCGGCCACCGTGAGCCCGCCGTACGCCGCGATGATGAGTTGGTCGAGCAGGGTCAGGTGGCCGACCGCGCCGAACAGCCCCTCCGGGTCGCCCGACAGCAGCAGGAATAGGGCGTTGACCGCGATGGCCGAGGCGTGCACGGCCCAGAGCGGGTTCGCGACGACGGCCGAGGGGCGTCGACTTCTGGTGCTGCGGATGCGTGCGGCCACGCTGGCGCCCTACCCTTCCGGCGCGGCCGAAACAGGGCGTAGCCGCGCTCTGCTTCGGGCGCCGCCATGGTAGTTCCGCAGGCGGTGACGCGCAACGAGGTCGACGGCAGGGGAGTGGCGCTCGCGCGCGGCCTGTGCAATGCTTCCGCCGCCGCGGGTGGCCCGGCCTTGCCACCCCGCAGAGAGCGCGCATGAGGACCCGCCTGCCCCAACTCATCGTTTTCGTTTGCTCCCTGGTCGCGGCAGGCCCGCTCGCGGCCGACGAGAGCCCGCCCGACGGCGAGCCCAGCCGCGAATCGCTCACGCGGCTCGTCGCGCGCGTGCAGACCGCGCCCGACTTCGACGACGCCCAGCGCAAGCAGGCCGCCGCCGACCTGCAGGATGCGCTCGCGGCCCTCGACGCCGCCGACGGCTGGCGCGCGCAGCGCGAACGCGTCGCCCTCGAACGGCGCAGCAACCCCGAACGGCTCGAAGCGCTCCAGGCGCGCCCCGAGGTCGACTCGGGCATCCCGCCCGTACCGCGGCGCGCGACCGTCGCCGAACTCGAAGAGGGCCTCCAACAAGTCGAGCTGGCCCTGTTGGCCGCCCGGCGCGCGGTGGCCCAGCAGGCCGAGGCCGAGCAGAACCACCAGCAGCGACGCGGCGAGCTGCGCAGCCTGCTCGCCTCGGTGCTCGACCGCCAGACGGCGGTGCAGCGCGATCTCGACGTGACGCCTCGCCCCGGCCCCGAAGCCGCCCTCGGCGAGCGCGTACGTTACGAGACGCTGGCGGTGCGCCGCCAGGCACTGCGAGCCGAGCGCGAAGCCTATGAAGAGGAATTGCTCGGCCACGACGTGCGCGGCAGCCTCCTTGCCATCCAACGCGAACAGGCCGTGCGGCGCCTCGAAGCGGCCGAGGCGCGGGTGCACCAGTGGCGCGACGCCGTGCACACGCGCAGCGCCGAGGAAGCCGAAAAGGCCGTCGCCGAAGCGCGCGACGCGTTGCCGGCCGAACTCTCGACGCATCCGGTGCTCACCGAACTGGCCGCGGGCAACGCGGCCTTGCTCTCGCAGCGCATCGGGCCACTCGGGCTCGGCAAACGCATCGAGCTCGCCACCGCCGAGTCCGAACGCCTGATCGCGTTGCTCGAACGCGTGCGCACGCACGCCCGCAACGCCCGCCAGCGGGTCGAGTTGGCCGGCCTCACCGAGGCCGTCGGGCACCTGCTGCGCACGGAGCGCGGAGAAATCCCCGACGCCGACGTGCACCGAGCGTCCATCGAACGCCGCGAGGCCGAGATATCGCGCGTCCAGGTGGCGTTGCTCGATGCCGAGCAGCAGCGGGCCGCGCTCCCCGGCCTACAGCGGCAGGTCGACGCCGGGCTTGCCGGCATCCTGCCGCGGCTGCCGAGCGCCCAGCGCCACGCCGTGACGAAGGCGGCCAAGCAGCTGCTCGCAACGCGGCGCGCGGCGCTCGACCAACTCGTCAACGACAACGGCAACTACTTCGGCAAACTCGTCGACCTCGATGGGGTCGAGCGCCAGATCGTCGCCGAATCCGCTTCCTTCAAACTGTTCATCGACGAGCGCGTCCTGTGGATTCGCAGCGCCCCCGCCGCGGCCCCCGAAGACGGGGCCCGGGCCGGCACCACCGTGCTCTGGCTCTTTGGCGCCGAAGCCTGGGGCGCGCTGCTCGGCGAGTTGCCGGCCGGCTTCGAGCGGCGCCTGCCGCTGCTGCTGCCGCTCTTCGCGGCGTGGGGCCTGGCGCTCGCGCTGCGCCGTCGGGCACGCGCCGCGCGACGGCCGAAGTCCGGCTCCGCCTCGGCGCCCGGCCCGCACACCGGACTCGGCGCCTTCCTCGGCGACTCGGCGCGCGCGCTCACCTGGCCCCTGCTCCTCGCCATCGTGGCCACGTGGCTCGACGGCAGCGCCGGCCCCGACCCCGCCGCGCGTGCCGTGGCGACGGCCCTCGGCGAGGCGGCCCTGGTGTTCGTCTTCGCGAGTCTCGTGCGCGCATGGACGGCTCCGGCCGGCCCGGTAACCCGTTGGCTGCGGCTCGACCATCCGCTCTTCGCTCGGTTGCACGCGCAGTTGCGCTGGCTGCCGCTCGTGCTCGCCCCCGCGGCCGGGCTCATGTTTGGCCTCGAAGCCCACGGCCCCGAGGCCGGCAAGGCGTCGCTCGGGCGCATGGCGTTGCTCGTGGCGGTGATGGCGCTCGCCGTGTTCGTCTGGCGCATCGTGCCGCCGCGCATGGCCCGCCCGAGCCCCGACGCCCCGGCGCCGGGTCGCCTCGGTCGGCTCTGGCGCCTGGCCATGCTGGCTGTGCTGTTCGGTCTGGCGCTGGCTTCCTTGAGCGGCTACCACTACACGGCGGTGCAGATCGCCGAACGCATCCAGCGCACGTTGCTGATCACGCCGGCCGTCATGCTGGCCTACGCGGTCCTGCACCGGCTCGCGCACCAGTGGTCGGCGGGCGCAGCCGATGACGGGGCGACGGGCGCCCCAACCTTGGAACTCGGCGTGTCGCGCCGGATCGGCTCCCCCGGCACGTCGGCCGACCGCATCGCGCAGTGGTTCACCATCGCGGCGCTCACGCTCGGGCTCTGGGCCATCTGGGCCGATGTTTTGCCGGCGCTGCGCCAGGTGGCCGAGCTGCGGCTCTGGTCGGTCGCCGGCTCTGCGGAGGCGAAGAGCGCCATCCCCCTCGTTCCCGGACCGTCCGGCGCGCCGACCGAAACCGGCACGGTTGCCGTCACGTTGGGGCATCTGGTCACGGCGCTGCTGACCCTCGGCTTCACGGTCGTGCTCGCGCGACACTTGCCGCCCGTGCTCGACGTGCTGTTGTGGCGACGCCTGCGCTTCACGCCGGCCGGGGGCTTTGCGGTCGGCAAGATCGTCCAGTACGTCGTGGCCGTGGGCGGCACGGTGTTTGCGCTCGGCCTGCTCGGCCTGCGCTGGTCCACGGTGCAGTGGCTCGCCGCGGCCATCACGGTCGGGCTGGGCTTCGGGCTGCAGGAGATCTTCGCCAACTTCGTGTCAGGCCTCATCATTCTGTTTGAGCGGCCCATTCGTCCGGGCGACACCGTGACGGTTGGCGAAGTCAGCGGGAAGGTCTCGCGCATCCGCATGCGTGCGACCACGATCGAGGACTGGGACGGCAAAGAACTCATCGTCCCCAATCGGCATTTCATCACCGAACGGGTCGTCAACTGGACGCTGTCCGACCAGCATCTGCGCGTGGTCATCAACGTCGGCGTCGCCTACGGCTCCGACCTCGACACGGTGCGCCGCGTGCTCCTCGACGTCGCGCGTGCCTGCCCCATCGTCGAGCCGGAGCCGGCGCCGCTCGCGGTGTTCGAGCGCTTCGGCGACAGCGCGCTCGAGTTCTCGCTGCGCATCTTCGTGCGGGGCACGGGGCAACTGCTCGCGGCGCGCGACCAGCTCAATCTGGCCATCGACCGCGAGTTTCGCGCCGCCGGCATCGAAATACCGTTTCCTCAGCGCGACATCCACATTCGCACGGCGGCGCCGGGCGACCCGGTGGCCGCGGCCCTGGCGCAAGCCGCGGCGCCCCGCGGGGGCTTGCGACCGTCGACAACGACCACCCGGGAGTGATATGAATCGGCACCGCGCGCGGCGGGCCGCCGCGTGCACGGCCTTCCCGGCCGCCCCAAAGGGGGCCACGCCGCCGGGGCCTGCAGGTGTCGCCCGGGCCCTCGGGCGGCGCCGGTCCGGACGCACGCGCCGGCATGCAACCAACTTGCAGAGAGCGGGGTTTGCACGTTCATGGTGGGCTTCGAACTCCTGCTGGCCATTGCCGCTGGGCTGGGCGGCCTGGGCGCCCTCGAAACGTTCTCTCACCGGCGTCGGCTGCGGCGCATCCCCATCCGCATCCACGTCGCGGGCACGCGGGGCAAGTCGAG
Source organism: uncultured Myxococcales bacterium (assembly GCA_964422715.1). Classification (GTDB taxonomy): domain Bacteria; phylum Myxococcota_A; class UBA9042; order PWKZ01; family CAYRCM01; genus CAYRCM01. The sequence goes on along the minus strand of CAYRCM010000047.1, from coordinate 24,195 downwards.
TGTGACGAGGCTCATCTCGGCCGCCATGCGCGAGGCCGGCATCGCCACGGCCGCCAAGACCACGGGCACCCTCGCCCGCATGATCCTGCCGAACGGCCAGGAAGTGCCCGTCTTCCGCCCGGCCGGGGCCAACATCATCGAACAGACGCGCATCATCGCCACGGCCGCCGACATGAAGGTCGACGCGCTCGTCATCGAGTGCATGGCGCTCATCCCCGAACTCCACTGGATCAGCGAATCGCGGCTCGTGCGCGCCACGCACGGGGTCATCACCAACGCGCGCGCCGACCACCTCGACGTCATGGGCCCCACTGAAGTCGACGTGGCGAAAACGCTCGCCAGCATGACCCCCGTGAACGGTGTCCTCATCACGGCCGAACGGCGGCTCCTCGACGTCATGGCCCACGCCGCCAAAGACCGCGGCAGCCGCCTCGTTGCGGTGGGCGACGCCGACGTGGCCGACATCAGCGACGCCGACATGGCGCCGTTCTGCTACACCGAACACAAAGAAAACGTGGCGTTGAGCCTGCGCGTCGTGGCCGAGGTCGGGGTCGACCGCGAAACGGCCCTGCGCGGCATGTACAAGGCCACGCCCGACCCCGGCGCGCTCACGCAGCAGGAAGTCGACTTCTTCGGCCGGCGCATCGTGTTCGTCAACGGCTTCGCGGCCAACGACCCCGAATCCACGGCCATGATCTGGCACCTCGCGAAACGCGCGCACCCCGACGTGCAGCGGCGCATCGCGGTGTTCAACCTGCGTGCCGACCGGCCGGCGCGCACGCTCCAGATGGCCAAAGACGCCACGTTCTGGCGCGAAGCCGACAAGGTCGTGCTCATGGGCACCGGCGCCTATCTCTTCGGCCGCGTCGCCAACACGAGCGGGCTCGAACCCGGCCGCTTCGTCTACGCCGAACAGCAGCGCGTCGAAGAGATCTTCGAAACCCTCGTCGGCCTGTGTGGGCCGGCGTCCCTCATCGTCGGTATGGGCAACATCGGCGGACAGGGGCTCGACCTCGTCCGCTACTTCCGCAACCGGGCGGTCCTGCGAGGCCTTGCATGATCGAGTTGCTGCCTCTCTCGGTGGGTATTGGTCTGGCCGTCGGCTTGCTGTCCACGGAAATGCTGGGCATCGCGTCCGGCGGGCTCATCGTCCCGGGCTACCTGGCCCTCTACCTCACGAACCCCTGGGCCGTGGCGTCCACGCTCGGGGTGGCGCTCGCGACGTTCGGCATCGTGCGCGTGCTGTCGACGTTCCTCATCGTCTACGGGCGGCGCCGGACGGCGCTCATGATCCTCATCGGCTACTGCCTCGGCATGCTGGTGCGCGCCTGGACGAGCACGGCCATCGACGAGTTCGCCGTCATCGGCTTCGTCATCCCGGGCCTCATCGCGGTCTGGATGGACCGCCAGGGGCTGCTGCAAACGCTCGCCTCGCTCACCATCGGCTCGGCCATCGTGCGGCTCGTGCTCGTGCTGTTCGTCGGATCGGAGATGCTCGGATGAAGAAGCTCTACTGGCGGCCACAGCGCGTCTCGCTCCGCGTTCTGGGGTTGCTCGCCGTCGTGTCGATTGGCGGGCTCGTGTCGGTCGAAGTCTTCAAGGTGCGTGAGCGCCAACCCTACTTCAAAGAGAAGATGGAAGCCGCGCGCCTCACGCTGCGCGCCTTCGAGACCATCAAGCAGGAAAAGCGCCGGCTCGGCATTCCGGTCGACGTCGACGCCGACCCCACCGGCTCGGGGCTCATCGGTGTGCTGCTTTCGCCGGTCACGACGAACCCCGGCCACCTGCCCTCCAAGCAGACGTCGGTCAACCCCAACTTCGCGGCCGTCATCGTGCACTGGCTCAAGCGCGCGGGGGTCGAAGAAGGCGACTACGTCGCGGTCGGCATGTCGGGCTCGTTTCCGACCCTCAACATGGCCACCATGGCGGCCATCGAAGTCCTCAAGGCCAAGCCCATCATCGTGACGAGCGTCGGCTCGTCGCAGTGGGGAGCCAACGACACGAGTTTCCTCTGGCCCGACATGGAACGCGTGCTCATCGAAAAGCGCGTCTTCAACATGCGTTCCACGGCCATGTCGCGCGGCGGCATCGAAGACCGGGCGCTCGGCCTCTCGCGCCAGGGGCGCCAGATTCTCGACGCCGTGCTCCAGCGTTCCGGCACGACCGTGCTCGACGTGAAGAGCTACGACGAGAGCGTCGAACGGCGCGTGGCGCTCTACCGCGAAGTGGCGGGCAACGGGCGGCTCGCGGCCTACGTCAACGTCGGCGGCGGCACCACGTCGGTCGGCACGCACGTCGGCAAGAAGATGTTCAAGCCCGGGCTCAACCGCGATGTGCCCCGCGGGCTCACCGACATCGACTCGGTCATGACGCGGCTCTCGCTCGACGGCATCCCGATCGTCCACATCAGCCAGATCGACAGCATCGCGCAGCAGTGGGGCCTGCCGCTCCAGCCGAAGACGATGCCGGCCGTCGGCGACGGCGCGATCTACGTGCGTCAGGAATACAATCGCTGGCTCGCGGGCGGCCTGCTCGCCCTGATCCTGCTGCTCGCGGTGGCCTTCGTGCGCATGGACTGGGGCTATCGGCTCCTCACCGGCGGCAAGCGCGAGCCGCCCGCCGCCCGCCCCGAACCGACCGTATGAACCTGCCGCTTCGTTCCATCTGGCCTGAGATTCGGCGTCTCGTGCTTGGCGGGGCGCTGCCGGGGGCGCTCCACCACCTGGCGTTGTTCGTGGCCTGTCTCGTCGTGCATCCGCGGCCCGAGTACATGGGCGTCGAAGATGCCGAAACCACGGGCTTCATCGCCGACATGTTCCGCGACGCCATCGTGCAGCAGCAGCTCGCGTTCGGGGGGGTGCACCTGGCCATTGGCGCCGCCATGGGGCTCGTCGCGGCGCTCGTCGTGCGGCTCGCGTTTGCCGCCGCGGGGCGCAAACCGCGCTTCATCGTGCACTTCGGGCTGAGCGCCGGCCTGGTGGCACTCGGCCACGGCTACGTGCTGCTGCAGTCCATGGCCAACTACCCGCAACTCTACGCCCACCACTACGCGGCCGGGCTCTCGCCGGCGCGGCTGCTTCTGTGGTTGGCGACCGACGTGCTCAGCCCCGGGAGCATCACCGCGATCGGCTACGTCGCGCTCGCGGCCGGGCTCGGGCTCCTCGGCTTCGTGCTACGGCACCGCCTGCGCGCCCTCGTTGCCCGGCAAGCCGAACTGCGCACGCGGCTCGTCACGGTGGGGCTGCTCGGCATCCTGTGTGGCGGGGTTGCGACCTGGGCGCTGCTGCCGCGCCCCACCATCGCCGGGGGCATGCCGAACCGGCCGAACGTGCTCGTCATCGCCGTCGACTCCCTGCGCGCCGATCTCCTCGACACCCCGGCCACGCCCCGCATCAGCGCCCTCGCCGCGCGCGGCCTGCGCTTCACGCGCGCCTACTCGGTCATGCCGCGCACATTTCCGGCCTGGGTGTCGCTCTTGACGGGCCAGTACCCCCACACGCACGGCATCCGCAACATGTTCCCCGCTCCCGACGAGGTGAACCGGCCTCGCACCACGCTGCCCGTGCTGTTGCGCGAGCGCGGCTACCGCACGGGCGTCATCAGCGACTTCGCGGGCGACATCTTCAGTCGCATCGACCTCGGCTTCGAAGACGTCTCGGTCCCGCCGTTCACGCTCGCGTCCAATGTCGAACTCGCGGGGCTCAAACTCCAGGTGCACCTGCTGCCCTACCTCATCGGGCTCTACGAAGGCCGCGAGCCGGCCGTGCTCTCAGCCTACGAGCGACTCGCCGATCCGCGCTGGATCGGGCAGCGGGCGCTCGACTGGTTGCGCGAGGGCGACGGCCGGCCGTTCTTCCTCACCCTGTTCTATTCGTGCGGGCACTTTCCGTACGCGGCACCGGCGCCCTTCTACGACCGTTTCGTGAGCCCCGGCTACAACGGTCCGTCGCGCTTCCAGAAAAACGCGTTCGGCGCGACGCCCGAAGGCCCGGCCCGCGCGGCCGAAGAAGAACACATCCGCGGCCTCCACCGCGGGGCCATCGCCGCTTCCGACCAAGCCATCGGCGACTTGCTCGACACGCTCCGCGACTCCGGCGTGCTCGACCGCACCCTCGTCGTCCTGACCGCCGACCATGGCGAAAACCTCTACGAACACGACCTCGGCATCGGGCACGGCGAACACCTCTACGGCCTGCTGAGCCTGCACGTGCCGCTCATCTTCGCCGGTCCCGGCGTGCCTGCACCCCAGGCCGTCGATCGCCCCGTCCGCAGCGTCGATGTCGCCCCCACGCTGCTCGGGCTGCTCGGGCTCGCCGATGCCCCGGGGACGCGCGACGGCGTCGATCTGCGGTCGCAGCTTGCCGCTCCGGCCGACGGGCAGCCTCTGCCCGTGTTCGCCGAGACGGGGCTCTGGTTCGTGCCGCCCGAAACCGGTCGACTCGACGGAAAGCGCATCGTCTTTTCCGAAGGCTACAGCGCGTTTCGCTTCGACCCCGGCACCTACCAGATCTACCTCGACCCCAAGTACCGCGACACGGCGCTCGCCGCGAAACACCGCATGCTGCTCTGGGGCGACCGCAAACTGGTCTACATCCCCACGCGCGAAGGCGTGCGCTTCGAACTCTACGCCCCCGACCGCGATCCGGGCGACCTGCGCGATCTCGCCGCCACCGAGCCCGAACGGCTGGCCGAAATGAAGGCCAAACTGTTCGATTGGCTGCTCGCCGACCCGGCCATGACGCGAGCGGGCGACTTCGTGGTACCCAAGGGCGACCTCGGCCTCGACCCGCCGGCCGGCGCCGACCCGCCCGCCGATGGCGCTCCGGCCGCGGCCGCCGACCCGCCGCCCGCCGCGGCGCCGGTGCCCGTCGCGCGGCCCGCCGCACCCACGGGGCACCCGCCCCTGCGTTCGGTGGTCACGCGGCTCGTCGACGCCTTGCCGGCCGCCACGGTCACGCCGCCTCTCGAAGGCAGCGTGCCGGCAGGCTGCGCGACGCTCAACGAGTCGCGGCCAAACCCCTACACGCCGCTCGACAAGCCCGCGGCGGCCCACCACCTGCGCGTCAGCCTGCGCGGGGCGGGCCCGGGGCGCGTCGACCTGCACGACGCGCTCGTCTTTCGCGCGCCGCGCCAGTTTCGCTTCTCGTTCACAGCACCCCCCGAAGCGCGCCTCGAATTCGACTACGCGCTGCTGCCCTGCGGCACCAAGCCGGGCCCGCTCTACCTCGTGGCCACCCTGACCGCGGGTTCCGGAACGCCGCGCGCCTTGCCGCCCATCCCGCTGGCGCCCGCGCTACCCGGCGCGCCTTGGCAGAGTGCCACGGTGCCCCTCGACGTGCCCGCCGGCGAGCCGCTCACCCTCGACGTCGCGTTTTCGGGCCCCGGGGCCGAGCGCGGCACCCTCGTCGCCTGGAGCGAGCCGCGCATCTCGGGCCGGCCGGTGCCCCCGCGCCCCGAAAACGACCGCAACGTGCTCCTCATCGTCGTCGACGCCGTGCGCGGCGACGTGACGGGGCCCGGTCGCAGCCTGCCCGCCTCGGTCACCCCCGTCGCCGACGCCTGGTTGCAGCGGGGCACGGCGTTCGCGAACGCGTTTGCCGCCTCGAACCAGACCCGCCCCTCCACCCTCGCCATCCTGCAGAGCCAGCCGCCCACCGCCGGCCAGTTCCACTCCGCGTTTTGGGAAATGAACCCGGCCATCAAGCGCGACTACTACAAGAGCGATCCGCCGCTTCTTACGCGCATCCTCGGCCGGCAGGGCTACCGCGTGGTCACGTTCGGCCACAACCACTTTCTCTGGGACGCCTATCCCATCGGCTTCGACCACGGTTTCGATGTCGTCATCGACGACCGGCGGGCGGTCGGCGACACGCCGGCGTTGGCCGAGCTCACCGTCAAGTTCATCGAGGCGCACAAAGACGAACGCTGGTTTCTGCTCGTCAACTTCGTGGCCCCGCACCTGCCCTACCGACCCCCGCAGCAAGATCTCGACGCAGTCATGGCCGCCTACCCCGACGGCGATCCGGCGGGCATCCGCCGCGACTACCTCGGCGAAGTGGCCTACGTCGACCGTCACCTCCAGGCGCTCCACGACGCCCTCGAACGGTTGCAGCTCGCCGACCGCACCTTCGTCATCGTCACGGCCGACCACGGCGAAGTCATGGAAGCGCACCACCGTTGTCAGTCCGACCGCTTCCGCATGTACTGTCGCTACAGCCACGGCCTGACGCTCTACGACGAGGAAATGCACATACCGCTCGGCTTCGTCATGCCGGGCGAAGTACGGGCCGGCGCCACGGTGACGGCCGACGTGTCGCAGCTGCACCTCGCGCCCACCATCCTCGACGTGCTCGGGCTGCCGGCCGAACCGCGCTTTGCCGGCGACTCGCTGCGCGCCGTGCTGCAGGGCGGGGCCGAGTGGCCGGCCGAGGCCATCTATGCCGAGGGCAAGGCCGCGGCGGCGCTGCGCCATGGCGGGCTCAAATTCATCGTGCACCATCCCGACGACGACACGCTGACGCCCAGTTGGACCGGCAACAACCGCGCGCGGCCGCCCGTCGAACTCTACGACCTGCAAACCGACCCCACCGAGGCCACCAACCTGGCTCTCGACGACGACCCGCGGCTGCCGGCGCTGAAAGACGCCCTCGCCCGCCGACGCGCCGAACTCGCGCTGCGGGCGAGCGGTGCCGGCCGGCCCGCGGCCGCGGCTCCGGGCGCCGCAGCAGCAGCGCCGGCCACCCTGCCCGACCTGTTCGCGGCGCCGGCGGTCGACGACGCGGCCGCCCCACCCCTCGACCCCGAACTGCTCCAGGCGCTTCGCGACCTCGGCTACACACGCTGATCGTTTGGGAGTGCACCCGTGGGGCCGCCTTCGGCCCGTCGCGGACGGCTACCGCGGCGGTGGGTCGGCGGGCGGCTCGGCGGCGGGCGGGGCCGGGTCGACTTCCGGCGGGGCCGTGGGCAGCCACCACTCGGAGAGGTCGAACTCAACGGCCTCAAACGGCTCGATGCGCGCCTTCTCGTCTTCTTCGTACGCCCCGACCCGCACCCAGTGGCCGTTTTCAAAGCGGAACGCCTCGACCATCCGTTCGCGCGGGTCGACGAGCCAGGCGTGGCGGACGCCCACTTCGCCGTAGATACGCATCTTGCGGATGCGGTCGTGGCGCGCGCTCGCCGGCGAGACGACCTCGCACACCCAGTCGGGCGGAACCTCGCAAAACGCCGCACCGGGCATGACCGGCATACGTTCGCGACGCCAGCCGGCCAGATCGGGCACGAGCACCTGACGGCCGAAGTGCAACTCAGGCTCGTCGATGATCCACCATCCCCCCGGCCCGCCCGACTTGCCGCCCGGCCGGCGGCCAAAGAGGATGAGGATTTCGCCGCCGGCCTGACTGGCCACGTGAGCGTGCGGCAACGCCGGCCGCGGACTCAGCACGAGTTCGCCATCGATGATTTCGGCGATCTGGTGTTCGGGGGCGGCGAGCACGTCGGCGTAGGTGGCTTCGCGGGCGCGGGGCTTCGGGTTGGCGGACACGGGGCACCTCCGTGGTTTTGCGGCGGGCCGGCGCGCGGTGCGGGGCGCCGCGCCGACCTGTGGGCAGTGTAGCACGGCGGCTGGGCCGCCGGCCCCCGGCCCAAGAAACGCCACGGGGCGCATGGCCGATTGGCCGTGCGCCCCGTTGTCGTTCGTCGAGCCTTTTCGCGTCGTGCTCAGGACTGGCGTAAGCAGCCCTCCGAGCAGTGGACGCAGCGCCGAAGCATGAACCGCTTCATGAGGCACCTCCTGGTGGTTGAAAGAGCACGAGGCACAAGGTAGGGCCGCATTTCGGCCCGTCAAGGGGGGTGGAGGCCTCCCCGACGCGTCGGGGCCCTCAGCGCGCCCGCGGCGGATCGATGGCGACGGGTGGCGGCCCCGCCCGCGGCCTTGCCCTACGAGGCGTCGTCGGGCTCCAGGTTTTCCGCGGGTGCGTCAGCCGTCCGGTTGCCGCCGAGCAACAGCGCCAGTTGCACGGGTGCGGCGCCGGCCGGCACGGCCGCAGGTGGCGAGGCCGCCAGGCCCTCGTCGGGGCCGGTCTCCGCGCCGGGGGCGTTGCCGTTCCCCGCGCCCGGCCCGGCCGCGGCGAGCACCGGCAAGGCCGCAACGAGCCGTTTGCCCTCCGGGAACGCTTCGAACACGAAGGCATTGCCGTCACGGCCCGAGAGGCGCAGGGCACCGAGTGGCACCCGCAGCGGCGGGCCCTCGCTCGGAAAGAGCAGGAACAGGTCGGCCGCGTCGCGCGCGCCATAGAGCGCCTGCACTTCATGCGGGCTCTTTGTGAGGAAGCGGATGCCGCGCACCCCCTTGCCCGCCCGGTGCTGCCGCGGATACTCGGACAGCAGGGTGCGCTTGGCCCGCCCCGCCACCGTGAAGGTCACGATTTCGAGCCGCCCGTCGTCGGGCGGCACGGTCTCGGCGGCGACGACGGCGTCGCCGGGGGCGAGCCCCATGCCGCGCACGCCCGTCGCGGCCCGCCCCTGCACACTCACCTGATCGAGCGGGAAGCGGATGACCTGGCCCTGCCGGGTGGCGAGGAGCACGTCTTCGTGGTCGCCCGGCAGGCCCACGGCCACGACCGCGTCGTGACTGCGCAACTTGAACGCCACCGCCCCGGCCGACCGGCTCAGGTCGAACTCGCTTTGCGGCGTCTGCTTCACGAAGCCGTCGGCCGTGACGAAAAGCACCGTGCGGTCGCTGCGGTAGACCGCCGGCGCCACGACGGCCACGACGCGGTCCTGCTGCATGTCGAAGTCGGTGACGTTGACGAGCGCCACCCCCGGCTCGCCCCAGCGCGCCTCGGGCAACGCGTGTACGGGCAGGCTGAAGACGAGGCCCCGCGCAGTGAACACGAGCACGCGATGCGTGGTGTTCGTCTCCAGCACGAAGCGCGGGAAGTCGCCGTCGCGCGCCCCCGACGCCTCGGGCAGCCCGCCCGTGGCCAGGAAACTCTGCACCGACGAACGTTTGATGTAGCCCCGCTCGGTGACGGCCACCATGACGGGCTGCGGCTTCACGCGCACTTCGAGCGACACCTTGAGTTCGGCGACGTCGCGCCAGATCTCGGTGCGCCGCGGGTTGCCAAACTGCGCCGCGAGTGCCCGCAGCTCGCGCTCGACGACGGCGTCGAGGCGCCGCTCGCTTGCGAGCAGCTCCTGCAGGCCGCGCACGGTCTTCGTGAGTTCCTTCTCCTCGGCGCGCAGTTCGACCACCTGCAAGTTGGTCAGGCGATAGAGCCGCAAAAGGAGGATGGCCTCGGCCTGCTCGGGCGTGAAAGCGAACGTCTGCACGAGGTTCTGGCGGGCGTCTTCGCGGTCGCGCGACGCGCGGATGACGGCGACGATCTCGTCGAGGATGTCGACGGCGCGGATCAGCCCGGCGACGATGTGCAGCCGTTCTTCGGCGCGCGCGAGTTGGAAGACCGAGCGGCGGCGCACGACCTCGCGCCGGTGCGCGATGTACGCGTCGAGGAGCCCGAGCAGCCCGAGGGTGACCGGCCGGTGCTCCGCGATGACCACCATGTTGAAGTGCACGGCGCGCTGCAAGTCGGTCTTTTTGAGGAGGTAGTTCCAGATGCCGTCGGTGTCGGCGCCCTTGGCCACTTCGACGACGACCCGCAGGCCCTCGCGGTCGCTTTCGTCACGCACGTCGGCGATGCCCTGCACGGCACGGCTCTGGCGGATCTGGTCGAGTTGGCGGATGAGGTCGGCCTTGACGACGCCGAACGGCAACTCGCTGACGACGATGAGCGACTTGCCGCCGTCGCCCCGGTCGACGGTGTGGCGCGCGCGCACGAGCACGCGGCCGCGGCCCGTCTCGTAGGCTTCGCGCAGATCGGCCTCGCCCATGAGGATGCCGCCCGTCGGAAAGTCGGGGCCGGGCAGCACGGCCATGACGTCGTCGAGCGTACAGTCGGGCTCGTCGAGGCGCAGGCAGACGGCTTCGGTGACCTCGCCGAGGTTGTGCGGCGGGATCTCGGTCGCAAAGCCGGTCGAGACCCCCTGTGTGCCGTTGACGAGCAGGTTCGGGTAGCGCGCGGGCAGCACCACGGGTTCGAGCGTGGACTCGTCGAAGTTGGGCCGGAACGCCACCGTGTCCTCGGCGATGTCGGCCAGCAGTTGCTCGGCCAAGGCGGTGAGGCGCGCCTCGGTGTAGCGCATGGCGGCCGGCGGATCGTCGTCGAGCGAGCCGAAGTTGCCGTGCCCGTCGATGAGCGGGTGGCGCATCTTCCAGGGCTGGGCGAGGCGCACGAGCGCGTCGTAGATGCTCTGGTCGCCGTGCGGGTGGAAGTTGCCCATCACGTCGCCGACGGTCTTGGCGCTTTTGCGATACGGCTTGTCGGAGGTGTTCTTCGACTGCTGCATCGCGTAGAGGATGCGCCGCTGCACGGGTTTGAGCCCGTCGCGCACGTCGGGGATGGCGCGGTCGAGGATGGTCGTGTGGGCATAGCGGCCGTACGACGTGGCAAGTTCGTCCTGCAGGCCCACGTCGACGATGCGTTCGGCCGATTCGTTGGGGCGCGTCATGCATCCACCTCATCCGCCGGGGTCGGGTGCGGGCCGGCGGGCCGGGGCAGCGCGGCCGTCGCCGCTTCGAGCGGGTCGATGCCGAACGCCACGTTTTCGCCGATCCAGGCTTTGCGCCGCTCCGCGCTGTCGCCCATGAGCACGCTCACCTGGTGTTCGGCCTCGGCCGCATCGTCGAGGGTCACGCGCAGAATCTTGCGGGTCGCGGGATTCATCGTGGTTTCCCAGAGTTGCTCGGCATCCATCTCGCCGAGGCCCTTGTAGCGCTGCACGACGGTGCCGCGCCCGAGTTTGCGCGTGGCGGCCGCCAATTCCTGCGGGCTCCAGGCGTAGACAACCTGCTTCCTGGCGCCCTGGCCACGCTCGGCCTTGAAGAGCGGCGGCTGGGCCACGAACACGCGTCCCGCCTCGACGTACGGCCGCATGTAGCGATAGAGGAAGGTCAGCAGCAGACAGCGGATGTGCGCCCCGTCGTCGTCGGCGTCGGCCAAGAGCACGATGCGCCCGTAGCGCGCCTCGGTGAGGTCGAAGTCGGCCCCGATGCCGGCGCCGAGCGCCTGCGTGATGGCCGCCAGTTCCTTGTTTTCGAGCACGCGGCTGAGCGGCGCCCGTTCGGCGTTGAGCGGCTTGCCCCTGAGCGGCAGGATGGCCTGCATGCGCCGGTCGCGCCCCTGTTTCGCCGAGCCGCCGGCGGACTCGCCCTCGACGAGGAACAGCTCGCATTCGGCCGGATCGCGGCTCGCACAGCGCGTGAGTTTGCCGCCGAGCGACGTGCGCACGGCCGCTTCCTTGCCTTTGCGCGCCGTGTCGCGGGCCTTGCGCGCGGCGTCGCGCGCGGAACTGGCGCGGCACGCCTTTTCGAGCAGTGTGCGCGCGATGTCGGGGTTTTCTTCGAGGTAGGCCGACAGGCGCCGCCCGACGACGGCTTCGACGGCCGTGCGCGCCTCGGGGTTGCCGAGTTTGGTCTTGGTCTGCCCCTCGAACTCGGTTTCGGCCATGCGCAGCGCGATGACGGCCGTGAGCCCCTCGCGCACGTCTTCGCCCGCCAGATTGTCTTTCTTCTTCCAGATGCCGTAGCGGCGCGCGAACTCGTTCATGACCCGCGTGTGCGCCGCCTTGAGACCCGTTTCGTGCTGGCCGCCCTCGGCCGTGCGGATGCAGTTGACGAAGCTGTTGAGCGATTCGCTGTAGCCGTCGTGCACCTGGAAGGCCAACTCGACTTCGATTCCGGCTTCGGTGTCGCGAAAGTGCACGATGTCATGGAGCGGCGTGCGGCCCTCGTTCAGGTAGCCCACGAACTGCACGATGCCGCCGGCGTATTCCCAGGTTTCGCGCAGTTGCGGCTGTTTGCGCGCGTCGACGAGGGAGAGCCGCAGCCCGGCCACGAGAAAGGCCAGTTCCTGCATGCGCCGCGCGACGACGCGTTCGTCGATGTCGATGGTCTCGAAGATGTCGGCGTCGGGCAGGAAATGCACGGTCGTGCCGTGGCCGCCGCTCGTGCCCGTGAGCCGCAGCGGCCCCACGTCGCGCCCCCCGCGGGCAAACCGTTGCTCGTGGATGTGCCCGTCGCGGCGAATCTCGACCTCGAACCACTGCGACAGCGCGTTGACGACCGAGGCGCCCACCCCGTGGAGCCCGCCCGAGACGCGGTAGGCGTTGTTGTCGAACTTCCCGCCGGCGTGCAGCCGCGTGAAGATGAGTTCGGGGGTGGGGATGCCGGTGGCGTGCAGCCCCGTCGGGATGCCGCGGCCGTCGTCCTTGACGGTGACGCTCTGGTCGGCGTCGATGCGTACGTCGATGCGCTTGCAGTAGCCCGCGAGCGCCTCGTCGACGGCGTTGTCGACGATCTCGAACACGAGTTGGTGCAGGCCGCGCGGCCCCGTGGAGCCGATGTACATGCCGGGGCGGCGCCGGACCGCCTCCAACCCTTCGAGAACCTTGATGTCGTCTTCGGTGTAGCGCGGATCGGCCATGGCGCGGGCGTCCTTTTCCGGAAACCGCTTCCGGGCGCGCGATTCTACTGACCCCCGCCGGCGCTGTCAGCAGCCGCGCCGAAAGCCGACCCGCCCTCGTTGCGCCCGGGCCGCAAAGCCGCCACAATCGCGGCGGGTCGCCGGCGGGCCCGCCCGCGTGCCCCGCAGCCGAAGGATGCGCCATGCTCGACCTTGCCGCCCTCGTGGCCGCGCTGCAGAATCGCCAACACGTCGGCATCCTCACGCACAACCATCCCGACCCCGACGCGCTGGCCGCCGCCTTCGGCCTGAAACGACTCATCGCCGCCGCGGCGCCGGCCTGCACGGTCGCCATCCGCTATCGCGGCATCATCGCGCGCGTCAACAACGCGACCATGCTGCGGGTGCTCGGCATTCCGGCGCAGCCGCTCGGCCCGGCCGAAATCGAGGCCTTCGACGCGCTCTGCACCGTCGACTGCCAGCCGGGGCACGGTCACAGCGCCCTGCCGGTCGATCGCGAGGCGCTGCTCGTGGTCGACCACCATCCCGCGCCGCGCGAGCCGTACCGGGCCCGCTTCGTCGACGTCCGCCCCGACGCGGGCAGTTCGGCTGCCATCGTCGCGGAGTATCTCGAACGCCTCGGCGTCGCGGCCGACCCCGACCTCGCGACGGCCCTCTACTACGGCATCCACACCGACACCGACGGGCTCTCGCGCGGGGCCGGCGAGCTCGACCGGCGGCTCGCCGCGGCGCTCTTGCCGCTCGCCGACCCGCAGAAACTGCACGCCATCGAGAAGCCGCGCCTGCCACGGCAGTACTTCCGCGACCTTGCGCGGGCCTTGCAGCTCGCGCGCGTCGGAGCCGACCTGCTCGTGTCCGACCTCGGCGCCGTCTGGTGCCCCGAGATGCCGGCCGAGATGGCCGACCTGCTGGTAAGGCTCGCCGAGGTGTCGGTGGCGCTCGTGCTCGGCTCGTTCGGCGGCCAGATCCACTTCTCGCTGCGCACCACCCGGCGCACGACCGATCTTGCCGACGTCGCCATGGAACTCGTCCAAGGCGACGGCACGGCGGGCGGGCACAACCGCGCCGCGGGCGGCCAGCTGCCCGAACGGGCCGGGCTCGGGCAAGTGCTCTTCGAACGGTTCGCGGCCTACTTCGGCGTGGCCCCCGAACGGTTCGCGGCGCTGTAACCGGCCTCAGGGAGACGTCCATGCCCTCGAACGCCCTCACGAGCGGGGCCGAAATCCGCCGCCGCGCCGCGGCCGGCGACCCGCAGTTGTTGCGCGAAGTCTTCGACGCCTTCCGGGGCGATCTGCTGGCCTACCTCCGGCGCCGCTGCGGCGACGCCACCGACGCCGAAGACGCCGTGCAGGACGTGTTCGTCGTAGCAAGCCGCGCGCTGGCCGATTTCCGCGGCGAGGCCACGCTGCGCACGTGGCTCTTTCGGCTCGCGGGCAGCGCCTGCACGCGCCTGCGCCGCGGCCGCAAGCACGACGCGCGCATCCACGACGACCTCGCCGAGGCCACCGCGCTGCCCGCTTCGGCCGGCGCCGCGTTCAGCGTGGCGCTGCAACCGCTCGAAGCCAAAGTGCAAATCGAGGAGCGCATCGAAGCGCGGCTCGTGCCGCTGCAGGCCGCGCTCCTCGCGCTCTCGCCGACCGACCGCGCAGTGCTGCTGCTGCGCGACGGCGAGGGCCTCTCGGCCGCCGAGGTAGCCGCCGAACTGCATCTCACCGAATCCGCGGTGAAATCGCGGCTGCACCGCGCGCGCCGCGCCGTGCGCGAACGCCTCGAGTAGAATCTCGACCCCTCCCTGCACCCTTTTGGCGGTCGGCTGGCTCTATCCTTGCGGAACGGAGGACCCGCAATGCCGGACTGGCTCGTTTTCATCCTGGTGCTCGGCGGCTGGTTTGCGCTGCAACGCTGGATTCTGCCGCGTCTCGGCGTGCCTACCTGAATGAGTCCCAATGGTTGCGCCCCCGGTGGGGGTGCCTGCGACGCCGATTCCGCCCCCGAGCCTCGCGCCCCTCGAAAGGAGGACCGCCATGACTGACCACGCGACACCGCTCTCCGCCTTCGGCAATCCGACCTACGGAATCACCCGCAACCTCGGCCGCGGCGACTTCGCGCTGGCCCGCCAACGGGTCGTCGACGCCCTCAAGCCCGAGGGTTTTGGCGTGCTCACCGAGATCGACGTGCGCGCGACGCTCAAGGCCAAGCTCGGCATCGACGTGCGGCCGACCGTCATCCTGGGTGCCTGCAACCCGCCGCTGGCGCTGCGCGCCATGCAAGCCGAGTTGCCGGTCAGCCTGCTGCTGCCCTGCAACGTCGTCGTCGCCCAGGAAGAAAACGGCGACATCGTCGCGTCGGCCATCGACCCGCGCAGCATGCTGACCGTGACGGGCCGCACCGACCTCGAACCCTTCGCCGCCGAAGTGCGCGACCGCCTCAGCCGCGCCATCGAAGCGGTCCCACGCCTCGACGCTTGACGCTCAGGGCTCCCGGCGCCACACTCGCGCGGCCAAATCGGCTCCCGGGAGGGCCAGCCATGACATCGTCCAGCGCGTTTTCGGGCTTTTCGGTCGACGCCGTGCGTTTCTTCGTCGACCTGGCCGCGAACAACGACAAGGCATGGTTCGAGCAGAACCGCGCCACGTTCGAGGAACGGGTGCTCGCGCCGGCGCGGGCCTACGTCGAGGCCATCGGCGCGCGCCTGCGCCCGCTCGTGCCCGACATCCACGCCGACCCGCGCGTCGACGGCTCCATCTTCCGGCTGCACCGCGACACGCGGTTCAGCCCCGACAAGAGCCCCTTCAAGACGCACCTCGGCATCTTCTGCTGGGAAGGCCAGCGCAAGAAGCTCGAATGTCCGGGCTTCTACTTCCACCTGGAGCCGCCGAACGTGCTGCTGGGCGTTGGCATCCACATCTTCCCGCCGCCCCACCTCGAGGCCTTCCGCAAGGCCGTCGTGCATCCCGAGCAGGGCCTGACGCTCGCGGCCGCCATCGACGACGTCACGAAGGCCGGCCCGTATGACCTCTGGGGCGAACACTACAAACGCGTGCCGCGCGGCTACGACCCCGAGCACCCAAACGCCCGCTTCCTGCGCTTCAACGGCCTCACCGCAGGCTTCGAGACCCCCATTCCGCCCGAATTGCACCGCGCCGACTTCGTCGACTACGTGTTCGCGCACTTCCGCAATATGGCGCCGTTGCACCACTGGCTCGCCGACATGGTCAAGCGCATGCTGCGCTGACCCGCGGCCGCCCGGCCTCGGGCGGGCCCCGCTGCCCTCGCAGACTGTGCGTACTACTTGGTGGTTGCCGGCCGGTCGGTGAAGCGGTCGTGCGTGGCGCGGCCGTCGCCGGCGATGGGGATGACCGGGCCCAGGTGGCGCGGGCCGGTGCCAAAGACGTAGCTGTCGAGGAACGCCACCCCGGTGGCGATGAACTCGCGCATCTTGTTGCGGGTTTCGTAGAGATAGCGCTGGCGGTCGGCGACCACGCCGAGCGCGTCGATGCCGGCCCGGCGGGCGAGGAACACGGTCCGCGGCATGTGCACGGCCTGCGTGCACACGAGCGCGCTGCGGACGAGAAACACTTCGCGGGCCCGCACCATGGTGTCGAGCGTGCGCACGCCCGCGTGGTCGAGGAAGACGTCGGGCTCGGGCACCCCGCGCTGCCAGAGCCAGTGCGCCATGGCGTTGACCTCGTCGTATTCGGGTGCCGCATGGTCGCCGGAAACGAGGATCTTGCGCACCTTGCCCGCGCGGTAGAGGTCGAGCGCCGTGACGAGCCGGTCGTGCAGCGGCGCCGAGGGCCTGCCGTCGGGGTGCACGCGGGCACCCGGCACAATGGCCGCGTCGCGTGGCGCGAGGCCCGCGAGATCGGCGACGACGAAGGGCTCGGCCTCGCGGCGCACCCAGAGGTTCATCGCAAGGGTGGCGCCGACCCCGGTGAGCACCGTGGCGGCGCTGGCAATGAGGATGAGCCGGAGCGGGCGACGGACTCGGCGCATGCGGCGATCCTTTGGCGGACACCCGCGGTGTCGGGCGGCTGCAACCGCGGGCGAACGGGCGACGGGGGCGCCCTATTCCCCGGGGGTCGGGGGCCCCCGCGGGGGAACTGCCGGCGGGTCAGGCAGCGTCTTTGGCGCTGGCGCGGCGCCGGCCGAGCAACCGGGCCGCCACGAGGCCGAACCCGAACCCGAAGAGGTGCCCCTGCCACGACACCCCCTGTTGGCCCGGAAGCACGCCCCAGATCATGCCGCCGTAGAGGAAGCCGACGAGCAACGAGACCAGGATGGGCAGGATGCGCCGTTCGAAGAAGCCGATGAGCAACAGGAAGCCGAAGTAGCCGAAGATGAGCCCGCTTGCGCCGATGTGCACGGTATAGCTCGGCCCCGTGAGCCAGACGCCGAGGCCCCCGCCGAGACCGATGATGAGCGATGCAAGCGCAAAGGCGCGCGCCCCGCGCATGAGCACGAGGAAACCCAGGATGACGAGCGGCAGGCTGTTGGCGATGAGGTGGCCGAAGCCGTGGTGCAAGAACGGGGCAAACAGGATGCCCCAGAGCCCGCCGAGCGTGCGCGGGACGATGCCGTGGGCGTCGAGGCGACCGCCGAAGACGAGCGCGTCGACGATTTCGAGCCCCCAGAGAACGGCCACGACCACGGCGAGGAACACGAGCCGCGAGCGCCAGGAGGGCTCGTCGCCGCGTTTCGCCGGGGCCCCTGCGGTGTCGGGTTTCATCCACTTCATGCGCGCACAATACGGCGACCCGGCGCCGCAGCGCAAGGCCGCCG
>CAYRCM010000047.1:0-6774 GCA_964422715.1 uncultured Myxococcales bacterium | reverse complement strand
GCGGCCCCCTTGCCTCTTTCGCGCGCGCCGGGTATTCGCTACGAACCTGACCGGGCCCCGCGCAGCGGTTGCCGGTGGCACCGAGACGGAAGGGAGGTTCCCGCGTGACGTTGCCCCGCTCGAACCCCGCAGTCTGGCTTGCAGGCCTGCTCCTCGGCGCCGTGCTGACGGCGTGTGACGGGGGCTCCGAACCGGGCGTGGCCGCCGGTGCTGCGCCTCCCGCCCCCGCGGCGGCGCCCGCAGCCGTGGCCCCGCCGGCTCCCCCGGTCCCGAGCGACGAGGTCGCCCGGGCGCTCGCCGAGACCCTGAAGCGCACCGACTGGGCGCCGCACGTCGAAAGCGCGCTCGCCACGTTCCCGAAGTCGCGAGAGGCCATGGCCCGCCTCGTGCGCCGGGTGTACGCCGAGCGCGGCGGCAAGCCGGTGTTCCTCGATGCGCTCTGGCCGGCGGCCGGGGCGGCCGAGCTCGTGCGCGCGGTGCGCGAAGTCCCGGCGCACGGTTTGCCGCACTCGCCGTACTGCCCGGGGGTGCTCTTTCCGCTCCACGACCGCCTGGCCCTCGACCCGGCAGCCGGCCAGGGTTCCCTCACGAGGCCTGCCGACGATCTCGAACGGCTCTCCGATCTCGAATGGCAATACGTGAGAAGTATTTACAAAACGGCCCGCAAGGAAGAGCGGGTCCGCGAGGTCGTGTGCCCCGGACCGCCGGCCGCGCCCGCCACCGCGCCGCCGGCCCTCGACGCCCCCGCGCGCTGCTTGCTCGAACAGGCGGCGGCGGCGTTGCGCAGCCCGCCCGGCGAGCCGTTCGCGGCGGTGCTCGCCAAACGCTGCCCGCCCGAGAGCGCCTCGCCCGCCGCGCACGAAGCGGCGCTCGCGGCCGTGCGCGGACGCGGCGAGCAGCTCGCGGCCCTGGCGCAGCTCGACGCCTGGCTCGTGCAGGCGTTCTTCCAATGGGTGCTCGACTTCCGCATCGACTATCGGGTGCACCCGTTTCTCGGCAACGGGCCGGCGACCCGCGCGCGGCTGCCCGAAGAACAGGCCGACGCGCTGCTCAAGGCGCTCACCCCGGTCGGGGCCGGCGCCCCGCTCGGCGACACCTTGCGCGCCATGGTTCCGGGAACGCCGGCCTACGGGCATGCGCGGGCCGCACTCGTGCGCTACGTGCGGCTCGCCGATGCCGAGCCAGCCCCGCCCGCGCTCGCCCCGGGCTTCCGCGCCAAGGCCGGCGATTCGGGCCCGGGCGTCGAGGCGTTGCAGCGCCGGCTCGCGGCGGAGGGCTTCTTCAGCGAGGCGCCATCGGGTACGTTCGGCGACGCCACGCGCGCCGCCGTCGAAGCGTATCAGCGTACGCACGGCGTCGATCCCACGGGCACCGTCGGCGCGCGCACGGTCGAGAGCCTCAACACCCCGTTTTCGTGGCGCGTGCGGCAGTTGCTCGTGGCCCTCGGACGGCTGCGTGAGAGTCCGCTCGCGCGCAAGGGCACGCCCGACTTCTTCCTGCGGGTCAACCTGCCGGCCTTCGCGCTGGACGTGTTCGAGAAAGGCGCCGTCGTGCGCACGCAGAAGGTCATCGTCGGCTCCAATGCCCTCGTGAAGGATCCGCTGAACGGCGACACGTTGTGGCACCAGCGGCGCTCGAAGATCTTCGAAACCGAGGTCACCGAGGTCATCATCCACCCGACCTGGATCGTGCCCGAGCTCATCCGGTTGCAGGAGGTCACCCCGAAGAAAGAGGCCGACGCCGAGTACTACGCCAAGAACAACTTCCGCGAAGTCGGCCGCTTGCTCGTGCAGGGCCCGGGCCCGACCAACCCGCTGGGCAAGGTGAAACTCAACCTGGCCGCGACCGACGCCATCTACCTGCACGACACCGACAAGCCCTGGCTTTTCAAGGAGCATCCGCGCGACTTCTCGCACGGCTGCATCCGCGTCGAGCAAGCCTTGGATTTCGCGAAGTTCTTGCTGGAACGGCAGGGCACCGCGGCCGAGGAGGTCGACCGGCGCGTGGCCGCCGGCGCGACGTACCCCATCGCAATGAAGCCGCCCGTGCCCATCTACATCGAATACAACACCGTCGACTTCACGCCATCGGGCGAGCCCATTTTCTACGCAGACCTCTATGAGTTCGACACCTGGTATTGGAAGAAGCGCACGCCGATCGTGCGCCGGCTGCCGTAGGGCGCCCGGAGCGGCTGCCGGGCGGTGGCCATGCGCCGCACGCATCGGCTGCGCCCGCGGTTCGCGCTATACTCCCCCCGGCTCGGCGCGCCGCCGCGGGATGCGACGGCCCGCCGCCTCACGTGTCACGGGGGAAAGCGCCGATGGCCGCCCCTTGCCTCACCCGCCAGCTCGTGGCCCTGCTTGGCCCCGCCTGGCTTGCGCTCGCGTTTGGCCTCGGGGCCTGCGGTGGCGCGGCCGAACCGGCTGGCGTCTGCCCCTCACCCTGCCCGTGTGCCGCCGGGGCATGCCCGGAAACCGTCTGCGGCCTCGCCATCACCATCGGCGCCGACTGCGAGCCGTACTTCCCTGCGGCCGAGGTGCTCGTCGGCGCCTGCCACGACCCCGGTCTGGCCGAGCCCGGCCGCGTCTTCCGGCCCTGCGGCGTGGTCGCGGGCGGGCACACGGCCGACGTCGCCGTGCGCGCCCCCGGCTGGCAATGGGGGCCCGTCCGGCTGAGCTGCGAGACGGGCGGCGTGCTCCTGCCACTGCGGCTGCACTGCGCAGATGCCCTGCCCGCCATCGAAGACGTGGCGGCGGCCCCCGATGCCGGCGGCACCGACGCGAATGCCCGCGCCGAGTAGTCGGGCCCTCAAGCGTCGGGTTGGCGGCGATCAGGGGGCGACGGAAGGGGCCGCGCTGCCGACCGGCGGCAGGCTGGGGCGCACCGGACACGTCCCGCGCCGGCCCGTCAGGGCCTCGCGCCACGCGTCGTAGGCCAGGGTGGCCGCGGCCGGGCGGCCGGTGCGACGGTAGAGGTCGACCAGCCGCGCCAGCCAGGTCGCCGGGGCGAGCGAGGCCGAGCAGAGCACGACGAACTGCTGTTCGGCACCGGCGACGTCGCCGAGGCCGAGCAGCGACTCGGCCAGGCCGGCGCGCGCCTCCAGCAGATTCGGCTGGCCATCGAGCAGCAGCGCGAAGCCACGCTGCGCCGCATCGAAGCGGCCGGCGCCGAGGTCGACCCGCGCGAGGCCCAGGCGGGCGTCGTGCAGTCGCGGCGCCGCCCGCAGCGCCTCGGCGTAGGCGCCGGCCGCTTCTTCGACGCGACCCGCGTCTTCGAGCACCTGCCCCCGCTCGTGCAGCAAGACCCCCCGGTGCGGCTCGAGCCGCAGGGCGGCGTCGAGGGCGCCGAGAACGTCATCGAGGTGGTCGCCCACGATGCGACCGCAGCGGGCACGCTCGAAGTACGGAATCCACCAATCCGGCGCTTCGCGGGCCGCCCGCTCGAACTGCGCGCAGGCGTCGTGCGGCCGCCCGGCGTCGAGCGCCTCGTAGCCGGCCTGCACGGCAGCCTGCGCCGCAACCGCCTGCGCGCCCGGAGCCGCCGTCGCACGCGGCGCCGCGCCGAACAGCAGGGGAAGCAGCCAGAGCATGCGGTGGTCCGGTCGCACAGGCCCTCCAGGGCAAGCGGCGGCCGGCGCCCACGCGGTCGCGGGGCGCCCGAGTGTGGGCGATGATAGGGACGGCACGCGCGGCGTCAACCTCGCCTCGGCGCGTCGCTGCGCGCCCCCGCCCATGCGCCGCGCGAACGGGTTGATCTCGGAGGCGGATTCGGCTATCGGTGGCGCTCTCGGCGGCCGCGTGGCGGGCCCGCCCGTGGGCTTCCCCGCCGAACGCAAGAGGAGTTTCCATGCGGTTCGCATTGACTGCGCTCGCCGTCGTCCTGGCCCTGGCTGCCCCCGGCCACGCGCTCGAACTCACGAGCCGCAGCGTGATGCTCGACGGCGAAATCAAGATCGAGAACGTGCGCAAGGCCCAGGAGAAGCTGCTCGAACTCGACGACGTCAGCAACGAGCCCATCTTCCTGCGCATCAACTCGGCCGGCGGCTCGGTCGAGGCGGGCTTCATCCTCATCGACACCATCAACGCCATCCGCAGCCCGGTCTACGCGCTCGTCGAGAGCAAGGCCTACAGCATGGCGGCCATCATCACGGTGTTCTGCGCCAAGCGCTACATCCTGCCGCACGCCACGCTCATGTTCCACGAAGCCTCGTACGGCACGGCCGGCGAAGACCCCACCAATCGTTCGCGCATGGAATTCAACACGAAGTATCTCGACACCATCCACCACGAGATCGCGGCCCGCCTGCGAGTGCCCCACGACACGTACCGCAGCCGCATCCGCGACGGCTGGTGGATGCTCGCGAAGGAAGCGCGCGAGGCCGGCGTCGTCGACGAAGTCGTCACCTCCCTCACCTACGCCGAGATCTTCGTCGAATCGACCGAGGTCAAACGCACCCTCACGACGGTGCGCAAGCGGCAGGTCGAATCCGCGGCACCGCCGGTCGATGTGCCGGCCGTTCCCGCGAAGCGTCAGTAGAAAACCGCATCCTTTTCGGGGGGAGCGGCCCCGCCACTTCACATTCAGCCGCAGATCGTGTGGTCCAACGATCCGAAACGACAGTTGAAACCTGGTCTCGGACCGCGTGCCGAATCGGCTGCCGACTGGGCCCCGGCGAGCCGCCGCGGGCACGGAGCCACGGCCCCGCCACGCGCTTGACAGGCCCCGCTCTCGTCACTACATTCCGGCCGTTTTCGAGGGAGGGTTCGCCATGCCTTACTATGAGTACCGCTGCAACGGGTGTGGGCACCAGTACGAGAAACTCCAGCGCATCACCGACGATTCGCGGCCGCCATGCGAAGCCTGCGGCTCGGGCGACGTGAGCCGGCTCGTGTCGCACACGAGTTTCGTGCTGAAGGGGTCGGGCTGGTACGTCACCGACTACGGGCGCGGCAAGGGCGGCAGCAGTTCGTCCGCGGGCCCGAAGACGGGCGACAACGCGTCGAGCGCCAGTACGAGCGAGCCCGCCGCCCCGGCGAGTGCGTCCCCTGCCCCCGCCGCCGCCCCGGCCGCGCCGCCCAAGGCCGCCCCGTAGCGCGTTGCCGTCCCCAAGCGCCCCCGGCTGTCCGAACCCTCAGGCTCCCCACAACCATTCGGCAAGGCCCGCGCCGCACCATCAAGGGGCGGCGGCGAGCGGTCGGTAGGCCACGGGGTCGGGCAGGCCCGCTTTCTCAAAGCCGGCCAGCCGCAGGCGGCAACTGTCGCAAGCGCCGCAGGCCCGCCCGGCATCGTCGGGGAAGTAGCAGCTGTGGGTGTGGGCCAGATCGACGCCAAGTTGCACGGCCAGAGCCACGATCTCGGCTTTCGAGAGCGCCAGGAGCGGCGCCTCGATGCGCAGCGCCGAGCGTCCTTCGACCCCGGCGCGGGTGGCGACGCGGGCCAGGTCCTCGAACGCGGCCACGAATTCCGGCCGGCAGTCGGGGTAGCCCGAATAGTCGACGGCGTTGACGCCGATGTAGATCGACTGCGCGCCCAGCACCTCGGCCCACGACAACGCGAATGCCAGGAAAATGGTGTTGCGGGCCGGCACGTAGGTGGCCGGAATGGGCGAATCGCGAACGGGTGCACGGGCCGGGGCCGCAACGAGCGACGTGCCGCCGATGCCCTGCATGTCGATGTCGAGCACGAGGTGCTCGCTCACCCCGAAATGCCTGGCCTGGGCCGCGGCACACAGCATCTCTCGGGCGTGGGTCTGCCCGTAGCGAAAGCTGAGGGCATAGAGTTCGAGGCCCTTCGCGTGGGCCACGGCAAGCGCCGTGCTCGAATCGAGCCCGCCGGAGAGCAGGACGACGGCGCGTTCGCGGGGCAACATGGGCACCTCCGTGCGTCCGGCCCGAGTGCCGACGCGTTGCGGGCGATCCTTGGCCGGCCGCGCGGCCCTGTCAACGACCGTGGGCACACGCTACCGGCCAGCCGGATCCTGGCGCGCCCGGGCGAATCGCCGAAGCGCCGGGGGGCATCCAGAATCCGTCACCGCGCCGAAGTCAGAGCGAGTGTAGGCGGGGTCCAGCGCAAGGAAGCAAGCCGATTCGGGCGCAGTCGTAGCAGCGCTCCGGCGAGCACCAAATCGGCGCAGCCGACACGGCGATGGGCCCCGGATGCGCTCGCGAATCCCGGCGGGGGTGACGGATTCTGGTCCTTCCGCGTACTTGACGCAGCCGCGCCGATCGGGTAAGGACAGGCCCCTGTGCGCGGCGGACTGCGCGGCCTCACCGCGAGAGAACGCGCCTACGAGGGTGGCATGCTTTACGGTCTGTTGTTGGCGATCCACTTGGTCGTCTGTCTGCTTCTGGTCCTCATCGTGCTGCTGCAAGCCGGCAAGGGCGCCGGCATGGGGGCCGCGTTCGGCGGCGGCACCACCAGCGCCGTCTTCGGCGGCCGTGGCGCCGACACGCCGCTGCGCAAACTCACGGGCATCCTGGCGGGCCTGTTCATGGTCCTTTCCGTGGTGTTGGCGCGCTTCTCCATCGCCGACGTAGGCGACACCGGCTCCGGCGCCAGCCCGGGCGGCAAGCAGGAAGAGCCGGCCGGGGCTCCCGGCAAGAAGGGCGACACCAAGGCTGACGACAAGGCGACGGCTCCGGCCGCCGCACCGGGTGCGGCCACCACCACGCCGACCCCGGCCGCCGCCGCAACGCCGGCCGCCCCCGGTTCTCCCGAGGCGGCCCCGGCCCCCGAGGCGGCTCCGGCTCCGGCCCCCGAGGCGGCTCCGGCTCC
>CAYRCM010000046.1:0-33533 GCA_964422715.1 uncultured Myxococcales bacterium | reverse complement strand
GCCGTGGCCGTGGCCGAGGCGCTGGGGGCCGTGGCCGGGGCCGGGGCCGCGGTGGGCGGCCGCGGCGGCAGCGCACCGGGGTGCAGCGGCAAGCGCAGCAGCCGGCATTCGATGGGGCCGTTCCACAGTTCGGTGCGGCTGTCGGCGCGCAGCCCCACGTAGCGGGCGAGTTCGGTACCCGGCGTCAGCACGTGCGCCGTCCAGCCGGCGAAATGCTGCTTCAAGGTGTCGCCGAGCCGGTGGTAGAGCAGGCGCAGCGCCACGGGCTCGCCGAGTCGCTCGCCGTAGGGCGGGTTCGTCACGACGAGGCCGGGGCGGCCGGCGGGCGGTCTCGCAGCCCCGAGCTCCAGGCAGCGCAACGTGACCGCCCCGCGGAGCCCGGCCCGCGCCACGTTTTCGCTGGCCGCGGCCACCGCACGCGGGTCGGCGTCGTAGCCGACGAGCGCCGGCAGGTCGGCGCGCCCGCGGCGGTCGCGGTCGCGGGCCTCGGCCACGAGGGCCGCAAGCCGGGCGGGCTCGTGGCCCCGCCAACCGGCGAGTCCAAACGGCACGAGCGCCAGCCCGGGGGCCACGTCGGCCGCCACGAAGGCGCCTTCGACGAGAAAGGTGGCCGCACCGCACATGGGGTCGACGAGCCCACCGCCCGCGGCGGCCACCCGGGGCCAGTCGGCATGGAGCAGGATGGCCGCGGCGAGCGTCTCTCGCAGCGGCGCCGGGCCGGCCGGCCCGCGCCAGCCGCGGCGGTGCAGGCTGCCGCCCGACAGATCGAGACTCAACGTGGCGCCGTCGCGCCCGAGCCGCAGGTGGACGCGCACATCGGGGCGTTCGCGGTCGACCGTCGGCCGTTGGCCGGTGCGCTCGCGGAAGCGGTCGACGATGGCGTCCTTGACGCGCAGCGCCGCAAAATGGCTGTGGCCCGTGACCCCGCCGGCGACGGCAACGTCGACCGTGAGGGAGCCGTTCGGCCGCAGGTGGTCTTCCCAGGGCAGCGTGCGGGCGGCCTCGTAGAGCGCGGTTGGTTCGGTCTCGGCCGCCTGCCCGAGCGGCAGCAGCACGCGCTGGGCGGTGCGCAGCCACAGGCAGGCGCGGTACGCGAGTTCGAGCGGGCCGTCGAAGGCTACGCCGCCGGGGGTTTCGCGGACGACCGCGGCGCCGAGTGTGCGCAGTTCGGCGGCGAGGAGCGGGGCGACGCCCCGGGCCGAGGTCGCGAAGAACGGCATGGCCGGGTCCTGTCTCAGAAACTGCCGGCCGGCAGGTCGAGTTCGAGCCGTTCGCCGGGCAGCAGCACGTGAATTCGCTCGCGTTCGGCGGGCAGGGGAACGGCCTGCTGCAGCACGCGTTCGACCGTCGCCGGGCCGTAGCGCGACGAGAGATGCATGAGGATCAGGCGTGCGGCCCCGGCCGCGCGCCACGTGGCGAGGGTTTCGCGCAGCGTCGAATGGCCGTGTTCGGCTTCGCCTTCGAGGAACGTGGCCTCGTGGATGAGCACGTCGGCGCCGCGGGCCTCGTCGACCGGCAGGGCGGTGGTGTCGCCGCTGTAGCAGACGAGCGTGCGCTCCTCGAGTGTCGCCACGGACTCGCGTCCGAGCCGGGCCGCCCGTCGGTTCAACTCGGTTTGCGGCAGCGCCTGCACCTCGGGGCGCAGCACCCAGCGGCGTTCGAACAGGCGATAGCCGAGGCTCAGCTGGGACGGCCGGTGTTCGACCCGGAAGGCCGCACAGCCGACCCGGCCGTTGATCGCGAGCGTCACCGTGTCGCCCGGGGCGAGCGGCACGAAGCGCGCCAGGCTCGGCGTGCGCGCGAGGTGCGCCTCGCTCAAGTACGCGAGGTAGCGTTCGATTTCGGGCTCGCCGCCGGGATAGTAGACGTTGAGCGGCGGCATCTCCGGGTCGCGCTGGTGGTGGCGCAGCATGGTGACGAGCACGTTTTGCAGGCCCGTGAAGTGGTCGGTGTGCCCGTGGGTGAGGAATACGTCGCGCAACCCGATGAGGCGCCCTTCGAGGTGCGTGTTGACCCCTTCACCGGCGTCGAGGAGCAGGTGCAGCGGTTCGAGGTGGACCCAGGTGGCGTAGAGCGCCTTGGAATAGGCCACGATGCGCATCGGGCGCTACCCTACCTGCGCCTCCGCGCGCGGTCAACCGCCGTGTGTCGTTCGTGGCGCTTGCCGCGCGGCCGTTCGAGGCCGTACACTGCGGCCGCTCGATTTTGGGCAACGGAGGTGCAGCGTGGCCCCAGCGAACGACCCATCCTTTCTCACGACGGCCGACGGCACACGGCTCGCGGTCTACCGCGCGGGCAACCCGGCCGGACCCGCGCTGGTGCTTGCAAACGGGCTCGGCGGCAACATCCGGGCGTGGCGCCATCTCATCGACCACTTCTCCGACCGCTGCCGCTTCGTGTCGTGGGACTACCGCGGTCTCTACCGCTCCGGGCCTCCGAGCACGCCGGACCGCGTCACCATGGACGACCACGCGGCCGACCTCGAAGCCCTGCTCGCGCACGAAGGCATCACGCGCGCCGTATTCGTCGGCTGGAGCATGGGGGTTCAACTGGTGCTCGAATACTACCGGCGCCACCCCGAGGCCTTCGCCTCCATGGTGCTCATCAACGGCACCTATGGCCGGCCGCTCGACACCGCGTTCCGCTCGGTGCACCTCAAGCGGGCGTTCCCCTACCTCGTCGACCTCATGCGCGGGCACGCACATCGGCTCATGCCCATCGTGCCGCCGCTCGTGAAGACCGGCGCGGTGACCCGCCTTCTGAAGGCCGCCGGGCTCGTGGCCCCGACCCTCGACGAATCGGTGTTCACCGATCTCGCGGCCGAGTTCGTCAACCTCGATTTCGTCACCTACGGCAACATCCTCGAAACGCTGGCCGCCCACAATGCGCGCGACGTGCTGCCGCTCGTCCGCGTGCCGACGCTCATCGTCACGGGCGAGTGCGACCTCTTCACGCCGAAAGAAGTGTCCGAGGAAATGCGCGACACCATCCCGGGGGCCGAGCTCTTCCTCGTGCCGACCGGCACCCACTACACGCCGGTCGAATACCCCGAGCTCGTCAACCTGCGCATCGAATCGTTCCTGCGGGCGACGCGCGCCATCGCGTAGCGATACCCCGCCCGCGCGGCGGCAGGACAAGCCGGCCGGCTCTCCCCGTTGACAGCGTTCGACCCCTGAACTAGGGTCTGCCCCGGCCCGGCGGGCCCGCCGGCAGGAGACGAGCATGGCCGAACCCGTCACCATCCAGCGTTGCTACAAATGCAAGGAACCGCTCGAATTCGAAGTCAAGATCGGCCGCCGCGACCAGTGTCCGAACTGCTACGCGTACCTGCATTGCTGCTACAACTGCGAACACTGGGACCCCGGCGTCCACAATGAATGCCGCGAAAGTACCGCCGAATTCGTGCGCGACAGGGCCGAGGGCAACTTCTGCCTGTACTTCACGTTCAAACGGCTGGCCGTCGACGACCCGGCCGGCCAGGCCGCCGCGCAGGCGCGCGCCGAGCTCGACGCGCTGTTCGGTAGCGGGCCGCCGAAGGCCGTGCCGAAAAGCCCCGACGAGGCGCGCGCCCGGCTCGACGCCCTTTTTGGCGGCCCGACGCTGAAGCGGTAGCGCAGCTCACCCGAGACGGAATGGCCCTCGCAGCGCTCCCTGCGCTCCGCGCCCGACCGCTGTGCCCGCTGCTGGACGACTATTCGGGAAGCAGGATCTCGGCGCCTCGGACGTAGCTCGGCTGGCCCGTCGAATCGAAGGTGATGCCGCCGCTGACGATGACGGCACCCTTCAGCAAGCCCGCCTGCACCACGGCAACGTCGTGCCCCACGCGGCCGCGGTTCAGATCGAGGAACTGCGTCTGCGGCACGCCGCCGTCGCTCACCGGGGTGAAGACGACTACGCGCTTCTGGACCCGGCCCGTGGCGTCGAGCCCGCCCACGCTGAGCGCGCGGCCGTCGCTGAGCCGGACCAGCCGATTGAAGACGCGCAGCGAATGGGCCGTCTCGGGGGCGGGCAGTTCGAACACCTGGGCCGACACGGTGTCGTTGGTGGTGTCGTAGCCGAGCAGCGCCGGGTTGATGTCGGGCACCCCGCCGTTGTCGGCCACGACGGCCCCGCCGTGCAGGATGAGCCCCTTGATGCCCTCGATGGCACTGCCCGCCCAGGCCACCTGCGGGAACATGGCGCGCTGGAAGGGCGAGCCGCTCGAACCGAGGGAGGCCGCCCGGAAGACCCGGTCGCCTGGGTCGAAGCGCTCTGCGAAGTGGGCGTCGGAGTGGTTGCCCACGCCCCCAACCACGAGGTAGTCGTTGCAGCCGACTTTGCCGGGGCTGAGGCACAGGTCGGCGTGGGTGGCGCGCGCCGAGTGCAGGGTGTCGTCGGACAGCCGGCAATCGGCGCCGAGGCCCGCGATGGTGCACAAGAACAGGCGCGACGAAGGTGTGATGGTCTGACCCGGCTCGCCACTGCCGCCGGTGATGACCAGGGTGCCGCCGCCCGGCTCGACCCAGGCCATGCGATGGTACAGCAGCACGGCGGAGAGGCTCGCGTTGAGCCGCGCCCGCGCCTGTTCGGCCCCATCGGCGTCGAGGGTCGGACTCAGATCGTCGTAGTCGACCACCCACAGGCCGGCCGGGAAGTTGGATTCGCAGCCGGTCGCCCCCGCGGGGCAGTACTGTTCGGGGATGCTCAGGCGAAGTGCGGCCCCTTCGAAGGTAAGGGCCACCGAGCGCGCCCCTCCCGCGAGCGCGATGCGCCCGCCGGCCACCGCCGTGGCCTCGACGAGCCCGCGTGGCGCGTTGTCGGCGTCGCTGAGGATGCGCTTGAAAAGACCGGTCTGCGGGTCGAACAGTTCGCTCGGCCGGTCTTCGGCAACGAGCCGGCTCGGGTCGTTCGGGTCGATGGCCGTGAAGCCCCCGACGAGCACCACCCGGCCGTCGGGCAGCGCCACGCTCCGATGGAAGGCGCGCGGCGACGCAACGTTGAGGGGAAAGAGCGTGTCGAGCGTGCAGGCGCCGGCAACGCACGCAGCGCGCGGGTGGCCATGGCAGCACAGCCCGTCTTGCCGGTAGCCGCAGCAACTCGGCCGGTCGGGGCAGGGGCCCTCGGCGGGGCAGGCGCGGCACGCATCGTTGGCTTCGCACTGCCAGCAGTCGGCGTCGCTCTCGCAGGGACCCTCGGCGGTGAGCGCCGCGAGTTCGTCGAGCACGTAGTTCGGCGGGCTCGGCAGCTCGACGAAGCGGCCGACCGGGTAGACGGGGATGTAGTAGTAGCCGCTGGCGGCGGAGTTTCCTGCACCGATGTGAATGCCGCCGCGGAAGCCGCGCGCGATGGCGGTCCCCGCGCAGGCGTCGCCCGCGAAGCCCTCGAAGTAGGCGGCGTAGTCGTCGCCGACGGGCATGTCGCGCAACACCAGCACCTGGTTGCCGAACGGAATGCAGGCCGAATCGTAGATTGGCTGCACGCTCAGGTCGGCGGGTGTGCCGTCGAACAGCCGCAGCCGGAACGACTCGAAGGTGACGTCGGAGCCGGTGAGCGCCTGGACCGCCAGGGCCAGGTCACCGTGGGTTGCCGGCCCGTCGTCCTCGGCCGAGCAGGCGGGCACGACAGTCCAGGCCAGGAGCAGCAATCCGAGGGCGCGCACCGCAGTCCGCATGAGCCGTTCCTCCATGGGCCGAGAAACGCCTCAGGATCGGGGCCGACCCGGGGCGTCGCCCATCGTTGCCGTCACTGCTGCCCGCTGCACGTGCCGCCGCCGAGCGTGACATCGCATTCGGCGAGCGACGAGTTGATGGTCATGCTGAGCGCCCCGCGGGGCGAACTGCTGCTGCCGCCGGCGTAGTGGATGCCGAGGCCCGTCGCAACGCTGGCGAGCGCCAGGCCGCCGCCAATGGCCGTCCAGAACCACCACGTCTTGTAGAAGGGCTTGGCCCCGCCCGGCGGGGGCGTGACCGGCGGCGTCGCGGGGGTCGCGGGCGGCGTCGCGGGCGTGGCCGGGGTGGCCGCAACGACCGGCGCGAGCGGCTCGAGGATGACCGCCACTTCGACCTGCTTGCCGGCCTCGACGACCACTTCGCGGGTCACGTCGCGGTGATTGGCCTTGCTGACCCGAATGGTGTGCTTGCCGGGTGCCAGTTCGAGCACGGCGGGCGTCGTGGCGCGCTGCGCGCCGTCGACCCCCACTCCGGCGGCTTCGACGTTGGCGGAGACGCGCACCGTGCCGTTCTTCGGCGGCGGCGGAGCCACAACGGCTGGCTCGGGCGGTTTCGGCGGGGTGACCGGCGCGGCCACGGCGGCCGGCGGCGCGCCGAAGAATTCGGAGAGGCCGGCGCCGAGTTCGACCGCCAGGCGGGCGGCGGCGACCCCCTTGCGCGAGTAGGTCTTCTCGTCTTTGCCGGCCGCGCGGTCGAACAGCCGGACGTCGACCTTGAGCGCGTCGCCCTTGCCTTCGACCGTGGTCAAGACGAGCTTGTCGGCCCCGTATTTGTTGGCGATTTTGGTGAGACAGTCGTTGTCGAGGTCGATGCATTCGAACTCGAACATGACGTCGACGAGCGCATCGGGAGGTGTCGCCAGCAGTTTCACGCTCGGCAACTTGGCGAGCTGCTCGCGCATGCCGTCGAGGATTTTCTTGACCGCCGCCCCGTCCTGACCGGCCGCATCGGGGGTGAAGACCACCACGCTGACCGGCTGGGGGGCCGCCTGGGCCGGCACCACAGCGCTCCCGAGCATGCAGAGAGCCAGGAAAGCCACGGCCACGGATCGGAGTGTCATCGTCGCGCTCCCTCGTCACGGGTTCACCGGAACCGGCGGTCATCGTAGACCACGCCCGCGTTGGGTGTCAAACGGCCCGCGGCGCCATTTGGGGCCGCTCCGGAGCCGGCTACGGCAAGCAACTCTGGTAGCGCAGCAGGGTCGCTTCGTGGTCGGCCGCGGCGGGGGCGTAGAGGTCGAGCGAGCCGACGCCGAAGAGGCTGCCGGCCGCGGCCAACGGCGCGGGGCCCGCGCTGTCGAACGGCGTCCAGCGGGTGCCGTCGAACGCGGCCAGCGCCCGGGTGCCGGGCGCGCCGTCGAGCAGGTAGTGGTCTGCAGCGGAGGCCGCATGCAGGCCGGCGGGCAGGTCCATGCCGGTCGGCAACGGAACCGCCTGCCACGTCGTGCCAGCGAAGTGCCAGGCGGCCGGCGCGTCGGCGGCCGGCCGGCGTTCGCAGCGGAAACCGCCCGCACATTCTCCCGTTTCGGCGGCCACCCACGCATAGGCGAGGTGCATGCCCACGAGCGAGACATCGTCCGGGCCGCTGCCCCCGACGGCGCGGTAGTCGGGGCGCGTACCATCCGCGCAACCTGCGCAGCTTTCGTCGGGGCAGCACTGGCCGCTCGGGTCGGCGACCCACTCGTCGATGAGCCAATCGCCGCCGACGAGCCGCAGGCGGGCGCCGCGACCCACGAACCATACGTCGTCGGGCTGGGCCCCCCAAAGGGCCCGCAGCGGGCTCTCCGGGACCCGCAGTTCGTCCGGCGTGACGTCGCCCCAGCCCGTGCCGTCGAAGGCAAGCACCACGGCCCCGGCGGCGTCGCCACCGACCGCGAAGACGGCATCGGCCGCGAACCCGAAGACGTCGTTGAGCGACGCGTCGTTGAGACGGTCGGCGGGGAGCCACGCAGCCCCGTCGAAATGCCACACTTGGCCGGCGTCGCCGACGGCGAAAACGTCGTTGGGCGCCGCGCCCCAGACGGCGCGAAGCGCGGCCTCGGTGGGGAGCGCCTCGTACGTCGGGCTCGGCTCGGCGCCGAAAGTCCAGAGGCTGCCGGCGTCTCCGACGGCGAGGAGGGCCGTGCCCGGCAGGCCCCACACGTCATGCATGGCCCCGCAGCCCTCGTAGGCCGGCAGCTCGGCCTGCCAGCCGGCGGGTGAGAGGTGCCACACGGAGCCGCGCGCCGTGCCGACGCGCACGTCGAGCGGCCCGCCGACGGCCAGGGCCGTGCCGAACTCCGGGGCGCCGGTGGGCATCGGGGTGCTCGTCCAGCCCGTGGCGGCGAGGCGCAGGAGCCGCTCGTCGCCGACCGCGCGGAGCTCGGTCCCGCCGGTATCGGCGGCGAGGTCGCGCAGCGTGGTACCGGCCGGGGCGGCATAGGATTCCTGGATGCCGAGGCCCGCCGCGAACTCGACGATGCGCGTGGCCCCAAGCGCGAACGCCTGGAGCGGATTTGCGCGGGTGACCACCACGCGCGTGAGGTGGCTCTGCGCGAGGGCCGGGTTCGTGACGGTCGTCCACGTGCTGCCCGCGTCGGTGGAGACGAGCAGCCGCGCCGCATCGGCGTCGACCGCCGCGACGAGCGTCGTGCCGAGGAGACCGAGCTCCCCGGAGATGGCGCTGAGGTCTTCGGTGTGCGGGCGCGCGATCTGCCAGGACGCCGTCTCCGGCGCGTAGCTCGCGAAGTAGCCGCCGTTGCCGACGACGAAGGCCGCCTCGCCCTGCACGTAGACGCCGCGCCAGTCGACCGGCGGCTCGATCGGCGGGTCGAGGCGGGTGAGGCCCGTCTCGTCGACGCGCAGCACGACGCCGCCGGTACCCACGAGCCACACCCCGGCCGCGCTGCCGGACACGGCATAGAGGTCGCTCGTGACGCCGCTCGGCACGAGGCTCCACGCCCCCGTTGCGTCGCGGCGCATCGCGACCCCCGCCGCGCCGACGGCCCACGCGACGGCGCCGGACGCGTCTTGCCAGAGCGCGTGGAGGCGGACGCACGGCGGCAGGGGCCGCAGGACACTCCAGCCCGGCACGATGAGCCGCACGAGCCCCGGGGCGACGACCGTCGTCGTGCCGCCCGGCCCCTCCGCAGTGACGCGCGGCGAATAGGTGCCCGCGAGCGCGTAGCGGTGGCTGACGCTCGCCCCGCCGGCGGTGGTGCTGCCGTCGCCGAAATCCCAGGTGTAGCGATCGACCGGACCCCCGTCGTTCAGGGCGCTCAGCGTCACCGAGAGCGGCGCCTCGCCACAACCCGGTGTCGCGCTGAGGCGCAGCGCCGGGGCCGGGATGGGGACGCAGGCGCCGTTCGCGGCGCAGCGCCAACCGTCCACGCAGTCGGCGTCGGCCGTGCACGGATTGCGACACCCCGCCGGCGCGCAGGCGTGGGGGCTGCAATCGAGGGGCGTGTCGGCGGCGCAGTCGCCGGCCCCGTCGCAGGCGGCCCCCGTCCAGAAAGCACCCTCGCACGTGCCGGCGCCACAGGCCGTTTCCGCCCCCGGGTAGGCGCAGGCGCCCGCCGCGCAGCGCCCGGTGCAGGCCGCAAGAGTCCCCGCGCAGTCGGCGAACGGATCGGAGCCGTCCGGGACCGGGCGACACTCTCCGGCGAGGCACGCCTGGCACAAACCGCACGGCACACCGCTCGGCGTCAGGCACGTGCCGGCGACGCCGTCGTGGCACGTGGCGCCATCTGGCGTGCGGCAGGGTGCCGCGCAGTGGCCGCTCGCCGTGCCCTTCGGCTGCGTGGGGCAGAGGGCCGCGGGCGACAGACAGGCGCCGGCGCCGTCGCAATGCGCCTCGGCGGCCGGGACGGCTGCTCGCTGAAAACAGTCTTCCGCCTGCCAGCCCCAGTAGTAGCCGGCGCAGGAGAGCGGGCCGCACTGCCCGAACGGGTCGCTGCCGGCGGCCACCGGTTCGCAGGCGCCGTGCGTGCAGGCGCGGCACTCGCCGCAGGACACCCCGTTTTCGAGCAGGCATGCGCCAGGGGCGGTGCCCACGCAGGAGAGGGGGTCCGGACCCCGACACGGCTCGGCGCACGTGAGCTCGGTCGGGCCGGGCGGCTGGCTCGGGCAGCGCTCGGCGGCCGTCTGGCAGGCCCCCGTCCCGCTACAGCCGACGGCGGCGGCCCCGAGCGAGGCGCGTTCGCGGCAGGCCGTATCGTCCCAACCCGCGTAGTACCCCTCGCAGGACAGCGCGCCGCATTCACCGTACGGGTCGGCGCCGGCGGCCTCGTCGACGCAGCGCCCCGCAGCGTCGCAGTGGCGACACGTGCCGCAGGAGACGCCGCTGCCCGGAAACCCGCAGCCGCCGCTGCCGTTGCAGCTGCCGGCGCAAACCCCCGCGCCGGCGCACTGGGCGTCGGGGTCGGTTCCCGCGGCAACGGGCACGCAGGCGCCGGCGCCGTCGCAGCGGCGGCAGAGGCCGCACGGTGTCGCGGCCTCGGGGAAGGCACACCCCCGCGCCCCATCGCAGGCGCCGCCGCACGGGTCGCTGCCCACGCATTCCTGGTCGGGGTCGCTGCCCCGCGGCACGGCCGTGCACTGCCCCTCGGCCGAGGCGAGGTCGCAACGCTCGCAGGGCCCGTCGCACGCGTTTCCGCAGCAGCGTCCGTCGACGCAGTGGCGACTGGCACACTGCACGTCGTACGCACACACGGCCCCGATTTCGAGGCTGCCCCGACAGAGGCCGCCCTGGCAGTAGTAACCCGCCATGCAGTGCAGGTCGCCCGTGCACGTCGTCCGACAGGCCGTGTCGCCCTGGCACACGTAGCCGCCGCATTCGGCGTCGCTCGGCTGGCAGGCCTCGTCGAGGCAGGCGTAGCGCGCGATCTGACCGTCGGCGCACCGTGCGTCCGCGCACACGGTGCCATTCGCGTAGTGGCGACACGACCCCGCCCCGTCGCAAGCGCCGTCGTGGCCGCAGAGCGCCAGCGGCTCGCGTTCGCACTGGTCGTAGGGGTCGAGTCCGGCCGCAACGGGCTCGCAGACGCCCGAGCCGCCGCAACGGCTGCATGTTCCGCACGGCCGCCCCTCCGGGAAGTGGCAGCCGCCGGTGCCGTCGCATAGCGCGGAGCAGCCGAGCTCTCCCGCCGGGCAGTCGCCGTTCGGGTCGGCGCCGGCGGCGACCGGGCCGCAGCCGCCGCTCCCGTCGCACACGGCGCAGTGGCCGCAGCGCGCACCGGCCGCCGAAAAGACGCAAAGCCCCATACCCGAGCAGCGGCCGGCGCAAAGCCCGCCGTCGCCTGCGCACACGCGGTCGGCGCCGGGAAAGGCACACGCGCCGGCGCCATCGCAGGCCCCGGCGCAGGAGGCGTCGATGGCCGCGCAATCGGCGAACGGGTCCGTTGCGGCGCCGACGGGCGCGCACTGCCCGCGGCCGTCGCAGGCCGCGCAAACGCCGCAAGCCTGCGTCGCGTCGGGGAAGGTGCAGCCCCCGGCGCCGTCGCAGTGGCCGGCGCACCCGGCCTCTCCCTCGCAGTCCCCCCGGACGTCGCTGCCGGCCGGCGCGAGGTGGCACTCGCCGGGCGTGGCGGTTCCGTCGCAGCGCTCGCAGGGGCCTGAGCAGTCGCTCGTGCAGCACACGCCGTCGACGCAGTGCGTGGAGGCGCACTCCGCGTCGAACGCGCACGGGCTGCCGGCCGGCTGCCGCCCCTGGCAAACGCCGGCAGCACACGCCAGCGTGTCCTGACAGTCGGCGTCCGAACCGCAGGTGGTCGGGCAGCGGCCCTCGACGCAGCGGAACCCCGCGCACGACTCGACCGTGGTTTCGCAGCCCGCAGCGCCGCACAGAGAGACCACACGGTGCCCTTGCGGGTCGCAGGTGGGCGCGCCGCACGGCGTTCCTGGAGCGTAGCGGCCGCAGGCACCCGCCCCGTCGCACGCCCCGTCCTGGCCGCAGGTCGCGACGTCGTCGGCGCGGCACTGCTCACCGGGGTCGCTGCCAGGCGGCGCCGCCACGCATTGGCCCGCCCCGTCGCACGTCAGGCAAAGCCCGCACGCGGCGCCGTTTGGCGGCAGTCCGCAGGCGCCGGCGCCGTCGCAGCTCGTGCCGCAGGGGCCTTCGCCCGGACACTCGTCGTCGGGGTCGGCGCCGGCGGCGATGGGCAGGCAGTCGCCGGGCGCCGCGGGCAGGTCGCAGCGCACGCACGGCCCCTCGCACAGGCTGCGGCAACAGACGCCGTCGACGCAGGGGCCGGTGGCGCACTCGGCGTCGGAGCGGCACGGGGTGCCGGCGGGGCTCAGGCTGTCGGCCAACGCCGCGTCGGGCACGGCGTCGGCCGTCGCGTCGCGGCCGTCGGGTGGGGCCCCGTCGGATGCAGCGTCGCGGGGCGCCAGCCACTCGCCTTCGCTGTCGAAGGCGTCGCCGGCGGTGTCGTCGGCCGCGTCGGCGTCGCCTGGCGCGGCAAGGTCCCGTCCGGTCTCGGCGCCGTCGGGACTCGGCAGGTCGAGCTGCGAAGTCGGGGCCGGGGGCAGGCTGCACGCCGTCGCGAGCAGGGCGAGCGCGCACGGGCCGGCCACGCGGAGGCGCCAACCGAGCCGAGCGTGCGGAGCGGAATGGGAAGCCATGGGGGTACTCCCGCGCCTCGGCGAGGTCTCCGATCCGTCCGGTGCAGATCGGGGTGCCGCGGCGCCGCGTGTTTGGGAACGCTAGCGCGCCGGACCCGGAGCGGCAAGCGCGCGGCCCGGCTCAGGGCGTGGATTGGGCGCGCCACCAGGGCGGGTCGGCGGGCGGCGGCGGGTAGCCCGCCGGGCCCGCGGGAGCGACCGGGGGCATGGGCGGTGCGGCCAACGAGCGGTCGGACACGACCCAGGTGCCGCTCGCGAGGTCGTGCAGCGCGCGCCGCTGGCGGTCGACGAGCATCCAGAGCGCCGACAGGCCCACCGGCAGGTTGAGCACGATGCGCAGGAGGGCCCGGGTCACCACCCGCCCCGGCTTCAACGGCCGGCCCTGGGCCGTCACGGGACGGATGCGCAGGAGCCGCTTGCCAAGGCTGCGGCCGAAGGCGAAGCCCGATGCGATGTCGGCCCCGAGCAGAAACGCCAGGAACAGCCCGACCGGCACCAGCAGGACGGCCGGCTGGCCGTTCCAGATGTCGACCCAGTAGTCGAAGCGGTTGTACACGCGCTCGGGCAACCGGTCGGCCGAGAACAACCCGAGCAACAACGACAGCGCGAGCGCCAGGCCGAACGGGACGAGCACGTCGACGAGCAGCGCCGCTGCGCGTACGAAGAAGCTGGCCGCACGCGGCGCAGGCGCGTTCACTGGAGCCCCCCGAGCGCGTATTGAACGATGGCCATGACCGCGATGGGGGCCGTTTCGGCGCGCAGGATGCGTTCGCCGAGCCAGGCCGGCACGAAGCCGGCGGATTCGGCAGCGCGCACTTCGGCCTCGTCGAGACCGCCCTCGGGCCCAAACAGCAGATCGACCTGCGGCGTTGCGGACGGCTCGCCTTCCCGAAAGGCGGCCAGCACCTCGGCGAGGGGGCGTTCGCGCGCCTGCTCCCAGAGCACGATGCGCAGGTCGGCCGAACTCGGCCGGGCGAGGTAGTCGGCGAGCGACGCCGGCGGAGCGACGGGCGGCGTGTGCCCCCGGCCGCACTGATGCACGGCCTGCCTGGCGATGGTCTGCCAGCGCGCGAGCCGGGCCGCATCGCCGCGGCCCGTCGGCCGGGCGACCGTGCGGCGCGTGACGATGGGCTGGAAGTGGGCTGCCCCGAGTTCGGTGGCCATGCGCACGAGCCCGTCGACGCCGTGGCCGCGGAGCACGGCGAAGATCACGTGCACGGTGGGCCCCGCCTCGGTCAGCACGGGCAGGGGGCACCAGACCTGCAACCGCACTTGCCCGCCCTCGTAGCGCAGCACGCGCGCGGCCCGCACCGCACCGTCGGCACCGACGAGCACGACTTCGCGTCCGGGCTGGCAGCGCATGACGCGCCGCAGGTAGTGCGCCGCGCGCGCGCCGAGCACGACTTCGCTGCCGCGCTCGGGCAGCGTCTGCGAGGTGACGAGACGGACGACCCTCACGAGGGGTCCTCCAGACGGTAGCAGAGCCCGAGCCACCCGTCGCGATCGTCGCGGCCGATGCAGGTCAGGGCCGCCGACCGTTCAAAGGCCCGGCGAAACTCGGCCTCTTCGGTGACGAGGATGCCGGCCAGGATCAGGTGGCCCCCCGGTCGGACGAGCCGCAGCAGGTCGGGCCGCAGGGACAGAAGCACGTGCGACAGGATGTTGGCGACGACGATGTCGTGCGCGGTCTCGAGCGCCGACAGCGGGTCGGCGCGCACGGTGACGCGCTCGCGGACGCCGTTGCGTTCGGCGTTTTCGGCGCTCGCAACGACGGAGTCGGGGTCGACGTCGAGCGCCGTGACCGGTTCCGCGCCGAGCAGCGCCCCGGCGATGGCGATGATGCCGGAGCCGCAGCCCACGTCGAGGAGGCTTTGCAGCCGCGGGGCGGCGGCGTCGATGAGCCGCTCAGTGAATTCGAGCGCCTGACGGGTGGTGGCGTGACCCCCGCTGCCGAAGGCGCAACCGGGGTCGAGGTGCACGACACAGTCGCCCGGGCGCGCCTCGTATTCGCGCCACGAGGGCTGTACGACGAGGCGTCGACCGACGTGCTGCACCCCGAAGTGCGCCTTCCAGGCCTCGGCCCACCCCGGGTCGACGATGCGCTCGAACCGGATCTCGGGCAGCGGGTCGAGGCCAGGCAGCGTGCGCAGCGCCAACGCAACCCCGGCCTGGATTTCGTCGCCGGCTTCGGGCCGCACGTAGATGTGAGCGCGGATCTGACCAACGGCCGGCCCGCCGGGCGCGGGCCGAGCCGGTGGAATTTCAAAGGAGAAACCGGAGGGGACGAGGGGAGCCACCGCGGCGCTGAAGCGCTCCTCGCAGGCGGCGGGGAGGTCGACGCTCAGGTGGACCCAACTGCCCGTGGACGCGCCGGCCATCGCTCGTCAGGCCTTGGCGACGATCCAGACCTTGATTTCGCGCTGCACGTCGGCGTGCAACCGCACCTCGACCGAGTGGATGCCGAGCTGCTTGATGGGGCGCTCGATCTGGATCGCCCGCCGCGGCACGTCGATGCCCAACGCGGCCAGGCCGAGCGCCACGTCTTTGGCCGAAACCGACCCGAAGAGGCGGTCTTTTTCGCCCGCTTGGCGCTCGAACGTGACGGCCCGCCCTTCGAGGCGTTCGGCAAGCGAGAGGGCCTCTTTGTGAGCCTTCTCGACCCGACGCGCAACGAGCCGCTTCTGGTGCTGCAGCTGACGCACGTTGTGCGGCGTGGCCAGCGCAGCGAGGCCCTGCGGAATCAAGTAGTTACGGCCGAACCCAGCCTTGACGGAGACCTGTTCGCCAGCGTGCCCGAGCTTCGGGACGTCTTCTTTCAAGATGAGCTGCATACGTCACCTCCGCCCCTCAGTGTTGGCTCGCCGTCGTGTACGGCAGCAGAGCGATGTGACGGGCGCGCTTGATGGCCAGCGAGAGACGTCGCTGGTGCGTGGCGCACACGCCGGAGATACGACGGGGCACCATCTTGCCGCGCTCGGTGATGAACCGTCGCAACGCAACGGGATTCTTGTAGTCGATCGTCAGACTGCGGTCGGCGCAGAACGGACACACCTTGCGTCGGCCAAGCCCCCGCCGCTTGCGGCGCCGGTGGAGAAACATCGGTCGTACCATGCTCGCCCTCCTCACTCCTCGTCGTCGGACGACGGCTCGGATGCGTCGTCGGCGGCGGTTTCGGGACGCTCTTCGCGGTCGCCGCCCACGGCTTCGTCGTCGGCGTCGGCCGCCGCTTCGCCGCCCTCGTCGCCGCCGGGCCCACCGGGCCCACCTTCGCGCCGTTCGCGCCGCCGTTCAGAATCCACGGCGCGCGAGAGCAGCGGCGTGGACTTGGCACGTTCGGCCGCGAGATCGAAGGTCGCCATGTCGACGTTCGGGTCGAGCACCACCGACATGTACTTGAGCACCTGGTCGCTGATGCGCAGCCCGCGCTCGAATTCGTACACGATGTCGGTGCCCGCGAGATACTGGAAATAGAGATAGATGCCGCGCGGCTGCTTGCCGATTTCGTAGGCGAGCTTGCGCTTGCCCCAGTTCTCGGTGCGGATGAGGGTGCCGCCCGTGCGTTCGAGAAGGGCCTCGAGCCTCTGTTGAAACTGGTCGAGGCCGCCTTCTTCGAGCTCGGTGCGGACGATGACCACCGTCTCGTAGTGGCGCAATGCCATCGGTCTCCTCCTGGCCTACGGCCCCGAGTGGCCGCCGTATCGCGGCTCCCGGAGCAAGGAGATGGCCACCGCGGCGACCGGACCTTCCGGTCGTAGCGGGGGGGTGCATGTTGCGGGGCTCGGTCGTCACGAACGACCGACCGGGCCTCCGTCTGCGCGGTTCGTGGCAGCCATCGCCGCCTTCGTTCCTTCGCGGAGCACAATGTCCACGGCCCCGGCCGCACGCGTCAGAATGCTCGACAACTCGATGCTCTCTTCGGCGTTGAAGCGCGTCAGCACGAAGTCCTCGACGCTGCCGCGCGGCGGGCGGCCGATGCCCACGCGAACCCGGGCGAAGTTGCGGTCGCCAAGTTCGGCGGCCATCGAGCGCACGCCTTTGTGGCCCGCATCGCCGCCGCCCAGTTTGACCTGGACGCGCCCGAAGGCGAGGTCGACATCGTCGTGGATCGCCACGATGTCGCCGGGGTCGATGCGAAAGAAGGCGGCGACGGCCCGCACGGAACCACCGCTGCAGTTCATGTAGGTAAGTGGCTTGAGAAAGAGCAAATCGGAGCCGCGCCCGGCAAGGTCGCCCTTGAAGGCGCTGCGCCACCCGAGGCCACGCGCGGCCGCGAGTTCGTCGACCACCATGAAGCCGACGTTGTGGCGCGTACGTTCGTATTCCGCGCCCGGATTGCCGAGCCCGACGACGAGCTTCACGCGAGATTATTTGCCCGCGCCGGTGGCGGCAGCAGCAGCCGGGGCGGCGGCCTCGGGCGCCGCTTCGCCGGCCTCTTTTTCCTCGGGCCGGTCTTCGTCGCGCGTCGACTTCACCACCACGACCGGGGAGTTGGTGCGGAACACCGGCTCGACACCCTCGGGCATGGGCAACTCGTCGATCATGACCCGCTGGCCACCGAGCAGCGGCGTGACGTCGAGCACGATCTCGACGGGCACCTTGAACGGACACGCGCGAATCGTGATTTCGCGCAGAATCTGGTCGAGCTGCCCGCCGGCGACGACACCCGCCGCGCGCCCCGTGAGGCGCACGGGGACGTTGACGACGAGCGGCGTGTTCTCGGTGACTTCGAGGAAGTCGACGTGAAGCAGGGTGCGCTTGAGCGGATGGACCTGCAGGTCTTTCAGGAACACGAGGCGCGGCGTGGCTTCGCCGTCGACGGCCAAGTGCACGACTGCATTGCGTCCACCCGGGGCCTTCAGGCGCGTCAGCAGTTCCTTCGGTTGGATGAGGAGAGACAGCGGCTCTTTCGTCAGGCCATAGCAGATGGCCGGAACTTTGCCGTTTCTGCGCGCTTCACGTGCCGGGCCCTTGCCGGTGGTGGAGCGTTTTTCTGCCGCCAGCGTAATGTGCTCCATCGGATCCTGTCCTCCAGCCGCCCCGCCTGGCCGCGCGGCCTTTGGACGGCCCGTGCCCCCGGGGGGTGACCCGCCACCCCGCCGCGTTGAGCGGGTGCAGGGCGGGCATCGAATGCCAAAGTTGGGGCGCCAGGATTCGAACCTGGGATGCGGGGACCAAAGCCCCGTGTCTTGCCACTTGACGACGCCCCAGCGTGCCGCCGCGGGCGGCTCCGGCGAAAAGGCCCGTGCGTTCGGTGAGGGCCGGACGCAACGGGCGCGCGTTTGTAACACGGGCTTCGCTGGACTGTCAAGGCGCGCGCGGCGCCTTCTTCCCGCAATTGTGACCATGGAGTTGACAGCGGTCGGACCATTTCTAGAATACAGCCTCCCGTTGCTCCGGGCCGGAGGCGGGGTCCAGGCCGAACCGGGCGCAGGTTGGCGGTTTGATTTCCGAAGACACGAAACGGGAAATCCTGAGGCGCCTGGATTTGGTCGCGTTCATCGGCGAATTCGTGCGCCTGCGCAAGCAGGGGCGGCGGCATGTCGGGTTGTGCCCGTTTCATGCCGAAAAGACGCCGTCCTTCAGCGTCGATGCCGAACGGGGCTTCTACTACTGCTTTGGCTGCCAGCAGGGAGGCGACGCCATCCGCTTCGTCCAGCAGATGCAGGGGCTCGACTTCGTCGAGGCGCTCGAAGTGCTGGCCGAGCGCACGGGCGTCGCGCTGCGCCATGAGGTCGGCCCGGGCGGCGCCGCGGCGAAGGCCCCGGCGCGCGGGCTGCGCACGCGGCTGCTGGAAGTCAATGCGCTCGCGCGGGCATACTTCGAATCTGTTTTGGCGAGCGCCCAGGGCGCCCGCGCGCGCGCCTATCTCGAACGGCGCGGGCTCGGGCCCGACATCGTGGCGCGCTTTCACCTCGGTGCCGCCCCCGATGCGTGGGACGAATTGTCGCACTACCTGGCTCGGAATGGGGCCCGCGCCGAGGACGTTGAGCAACTCGGGCTGGCCGTCCCGCGTTCGGGCGGGCAAGGCCATTACGATCGGTTTCGCGACCGGCTCATGTTTCCCATTCACGACCTCGGCGGACGGGTCGTCGGCTTCAGCGGGCGGGCGCTCGGCGACGCCGTCGACACGCCCAAATACATGAATTCGCCCGAGTCCGTGGTGTACCGCAAGGGCGAACAACTTTTCGGCCTCTACGAGGCGCGCCAGGCCATTCGCCAGAAAGGCGGCGTGGTCCTGGTCGAGGGCAACGTCGACGTGCTGACGCTCGCCCAGGCGGGCCTGGCCCACGTGGTGGCGCCGCTCGGCACGGCGCTCACGCGCGAGCAGGCCCTGACGCTCAAGCGCTTTGAAGACGAGGGCCCCGTGGTCCTCGCCTACGATGGCGACGCGGCCGGACAGGCCGCCGCCGTCAAGGCAGCGCTGTTGTTGCTCGAACTGTCCATGCAGGGGCGGGTTGCGGTGTTGCCGGCGGGCGAAGACCCCGACTCGCTGACCCGCAGCCGTGGCGCCGACGGCGCGGCGCGTTGCCTTGCCGAGGCCCAGCCGCTCGCCGAATTCCTGCTCACGCGGGAACTCGCGGGCAATGACGGCTCGGCCGCCGGGCGGGCGCACGTCGTCGCGCGGGCCGGCGAGATCTTGGCGCGCGTCGGCGACCTCGTCGAACGCGATCTGCTCGTCGGTTGGCTCGCGCAGCGGTTGGGTCTCGACGAGCGGCAGCTGCGCGACTACCTCAAGACCCCCCACGCGCTCAGCGAACTGCGTCCGCTGCGCGCCGGCCGCCCCGACGACGTCACGCCGTCCGGCACGACCGCGCGCAAGGATTGGCAGCTTGCCGCCCTGCTGGTCGCCTACCCGCAGTTCATGGGCGAATTCGTCGAAGCCGGCGGCCTCGACGACCTCGAAAGTGAGCGCGTGCGCGGCGTGCTCCTCCAGATCGAACACTACATCGACGTCCAGGCCGGCACGCTCGACGTGCCGCAGTGGATCGCCACGGAAACGGATTCGCGGCTCAAGGACTGGCT
The DNA here is from genome assembly GCA_964422715.1 of uncultured Myxococcales bacterium. Taxonomy (GTDB): domain Bacteria; phylum Myxococcota_A; class UBA9042; order PWKZ01; family CAYRCM01; genus CAYRCM01. Next base: position 14,203 of record CAYRCM010000046.1, on the reverse strand, counting down.
GGTGCGGGTCACGCAGCAGCCGGTGGTACCGACCGAGGAAGCGGGCAAGGCGTTTCGGGAGCTGCTGGCAGACGTACAGCGCCGAAAAACGCTCCGGCAGGAGCAACAAATGGGCGACGCATTGAGACAAGCCAAGTTGGCGCCCGGCGAAGCCCTGCCCGAATCCTTGATAGACGTGATCCGGCTGAAGCAGGATACTGTGCGGAAACGCAAAGGCAGTGCGGGGTGACGGATGGCGGATCGTACACGTTCCCAGGATCCCAAGAAGAACTCCTTGATCGCGCAGGTGGCTCAGAGCGAGGCGTTCTCGAACCTCGTCGAGTCGGGCAAGAAGCGGGGCTACGTCACGTTTGACGAGGTCAACGACGCCCTGCCCCCGGGCGGACTCTCGCCGGCCGAAGTCGACGAGCTCTACGGTTGGATGGGCGGCGAGAGCATCGATCTCGTCGACCGGCCGGCCGACAACGTGCCGAAGAAGGCCGAGGAGGAAATGGTCGACAGCGAAGGCGCGCCGCTTCGCCGCAAGCCCAAGACGGCCATGCCCGAAGACGACCCGCTGCTCGACTCCTACGCCAAGACCAACGACCCGGTGCGCATGTACCTGCGGCGCATGGGCTCGGTGTCGCTGCTCACGCGCGAAGGCGAAATCGAGATTGCCAAGCGCATCGAGCAGGGCGAGCAGGAAGTGCTCAACGTCATCCTCAACACCGAGATCGCCATTCAGGAGATTCTCGGGCTCGCCGACCGCTTGCGCACGGGCAAGATCCCGCTCAAAGAGGTCATCAAAGATCTCGACGACGAAGAATGCGAAGAAGGTGAGGCTCCGCCGGTCGAGACGTCCAGCGCCAACCAGCGGGTGGTGCAGCTGCTCGACAAGGTGCGCGACCTCGACAAGGAAAACCAGCGGGTGTGCGCGCGCATTGCCGACACGAAGACCAGCAAGGCGCGGCGTGACAAGTACCGCGAGCGGCTCGACGAAAACCGCGCCGAGATGATCGCTGCGCTCGGCGAAATCCACTTCAACAAGAAGCAGATCGACCGCATCGTCAACCAGTTGAAGCAGTACGTGAAGCGCGTCAGCCGGGCCAACGCCGAAATTCGCGAAATCTGCGAACGCGCCGGGCTCGACGAGGAGCGGGTGGCCGAGATCGCGCTCTCGGTCAAAGACGCGACGCCCCTGCCCGAGTGGCACGGCAAGGCCTCCCGCCACAGCCTGCCCGAAATCGTCGAGATGGACAAAGCCATCAAGTACGCGCAGCGCAAGATCAAACGCGTCGAGATGGAAACGCACCTCGATGTCGACGAACTGCGCCAGACCTACCGCAAGATCTGCGCGGGCGAGAAGATGGCCGAACGCGCCAAGGCCGAACTCGTCGAGGCCAACCTGCGGCTCGTCGTCTCCATCGCCAAGAAGTACACGAACCGCGGTTTGCAGTTCCTGGATCTCATTCAGGAAGGCAACATCGGCCTGATGAAGGCCGTCGACAAGTTCGAGTATCGGCGCGGCTACAAGTTCTCCACCTACGCCACCTGGTGGATCCGCCAGGCCATCACCCGGGCCATCGCCGATCAGGCGCGCACCATCCGCATCCCGGTCCACATGATCGAGACCATCAACAAACTCATCCGCACGTCGCGCTACCTCGTGCAGGAGTTTGGGCGCGAGCCGAGCCCCGAAGAAATCGCCGAAAAGATGGAGATGCCGCTCGACAAGGTGCGAAAAGTCCTGAAAATCGCAAAGGAACCCATCTCGCTCGAAACCCCCATCGGCGAGGAAGAAGACAGCCATCTTGGCGATTTCATCGAAGACAAGCGCATCGTGTCGCCGTCCGAAGCGGTCATCAGCCTCAACCTCTCCGAGCAGACGCGCAAAGTCCTGGCGACGTTGACGCCGCGCGAAGAGAAAGTGCTGCGCATGCGCTTCGGCATCGGCGAGAAGTCCGACCACACGCTCGAAGAAGTGGGCCAGGACTTCTACGTGACGCGCGAACGCATTCGCCAGATCGAGGCGAAAGCCCTGAGAAAACTGCGACATCCGTCGCGTTGTCGCATCCTGCGATCCTTCGTGGAAAGCTAGGCGGGGGCGCCCGCTGGGGCCGCATCGGCCGCAGGCCGCGTCCGAGGCCGGCGGCGGCCGGCGTTGCGCTTGACCTTTCGATCGGACCGGGTATCCTACTGCGCGTCCTCTGGCCGCCCCACAGCGGTGGAGTGGCCCCGGGCCCATAGCTCAGCGGTAGAGCCACCGGCTCATAACCGGTCGGTCCCCGGTTCGAATCCAGGTGGGCCCACAGCGCGCGGGCTTCGGCCCGCGCACCGCTATTGGGCCGGGTGAGCCGGAATTCGTCGGGCCCGGTCGTTGCACACGCGAGGCCTCATGCCTGAACAGCCCGCAGGCAGGCAATACGAACAGCGCTGGTCGCCAGCGCTGTTTTCATTTCAGGGCGCTCCAGCGATACCCCGAAGCCCCGAGGAGGACCGACAGCCCAAGGCGCCAGCCGTGGGCCGCCGGGGGGGCCGCTCCGCACCGGCGGGCGGCGCTCCGGTGGCCGTACGCCGGTTGGCCGGCTTGCCGGTGGCGCGGGACGAGGGGGTCTTGGAGCCGCCCAGCAGGGGGTGCCATTGCGGACGATCGTCAGTGCTCTCGTCACGCTCCAGGCCATTGACAACGAGGTTCGGCAAGTCGCGCGGGTGCGTGACGACCTGAACGCCCAGATCGACCATCTGCACGCCATTGTGGCCAAGATGGAGGCCGGTCTGGCCGAAAAACGCGGGCGGCTCGCCGATGCCGAACGCTGGTACCGCGAGAAAAACGACGAGCTGCTGGCCGACCAGGAAAAGGTGCGCAAGGCCAAAGGGCGCCTCACGGGGGTGACCAAGCCGAAGGAATACCAGGCCACCATTCGCGAAATCGAGGCCCTGCGCAAGTCCAACGCCCAGAAAGAAGAAGAGATCCTCAAACTTCTCGAAGCCATCGAAGAATTCAAGCGGGGCATCGCCCGCGACGAAGAAGAGAGCGAGAAGGTGCGCGCCGAGGTCACGGCCCTCCAGCAGGCCAACGCCGGTCGGCTCGAGGAACTCGACGCACAGATCGCGCAGGTGGGTGAGCGCCGCACGGCGGTCGAAGAAAACGTGCCGGCAGCCATCCTCAAACGCTACAAACTCATCGCCTCGCGCCGCGACGGTGTCGCCGTGGTCGAGGCTGTCGACGGGCAGTGCCTCGGCTGTTTCCGGCGCGTTCCGCCGCAGATGTACAACATCTTGCTCAAGGGAGAGACGCTCGAGACCTGCCCCACGTGCAGTCGCTTTGTCTTCGTTCCCGAAAGCGTCGGGCTCGCGCGCAGCGCACAGCCCCCGGTCGAGCGCGAAGACGACGGTCTCGACGAGGCCGCCCGCGACGACGAAGATTGACGGGCGCCGGGCCCGGACCACTCGGCCGCACCCCGCCGTGCGACCGAGCGGTCCGGGCCCGGTCCGAGTAGCCCAGGTGGCCGCTCGGCGACGCAAGCCGCCGGGAGGAAAGTCCGAACTCCGCAGGGCAGGGTGCTGGATAACGTCCAGCGGGGGCAACCCCAGGGAAAGTGCCACAGAAAGCAGACCGCGTTCCGCCGGGCGCGTCTCGGCCTGAACGCAAGGGTGAAAGCGTGAGGTAAGAGCTCACGGGTCGGCCTGGTGACAGTCCGGCCGGTAAACCCCACCCGGAGCAAGACCAAGTAGGGGGCGCTCGGTTCGGCCGAGCAGGGGTGGCCCGCCCCAGACCCCCGGGTACGGTCGCTCGAGGGGCGCGGCAACGCGCCTCCCAGAGGAATGGTCACCGCCCGCCCCGGGGCAACCCGCGGCGGGAACAGAATTCGGCTTACGGTCTGCTCGGTCCGGGTCCGGTTCCCTTGCCCCTCGCGCGCCGCGCGGGTAGTAAGAACGGCATGACGTTCCCATCCACAGCCGCTCCGGCGCAGACGGTGCTCCTGGCCGACGAGAGCCAGACGATTCGGGCGTTGTTTCGTCTGACGGTCGCCGGGCAGGGCATCCAGGTGTTGACCGCCAGCACCGGCCAAGAGGCGCTGCAGCTCGTCCGCAGCCGCCGCCCTCAACTTGTGCTGGCCGACGTGCGCCTCGCCGACCTCGACGGCTACGAATTCTGTCGTCTGGTTCGCGAAAGCGACCCGACCGTACGCGTCGTGCTCATGGCCGCCCACCAGGTGCCCTACGACGCCCAACTCAGCCGCGAGGTCGGGGCCGTAGGGTTCCTGCGCAAGCCCTTCGACCGGCGCGCGCTTGCCGAGTGGCTCCGTCCAGCCGCGGCCGACGCGGCGCCGAGCCCCGGCGAACCCCCGCCGGCCCGGTTTCTCTCCCATGAGCCGGGGGGCCCAGTGGCCCCCGCGCCTCCGCGCGCAGCCACCGGCGAGGTCGAGTTGCGCCGCGCGGCTGCCGACGGCGCGGGCGTGAGCCCGGTCGACCTCGCGGCCGCCGTCACCGCCGCCGTCGAACGGCAACTCGCCGAGGCCCTGCCGCGGGCCGTCGAGGCGGCCCTGCCGGCCGCTGTCGGCGCGGCGCTCGAACGGCTGGCCCCCACGGCGCTCAAGGCCGTATTGGAACCCATCGTCTGGAAGATCGTGCCCGCGCTTGCCGAACAGATGATCAAAGAAGAAATCGAGCGCCTCACGGCCGAACTCGGCGAGGCCGTGGACGCCGGCGCCAAGCCTGAGCCGCCAGGATTTGGCGAATGAGCGGCGCGATGGCGATCTTCAAAAACCACCTGCTGTCGCGCTTCTCGCTGCTCGTGGCCGCCGCCGGTTTGCTCTCCGGCGTGGCGTTCGGGCTCGTGCTGCGGGCCACGGCCGAGCCGCCAAGCGCGGCTCCCGCACCGTCCGTGGCCGCGGGCGCGCCGGCGGCCGAAGCCACCGTGGCCCCGAGCCGGCCGCTGCCGCCGGAGCATCTTTCGGCCCTCGTTCGCCGCCTCCAGCAGCAGGTCACCGCCGCGCGCCAGGTCGGGGGCGTCACCCAGGCCTTCCAGGCGCAACTGGCGACGGCCACGGCGGCCCTCGGCCCGTTCCAGGCCGTGGTCAACGAAGCCTACGTGCGTCATCCGCAGCCGCTGTTCGTCACGGGCGGCCGGCCGAACGCGCGCGCGGCGGCGCTGCGCGCGGCGCTCGACGACCTGCTGAGCCACGGCATCGACCCGGCGCCTTTTGCGCTCGCCGAGATCCAGCGGCTGGCGGCGGCACTGGACGAACTCGCCCAGACCCTCGACCCGCTGCGCGCCGGGCCGGCGGGCGATGCCACGACGAAAACGCTCTGGAGCGCGTTGCTCGCGGCGTGGGACGACGCCGACCCGGTGCCCGTGCTGCGCGATCTGCCGGCCCCCGAAACCGCGCTCGAACGGGTCGCCGATCTCGCTGCGCCGCTCGCCGACCTCGCGCGTGCCGAACGCGACGCCACCCTGAAGGCCGTACCCTACGACGCCGCGCTGACCGCCGCCTTCTTTCGCTATGTCGTGGAGTTCAAGTACCTTGCGAAGGCGCACCCGCTGAAAACCCCCGACACGCTCGAAGCGCGCGTGCCGCAGGTGGCCCCCGACCTGCAGAAGGAGCTCGACGCGGCGTTGCCCGACATGGCCGCCGGCCTCCAACGCCTCTGGCCGACCCACCCCTACTACGAGCGCACGCGCCAGGAATTGGCCCGCTATCGCCAACTGGCCGCCGAAGGGCGCATCAAGCGGGTCGAGTTGCCGCAGCTCGAACGCAACCGCATGCACCCGCGCCTGCCCGAACTGAAGGAGCGGCTGCGGGCCGAGGGCTACGCCTGCGATTCCACGTCGACGCGCTTCGACGACGCCCTCTGGAATGCGGTCCGCGAGTTCCAGTATCGCCACGGCCTCGACGTGGTCGGGCAACTGCGCGGCGAAACGCTCAAGGCCGTCAACGTGTCGATGGAAGAGCGCGTGCAGCAGATTGCGCTCGGCCTCCAGCGCTGGCGCGAAAGCCCGGTGCGCGACCCGCAGGGCTACCTGCTGCGCATCAACATCCCGCACTTCATGCTGGAAGTGTGGGAAGGCCCCACGCTGCGCCGCCTGCACCGCGTCATCCTGGGGGCCAACCGGCTCGTCCGCGACCCGCAGACGAACGAAATCGGCTACCTCAACCGCACGCACCCGCTATCGAGCGCCCTCTCGACGGTGGTCATCAATCCGACCTGGAACGTCCCGCGGCGCATCAAGCAGTACGAAATCGACGCCCAGCTCGCCAAGGACCCGGGCTATCTCGAGAAGATGGGGTTCAAGACGCTGAAGGGCCCGGACGGCTCCATCACCTACGTGCAGCGTCCGGGCAAGGAGAACCCGCTCGGGCGCGTCAAGTTCGTCTTCGACAACCCGTACAGCATCTACCTCCACGACACCGACGACCGCTCGCTGTTTCGCCACGGCCTGCGCACGCTCTCCCACGGCTGCATTCGCGTCGATGAACCCATGGAACTCGCCAAGGAAATCCTGAAGCGCGACCAGGGAATCAGCCGCGACCAACTCGTGATCATCCAGTCCACGCGCATCGAGCGCGGCATCGACCTCATCAAGCCCATCCCGGTACACATCGAGTACAACACGGTGTCTTTCGACGAGGCAGGCAAACTGTTGTTGCTCACCGACCCGTACGCGTACGACTGGTCGTACTTCAAGGGGCGTTTGCCCGCGCGGCAGAAGCGCGAGATGACCCCCGAAGAACGGCAGAAAGCCATTCAGGAGCTCGGCGACAAGGGCATCGACCTTACGCCGTAGCGCGCCGCAGGGTCCGAGCCCCGCTCGGGCCCCGGAGGTCCACATGGCCGTCCGTCGCGAAACCCCTTCCCGTTTCGACCGGCGCGCGCAACTCGTGGGCGCATGCGTCGCCTGGGCCTTTGCGGCCACGGCCTGCAACAAGGAGAGCCTGCCCGAGGGCGAGTGCCAGCGCGCGCACATCTACGACGTCGACGAAAACTGCTACGTCTGTGTGCCGACCGGCGCCGACGAGCAGTTCAGCCTCGTGCGCGCGCTCACCGCCTACAACGACACCACGCAGCAGCGTGCGTTTTGCGCCGCCGCCATTCGGGTGTGGGACGACGTCGCGACCGTCGCGCTCGAACGGCCCGTGGAACTCGGGGGCTACAACGACCTCGTCCTCGAGCCGCATCCCGTGGCCGGTCTCGACCGGCTCGTCACGCTCGATGCGCACGATGCCACGGCCCTCGAAAGCGACGCCCAGCTCGAAGCTGACGGCGAGTCCATTTCGTGCGCCGTCGTCGTGCGCGCGGCCGGCGTCACGCTGCGGCGGCTGCACGTGAGCGGCTATCGGCACGGGGCCGGCATCTGCATCGCCGGTGACGATGTGGTGCTCGAAGACGTGGCGGTCACCGACAACCAGGGCGACGGGGTGGTCTTCCTCGGGGGTGCGCGGCGCGGTCAGGTGCGGGGCTACTTCGTGGCCACGGGCAACGGCGGCTACGGGTTGCGCATCGCGGCCGAGGCCGGCTCCGGCAACTCGCTCGACGCCACCCCCGGGCTCGTGCTCGCCGCCAACGAAGCCGGTGTCGTCGTCGACTCGGACGAGGAACTGCGCATCGTCGTCGACCCGCCGGCCGCCGCCGTCGACGCGGGGGGCGCACCGCTTGCCGAGCGCTTCAGCGTCACCGGCCGGCTGCTGCGCTGCGCCCCGAGCGAACCCCTGGAAGCCTGCACGCCGCGTGGCGCCGAAGCCGTGCAATTGCACCGCCTCGACCCTGGCGCCGAGGCCTTCCTCAGCCAGGACTACACGACCTTCCTGCGCTACCTCGACCCCTCCGAGTTCCAGAGCGACGGCACCTTCTCGTTTGTGCTCGACCGCGCGGGCGACGGCGCGGCCTTCTTCCTCGTCGCCGAATCCGAAGAGGACGAGCCGGCCTCAGCCTCTCCCCCGTTCACGCTCGAATAGGCGAAACCGTCGGGCAGACGCCCGCGGCCGGAAGTCCCTTCGGGCGGGTCACAGGGGCCATGGGGGCGGGCGGTGGAGACGCCCGGCACCGCCCCGTGGGCGGCGGCGCCGGGGTGCGGGGCCGTGTGGGCCTAGGCGGCCGGCCAGATGACGTCGAGGCAGCTCTTGTCGCGCGACCGGATGCCCATGATGTAGGCGTAGGCGTTCGGCAGCAGCCGCTTCACGAAGAAGTTCGCCGTCTGGATCTTGTTGTAATAGAACTGCGCTTCGGCCCGTTCTTCGGCCACCTTGCGCTTCGCGGCGGGGTCGGTGGCCCCGGCCTCGGCGCAGGCGGCTTCGAATTTCTCGTCGGCAATGGCGGCCTGCTGCAGCAGTTCGATGGCCACCATGACGTCGCCGAAGATGTAGAGCAGCGGCACGGCGTTGAGCACCGGGTAGAGCGGGTCTTTGCGGCCGAGCCCCGCGAACAGGAACGTGATGTCGGCCAGCTCGTTCTTGGCGTCGTCGACGGCCTTGCACAGATCGGCGAGCCGCGGGTTTTTCTGCGCCGCCTCGATGATGCCGTTGGCGTGCTGCAGCCACTGCATGAACAGCAGGCCGCCCTTGCCGCCGACCTTGCGGCCGAGCAAGTCGAGCGCCTGGATGCCCGTGGTGCCTTCGTAGAGGCTCGTGATCTTGGTGTCGCGGCAGATCTGTTCGAGCGGGTACTCGGCGATGTAGCCGTAGCCGCCGAGCACCTGGATGCCGAGCTCGCTCACGCGGAACGCCATGTCGGAGCAGTACGACTTGCAGATGGGCGTCACGAAGTCGAGCAGACCCTTGTAGAGGTCGCGCTCGCCTTCGGGGGCGTGTTCGGCCATGTCTTCGTAGAAGGCCGCCTTGACGATGAGCGCGCGCATGCCTTCGTGGTAGGCGCGCATGGTCATGAGCATGCGGCGCACGTCGGGGTGCTCGATGATGGGCACGCGACGGGCGTCGGGGTCTTTCATTTCGCGGATGTCGGTGCCCTGGATGCGTTCCTTGGCGTAGGCCAGCGCGTACTGGTAGGCGGCCCCCGCGAGGCTCATGCCCTGCAGGCCGACGAGCAACCGCGCGGCGTTCATCATCTTGAACATGTAGCGGATGCCCTGCAGCTCTTCGCCGACGAGGTAGCCGATGCAGGGGGCGTCGGCGCCGAACGCGAGCACGCAGGTGGACGAGCCGTGGAGGCCCATCTTCTCTTCGATCTTGGTGCAGACCACGCCGTTGCGGGCGCCGAGCGAGCCGTCGTCGTTGACGAGGAACTTCGGCACGAGGAAGAGGCTGATGCCGGCCGTGCCCTTCGGCGAGTTGGGCGTGCGCGCGAGCACGAGATGGATGATGTTTTCGGTGAGGTCGTGTTCGCCGGACGAGATGAAGATCTTCTCGCCTTCGATGAGGTAGTGGTCGCCGACCGGTTTGGCGGTGGTCTTGAGGTCACCGACCGCCGAGCCCGCGCCCGACTCGGTGAGGCACATCGTGCCGCCCCACTGGCCCGAGTACATGGGCTGCAGGTAGAGTTCCTTCATCTTGGGCGAGCCGAACTCGCGCAGCAGGTTGGCGGCTTCCATGGTGAGGCCGGGGGTCATGAGGAACGCGCAGCCGGAGCCCGTGAACATTTCGTTCGCCGCGAGCGCCACCGAGGCCGGCAGCCCCCCGCCGCCGAGCTCGGGCGGAGCCGTCGGGCCGACCCAGCCGTTTTCGGCGAATTCCTTGAAGAGGGCCTTGAATCCGGGCGGCATGTACACGTTGCCGTTCTCGAAGCGGCAGCCCTGGCGATCGCCCACGATGTTGAGGGGCGCGAGTTTGTCTTTGGCCATGCGGTAGGCCATGTCGATGGTCATCTCGACGGCTTCGCGGTCGAGTTCGGCAAACGCCGGAAACTGGAAGAGTTTGTCCACCCCGACCTGCTCGAAGAGGACGAACCGCATGTCCCTCAGATCCGCCTGAAAGTCGCTCATGAACCCTCTCCTCTGCCGCCCCAACCTCGAGAGGCGGTGGTCACGCCGGTCCCACGCCGTACAGGCTGCACCAGGCCGCCGCCGTGGACCCCGTGGTTCTGACTCGCCGCGTCGAACAACTCGCTGTGGACGATGACGCTGCAGCGCCACCGCGCGCCGCTGTTGGCTTCGCGCATGACGCGCAACGTCGGACGCTACCCTAGCACCGGAAGGGCCCCATGGCAACCGGCAGCGCAGCCCTGCGTCCGTCTCCAAGGCGTGTGGCCCGAGACACTGGCCGGGTCAGCCACGGCGCCTTCCGGCCGGCGCCCCGGCGGGCCACCGTTCGGGGCACCGCTACCGGGGGGAGCGCACGGCGCCGGTGCCTGAAGCCAGCCGGCAAAGCCGCCGCGGCCGTCGAGCGGAACCGACGATTCCGGCGGTGCCGGGTGCCGTTGTGGGCTCGCGCTGCGCGCGCGTGGTGGTATACTCCGGCCTCTTTGTGGGGCGGCGCCTGACGCCGCCCGGGAGGGTCATACCGTGATCATCGGCGTTCCAAAAGAGACGAAGACTCAAGAGTATCGCGTGGGCATGGTTCCGGCCGGGGTCAAGACGCTGACCTCGCGCGGGCATCGGGTGCTGGTCGAGCACAACGCCGGTCTCGGCAGCGGCCTCGCCGACGACGCCTACGTCGCGATGGGGGCCACCATCGTCGACAGCGCCGCCGAGGTCTGGAACCGGGCGGAGATGGTCGTCAAGGTCAAGGAGCCGTTGCCGGCCGAATACGGCTTCATGCGGCCGGGCCAACTGCTCTACACGTATTTTCACCTCGCCGCGGCGCCGCAGCTCGCCGCCGAACTGCTCGCGCGCAAGGTCACGGCGGTGGCCTACGAGACCATCCAACTGCCCGACGGCAGCCTGCCGCTCCTGCGTCCGATGAGCGAGGTGGCGGGGCGCATGGCCATCCAGGTCGGCGCCGCCTGCCTCGAGAAAGAACACGGCGGCCGCGGCGTGCTGCTCGGCGGCGTGCCGGGTGTGCGCCACGGCCGCATCGCCATCCTCGGCGGCGGTGTCGTCGGCACGAACGCGGCCAAGATCGCCGTCGGCATGGGCGCACAGGTCCAGCTGCTCGACATCGACCTCAACCGCCTGGCCTACCTCGACGACATCTTCGGCGCGCGCATTGAAACGCTGTACTCCGACCCGGGCAACATCGAGGCCGCCGTCACCCAGGCCGACCTGGTCATCGGCGCCGTGCTGGTGGCCGGGGCGCGGGCGCCCACCCTCGTGTCCCGCGAGCTCGTGGCGCGCATGCTGCCGGGCGCCGTCATCGTCGACGTGGCCGTCGACCAGGGCGGCTGCATCGCCACCTGCAAGCCCACCACGCACGAAAACCCCATCTACACCGAGTCGGGCGTCATCCACTACTGCGTCGCCAACATGCCTGGGGCCGTGGCGCGCACGTCCACGTTTGCACTCACGAACGCCACCATCCCCTACGCCATCCGGCTCGCCGACCTCGGCCCCGAGAAGGCGGCGCTCGCCGACCGCGCGCTCCGGCTCGGCCTCAACACGTACAAGGGCCACTGCGTGCACGAGGCCGTGGCGCACTCCCTCGATCTCCCCTACCGCGACCCGGCCGACCTGATCGGCTAGGTCAACCCGGCGCATCGGGGCCCCCGGCCGGGGCGGCGCGCAGAGGCGCCGGCCCCGGGGGGCGGCGCCCACGGGTCGTTCGCCGACTCTTGGCCGTTTTCCGGGAGCGCGGAACGGCTCCGCAGGGGGTTAGATTTCGGTGAGTTTCTTGACGATCTTGGCTTTTCTGGAGGACCCCTTCGGGGCCTGGAGGGCTTGCAGCGCCGCGCGTTCGAGCAGGGCCAGTTTGATGCGGGTTTCTTCGTTGTCCTGGCCACGAAACTCAAGCGGTTGATCCGGCGGAGCCCCAATCCCATATCGCATGCGCAGCACCTGCTCTTCCTGGGCGCTTAGAATTTCGAGCACCTTGGCCGACCGGGCCGGTTTCGCTTTGGCGGGGCCTTCCTTGTGACCCGCCGTCGTTACCGCAATTTGCTTCTTTTGCTCCACCCGAACCTCCTGCCACCGCACGAGCCCTCGTCCCGGGCGCATTGTAGCCGCTGGCCCGGGAAGCGAGCAAATTTTTGGGCTTCGTGCGCGGCCGCCGGCGCCCGCGACCCGGCGCGGCCCGGCGAGGGGACTACTTGGCCCGCAGGTCGAGTTTCTTGACGAGGTACTCGAGCGACTTGCGATGGATGCCCGAGCGCCGCGCGGCCTCGGAGATGTTGCCGCCGCTCTCGGCCAATTGGCGAATCCAATACTGGCGTTCGAAGGCTTCGACGAGCAGGTTCTTGGCGTCTTTGTAGGGCAAGTCGTAGTCGACGCGCAGCACCGGCCCCTCGCTGCCGGGCGGCGCCTCGACTTCATCGGCGGCGCGCCGGGCGCGCGGGCTCTGATCGGCCATGAAGCGCGTCTCGATGTGGCCGCTGTCGGTCAGCAGCGCCGCGCGCTCGATGAAATTGCGCAACTCGCGGACGTTGCCGGGCCAGCGGTGGGCCTGCAACTTGCGCATCGTGTCGTAGGAGATCTGCACGGGCCCAGCCCCGGCCCGACCCACCTCTTCGAGGAAGTGGCGCACGAGCAGCGGGATGTCGTCGATGCGGTTGCGCAGCGGCGGGATGTTCACCCGGATGACCGCCAGCCGGTAGAAGAGGTCTTCGCGGAACTCGCCGGCCTCGACCTTGCGTTCGAGGTCCTGGTTCGTGGCCGCCACGATGCGCACGTCGACCACCACGCGTTGGTTCGAGCCCACGGGCTTGATCTCGCGCTTCTCGAGGCAGCGCAGCAATTTGGGCTGCAGTTCGAGCGCCAGTTCGCCGACTTCATCGAGAAACAGCGTGCCGCCCTGGGCCTCGGCGAAGGCACCCGTGCGCGTGGCCGTGGCGCCGGTGAACGCGCCCTTCACGTGGCCGAAGAGCTCGCTCTCCATGAGGTCGGCGGGCACCGCGCTGCAGTCGAACACGACGAACGGGCCGTCCTTGCGGCGGCTGTGCTGATGGATGGCGTCGGCGGCCAATTCCTTGCCGGTGCCGCTCTCGCCTTCGACCAAGACCGTGGCATCGGTGGGCGCAACGCGCGCCAGCATGCCAAAGATTTCGCGCATTTCGAGGCTTTCGCCGAGCAGCCGGCCGAAGCGGTTCTCGCTGCTGAACAGCACCTCGACCTGCTCGGGCGCCGGCCGGAACAGCACCTGGGTCGTGCCGAGTTCGAGCGTGGCGCCGCCCGCCGGCAGGTAGGCGTCGCGCACGCGCAGCCCGTCGACGAACGTGCCGTTCTTGCTGTCGAGGTCGACGATGCGGTGGCCCTGGCGGTCGACCTCGATGCGGCAGTGCTGGCGGCTGACCGCCGGGTCGTCGACGACGAAGCGGTTGTCGGGCGAGCTGCCGAGGTAGACGACCCGTTGGTCGAACGTCCGGCGCGACTGCGGGCCCTGACCGCCGCGAACTTCGAGCGTGTACTTGCGGAAGGAGAGCCGTTCGGCGGCGTCCTTCATGATGACGGTGCGCGTTTCTTCAGGGGGCATCGTCGCTGCTTTCGCCGGACGGACCCGCGGGCGGCTCGTCCTCGTTGACGACCAGGGTGCCAAGCGTGAGCGGGCCGGTCCGGCCGGGCTCGATGCGGAACGTCTGGAATTCGGAGCGCGTGCGCCCGCGAACCTCGAGCCGGTGCTCACCGGCCGCGACGCGCAGCGTCACGAGGTTGCTTGCGCGCGCAACGCTGCGCCGCCGCCCGTCGACGAAGATCTGCGCATAGGCCGGCAGGTAGCGGAACTGCACTTCGTACTGCTCGGGCACGAGGTCGAAGCGGTAGCGCGTCTCGTTGCCCGTCAGTTCGGCCGAGAGCGGCTCGTAGCCGGCCGCGCGGAATTCGGCCCGCAGCGCTTCGCCGCGGTCGATGCGCACCGTGCAGCGCGTGGCGCGCGGGCACGCCTTGCGCACGCCGCCCGTGGCATCGCGGATTTCGATGTCGGCCGCGGGAACGACGACCACCACGATCGAGCGCGCCCGGGGCGCCTCGCCGGGGGTCTCGCCCGCCGAGCGCGCGTCGCCTGGGGCCACCCGCGGGGGGGGAGGGGTCCCGGCCGGGCCCCCGGCGTCGCTCGGGCCCGGGGCCGCCGGTGCTGCTGCGCCATCGGGGAGCACGGCCGCCGCGGCCTGCGCATCGGTCGTCCTCGGGGCCGCCGCGACGCCTGAGGGGGCGGTCTCGGGGGCGGCAGCGCGGGCCGGGTCGGCC
>CAYRCM010000045.1:0-33604 GCA_964422715.1 uncultured Myxococcales bacterium | reverse complement strand
ACCGAGGCGCCAAGGAGCGATCCCCCGAGGCGTACTCCGGGTACGCCGCAGGGGGAAGCGACGCCGGCAACAAAGGTATCCGAAGGAAGGCGACTTGGGCTCAGCCCAAGTTGCGTTCCAAAGGATACCGAGGCGCCAAGGAGCGATCCCCCGAGGCGTACTCCGGGTACGCCGCAGGGGGAAGCGACGCCGGCAACAAAGGTATCCGAAGGAAGGCGACTTGGGCTCAGCCCATGAAGACGGTGACGCGCGAATCGCGGCGCACGAAGCGGCGCGGCTCGGCGACGAGCGTGGGCAAGTCGGTACAAAACAGCGCTTGCAGCAGCTCGGCCGGGGGCTCGACCGGATGGCCGCCGGTCTGGGTGCGCATGAGCACGCGGGCGAGCACGATGCCGTCGAGCATGTCCTGCACCGTCGGGCGCACGCGTTTTGCAGACCGCGCCCGCGCCTGGGCGATGCCCCGGCCAATGAGCCACTGGTAGCCGAGCCGGGCCAGCCCGAGCGTGAGCGTCTTGCACATGCCGAGCTCATGGCCGTGGATGAAGTTGCGCGCGACGAGCGCGAAGAGCGCCTGGATGGCGGGGTCGTGTTCGGGGGCCACGATGCGCGGCCAGGCGCGCGCGAGTTCGCCGAGGCCCTGGATGGCGCCGTCGAGTCCCTCGGCCGCCACGACGTAGGCGTCGTCGCCTTCGCCGAGTTCACGGCGGCGCTCGGCAAGCCCTTCGGCGAGGGTCGAAAGCGTCGAGAGAAACGCCTCGGGCAGGTCGGCGGGGGCGATGGCCGGCGCCGCGGGGCCGTGGCCCTCGGCGAGGGCCGCGCCGTCGGTCGCGAGCACCCGCGCGAGGTCGAAGAGGCGCGCGAGCGGGTCGGCTGCCGGCCGTTCGGCCGCGGCCGCCCCCGTGACGATGGGCGGCACCCCGGAGGGCAGGACGGCCGGCGCCGGCACGGCCGCGAGCAGTGCGGATTCGAGGGTGAGGTAGTTCGCCCAGGTGAGGGTCACGCCCGGCCGCAGTTGCAGCACGGGACGCACGCGCGGCACGCGGCCGGCAAGCGGCAGGGCGGCGCGCACTTCGCTCGGATCGGCCTGGAGCAGCGGGCCCGTGGCGCAGGAGTTCATGAGGTCGCGGCACTCGGGGTCGATGCCGACCGCGATGCCGTCGGGCCGGGCCACGAACGTGAACGGGAAGAGCTGGCAGGGCGAGGGTTTCGCGGCGCCGCCGAGTTCGGCGTGGATGCGGCAGAGCTGCGTCTCGTCGAGGAACACGCACGAGCGGTCGCGCGCCTGGCAGAGCAGCATCTCGTGGTCGCCGAGCTGCCGCGTGAAGAACAGTTCCTTGGGGGGGCCGAGCGCCTGCACCCGCTCGCGGGCGAGCGGCGAGTCGCGCAGTTCGCGCGCCAGCGCCTGGCGCACCGGGCCGATGTTGTGCCCGCCGCAGCAGCCGCCGCAGCACGTGCAGCGGAAGCGCGCCTCGGGCAGCAACACGAGCGGAACCTCGGCCGGCGACGCCTGGCGCCAGGCCTCGGTCGATTCGACCACGGCGCGCGCGGCCCGCGAGCGCGCATCGTCGAGCAGCAGCAGGCGCGAAAACCGGTCGAGCGTGACCCGCAGCGCCCCGGGGGCGGCCCCGGCCGCCGTGACCTCGGCGTAGGCGGCGGCCAGCCGCTCGAACGGTTGCGGCTCGTCGAGCAGGGCGAGCAGCGCCACGGCGTCGGGTTGTAGGCGGAACTGCTGGCCGAGCAACGGATCGACGACGCGCACGCTCGCCGCCCCTTCGTCTGGGGGCTCGATGACGAGGTCGCGGCGCGCGGCGGGAACGATGGCGGCGCTTTCGGCGGCCACACCGGCGGCCGAGTCGGCAGGCGAATGCATGGGGTCGGTCTCCTCAGCACGCCACGGCCCTGGACGGGGTCCGGGCCGGGCAGCCGCGCCCACGGCGGCCGCCGCGAGGGGCGGGGCACGACCGGGGTGAACAAGGGTTGGGACGCACAGGGAAAGAGGCGCCGGGCGCAGGGGTTGGTCGCGGCCCGGCCGCGGACGGGCGCTGCCGTAGCATCAGAGGCCCACGGCCTCGGTCGGGGGGGCAAGGCAGTCGCGCGACTGGACGGGGTTGAAGCGTTCGGGCGCGAGCCGCTCGGCCGTGAACGTGCCTTCGAGGCTGTAGCCGTCGAACACGTCGCCGCCTTCGATGGAACAGTCGGGCGCCACCTGCGCCACGTTCTCGACGAAGTCGCCGAAGTTGATCCAGGCAGGCCCGCACTGCTGCCGACAGTAGGCGGCGTTGAGCGGGTCGGGGCTGCGCGCGCAGCTGTAGTCGGGCTGCATGCAGAAGCAGGTCTTGCGCGCCGCCGAGACCGAGATGCAGCCGCGCAGGTGCCCCTCGGTGAACTGCTGGCAGTCGTCCGAGAGCGTCGCCTGGGCATCGAGCCGCATGATGGGGATGGTGTGCGGCACCGCTTGTTCGGGACCGCAGAGCACGGGCGCGTCGACGGGGCCGGTGTGGAACAGCAGGAACGAGTCTTCTTCGGTCGTGAAGCGGCACTGGCCATCGAGGTGCGTGGCGAGCGGGCTCTGGTAGACGAAGCCCGCCTCGGCATCGGAGAGTTGGCAGAACCATTCGATGTCGTCGGCGGTGACGTCGTTGAGGCTCTGGACGGGTTCGAACGTCTTGTACCAGCCGGCGCCGCCTTCGAGGTTGAGGCTGCCCGTGGCCGCGTTGTGACTGCGCACCCGGATGAGAATATTGAGAATGTAGCTGTCGATGTCGCGGGTCCAGAGGGTGTTGAGGATGTTGGCGAGCTCGCCCGGGGGGCGCATGACGCGAACGTCGGTGAACCGGAAGACGGCGCCGACGAGGCTCGGCGTGCAGGCATGGGGGCAGCGGCCGGCCCCCGCATCGGCGCGGGACTGGTCGCCCGGCTGCGCGCCATCGCCGGGCAACGCATCCCCGCGGCCGTGGCGCCCGATGTCGAACGCCGCGTCGGAGCGCCCGAGGTCGCCCGCCGCGTCGCGCGGGCCGAGGTCGCCGCTGCTGGTGCCGACTTCGGACCCGCCGCAAGCGCAGAGCAGCGCGGCAACGAGCCCCCAAAGCCCCTGGAAACGCACGCGCATGCGCATGGCCCCGTGCCGGCCGGGCTACTGGCGGCAGTTGATGGAGCGTTGCCGGTCGAACATGGCGTCGGGGATGCGTTCGGCGCGGAAGTTGCCGGCGATGCGCACCCCCGGCTTGCCGAGCACCGTGCAGGCGGGCTCGCAGCCGGCCGTGTCGGTGACGAACGCACCGAAGTTGATGCGACCGGGGGCGCACATCTGGTCGCAGTAGCGCGTGGAAGCCGGATTGGGCGCGAGCGGGCAGTTGTAGTTGGGGTCGATGCAGAAGCAGATGTGGTCGGCATGGTCGAGGGCAATGCAGCCTTCGAGGAAGCCCTCCTCGATAGCGTCGCAGGCTTCGTTGAGCTTGCCCGAGGCGAACGTGATGGCGAGCGGGATGGTGTTGTCGAGCAACCCCTCGGCCGGGTCGTCGCCCTGCTCGGGGGCGCAGATGATGGGCGCGTCGACCGGGCCGGTGTGGAACAGCAGGAAGACGCCCTCGCCACTTTCGGCTTGGGCGGAGAGATCGATGTTGAACGCGCAGCCCGAGTCGAGCGTGGCCTGGAACGTGCTCGCGAACTGCGAGCCATTGGGCGCCTGCAACAGACAGAGCGATTCGACGGCCTCGGAGGTGACCTCGGGAATGGTCAGCGCTTCGGATTCGGGCTTGAGCTTGTACCAACCCGGCCCGGCCTCGAGTTCGAGCGAACCCGCCACGCAGGAAACCGGAAACTGGACGGTCTTCATCTCGAAGATGATGTTCAGAACGTAGGCCGCGAGGTCGCGCGTCCAGATGCCGTTCAGCAGTTCGCGCAGGGCCTGAGCCTTGGTGCACTCGCCATCGGCCGGCGCGGTCACGTGGAGCATGGTGAAGCGAAAGGCGCCGCCCGGCAGGTTCGTCGCACAACGCTGCTCGCACTGGCCGGGAGGCGGTGGTGCCACGTCGGCCGGCCGGCCGAGGTCGGGCAGGCGATAGACGCAGATGTCCGCCGGGTATCGCTCGGCCGAGTCGCCGTTGTTGCAGGCGACCAGCGCTGTCGCGACGCAGGCCATGGCCAGCGCGCCGGTGCACCCTCTGCTCCACGCAAACCAGTTGCCCTTCATGAACTGCTCCTTCTTTGGCATGCGGCATCGCCGCGCGGGAGCGGGGCAGGTCGTGGCACCGCCCCCCCCGCACTCGCCGCGGCAGGCGCGAGTATAACGAGGGCACGGCGCGTCAAGCAACCGTTGCCGACTTGCGCATTTGCCAGGGCATTGACCGCCAGCGGCCGGCCGTGGTAACCGGGAGACCTTGCGCACCTGGCGAAGGGGAAGCGACATGCGAGGCAAGGTGGCGGGGCGGGCCCAGATGCGGGCTCTGGCGGGCGGGTGCTTTCTCGTGGCGGTGCTCTACGGGGTGGTGGCCGTCGGCGGGGGCTTCGAATACCCCGACAACGGCACCAAGGCGGTGGGCCGCGGCGGCGCCTTCACCGTGCGCGCCGACGACCTGTCCGCCATCCACCACAACCCCGCGGGCCTCGCGAAACTGCGGGGCACCCACACGCTCTTCAACGGCAACCTGGTGTGGTTCGACGCCTCGTTCCGCCGCGCACCGGCGCCCAACTTCGACCCCGACAAATGCCAGGGCGACGTCTCGAACGCCCGGCCGGAGTGCCAACTTCCGGTCATTGGCTCCGGCGACCCCGCACAGTCCGGTTTCGTAACCTTCGACACGGTCCACAACGAAGCCGGAGTCTTCCCGCTCGGCGCCGAATTCGCGCTGTCGAGCGATTTCGGGCTCGACGACTGGACGTTTGCGGCCGGGCTGTTCGGCCCGAGCGCCGTCGGCATCTCGCGCTTCCCGCAAACCGGGCCGCAGCGTTTCATGTTCGTCGAGAAGAACCTCATGGTCATGTTCCCGACCGTGAGCGTCGCCTGGAAGTACAAGGACATCGTGGGCGTAGGCGTCAGCCTGCACTTCATGACCATGCCCAAGTCCAAGTTTTCGCTCGTCGTCGACGGCTACCAGTACGAGAAGATCTACGCCGTGGCGAGCCTCTGGGAAGTGCTCGCCGACCTCGAAATCGCCGATCCCTTCGGCTTCACGATGACCGTGGGCGCGTGGTACCGGCCGTGGCGCTTCCTCGAATTCGGCGCGTCGGCCATGGTCATTCCGCTGCACGTGTCGGCCACGGGGCGCGTCAAGGTCAAGCCGCTGCCCGCCTACAAGCCGAACTGCACACCGCAGTCGACCAATCCCGAAGACCCCTGCCAAGCGAGCCTCATCTACGGCCGCGACTTCACGCTGAACGACGACTCGGCGACGCTCGAATTCGCGTTTCCGGCCAAGGTGCGCGCGGGCGTGCGCTACGTGCACTGGGTGGGCGACCGGCCGTTGTTCGACCTCGAACTCGACGTGCACTGGGAAGGCTGGTCGGCGGTCGACAAGTTCCGGGTGAAATTCGCTGAAGGGGCAGAAATCACGGTCGAGTTGCCCGCGGGCCCGACGCCGGCCGCGCTCAGCAACATCGACATCATCAAGAACTGGTCCGACACGGTCAGCGTGCGCTTCGGCGGCGACGTCATGGTGGTGCGCGACATGCTGTGGTTGCGCGCCGGGGCGTTCTGGGAGAGTGCAGCCGAAGCCGACGACTACTCCAACCTCGATTTCCTCGCGTTCATGAAGTGGGGCATCGGCGGCGGCTTCACGGTCACGCCCTACCCCGGCCTCGAATTCAGCGCGGCGTACATGCACATCTTCCAGGAGACGCGCAACACCTCCGAAACCGATTCGAAGGTCTACCAGCAGCGGCCGGCCGCGGTCGGCACCGACCCGCGCACGTACTACCAGGACCTCGGAGGCGCCCCGGTCGGCGGCGGCCTCTACGAGTCGTCGTACGACATCCTGTCGCTCGGTATCAGCCTCAACTGGGAGACGCTCGTGCACGGCCGCGAGCACCGCGCGCACACCGTCGGGCGCGACGCCGAGTCGGCCTGGGCGCCCTGAGCCGCGGGGCGCGCCGCGCGCGGCCCCGGTCGTGGCCCCGCAACGGCGCCGGGCCCAACGAAAAAAGCCTCCGGCACGGCTGCCGGAGGCTTTTTTTGTGGCCGCGGAAGGGCCGGAAACTACTTCATGATGAGGGACATGACGGCCTTCTGGACGTGCAGCCGGTTTTCGGCTTCGTCGAAGACCACCGACTGCGGCCCGTCGATGACGTCGTTCGTGACTTCGTAGCCGCGGTCGCAGGGCAGGCAGTGCATGTAGATGGCGTTCTTGGCCGCCAACTTCATGTGATCGGCCGTGCAGATCCAGTCTTTGTTGGCATCGAAGAGCGCCTGGGTCTTGTCGAGGTCGGGCTTCGGCGCGATGGGCGGAATGTTGTGCTTGCTGGTCCACGCTTTCGGGTAGACCACGTGGGCGCCGACGAGGCTTTCTTTGAAGTCGTTCGTGACCCGGAAGGAGCCGCCCGTCTCACCGGCGAACTGCTGGCAGCTGGCGATGACTTCGTCGTCGAGTTCGAGGCCCTTCGGGTGGGCCAGCGTGACTTCCATGCCCATCTTGGCGGCCGCGATGATGGCGCTCTGCGGAACGGCCAGCGGCTTGTGCACGGACGGCGAGTAGGCCCACGCCATGGTGAACTTGACGCCCTTGAACGTGCCGAATTTCTCTTTCACGGTGAGGATGTCGGCGAGCGCCTGGCAGGGGTGATACTTGTCGCATTCCATGTTGATGATGGGGATGTCGGACCACTTGGCGAACTCGCGCATCATGGCGTGCGCGCCACCGTACACCCAGCCGACCGGGTCGCCGTAGCAGCGGATGGCGATGGCGTCGCCCATGCGCGACAGCGTGCGCGCCACGTCGGACACGCGCTCGGTGGAGTAGGCTTTTTCCTGGCCTTCGAGCGCCGGGGTGTAGATCTTGCTCGGGTCGAGGTAGTGGGCGTGGCCGCCGAGCTGCGTCATGCCGGCTTCGAAGCTGTTCCGCGTGCGCAGCGACTGGTTGTAGAAAATCATGAACAGGCTTTTCGCCTGCAGCAGCGCGTGCGGTTCGCTCACCGCGCGACGGCGCTTCAGATCCTCGGCCACGGCGAGGATGGTCTCGATTTCTTCTTTGGTGTAGTCGAGCAGGGTCAGGAAATCACGGCCGCGGAAAGTCTCGGTCTTCATCCACTGTCCTCCTAAGCATGCGGTGCGCGCGCACAGTGCAGCCGGCACCGGACGACCGGCCCGGCTTCGTTGCCGGGCGGCTGAAAGGCGCATCCATAGATCCGGTGCGCGCGGCTGTCAACCGGCAGCGCGCCGGCGGGTCCGCCGGCCGCCCGGGCCGCGGCGGTCCGGGCGGGCATCGGGTATCCTGAAGGAGCGCGGAGCGCGGCCGGTCAAGCGCCGGCGCCCCGAAGAGCGAGCACCGAAGGGAGCGAACATGGAAGCCCGCATGCGCGAGGGTCGCGAGGCCACGTACGCCGACGTGTTGGCGGCCCCCGACCACATGGTGGCCGAACTCATCGACGGGCACTTGCACATGAGCCCGCGCCGCGCGCCACCGGAGGCCGTGGCCGCGTCGTACATCGGCACCGACCTGATCGGCGGCTTCGGCCGGCGCGGCGGGTGCGGGTCGGGCGGCGGCTGGTGGATCCTCGACGAACCGGAGCTGCACCTCGGCGCCCGGGTGCTCGTGCCCGATCTGGCCGGCTGGCGCCGCGAGCGCATGCCCACCATGCCGCCCACCGCGGCGTTCACGCTGGCCCCCGATTGGATCTGCGAGGTGGTCTCGCCGTCGACGGCGTGGCTCGACCTCGTGCACAAGCGTCGCATCTACGCCGAAGAAGGGGTGAGCCACCTCTGGCTCGTCGACCCCCGGCGCCGCCTGCTCGAGGTGTTGCGGCTCGCCGGCGAACACTGGCTGCTCGTCGAGACGTTCGCGGGCGACGGGCGCGTGCGCGCCGAACCCTTCGAGGCGGCCGAACTCGATCTGAGCGAATGGTGGCTGCCCGAGGCCACCCCCGACGCGGGGGACGCGCCACCCGGGGCGTAGTCGTCTCTATCCGTCCTCGGCGGGCGGCGCGGCAGCCCCGGCCCGGCCGCGGCCGCCGAATCCGAGCGCGAAGGTCAGAAACGCCACGGCCAGATAGCCGAGCGCCACCTGGTCGGCGAGCGGGTCGGGAGCCGCGCCCGGCGCGTAGAGCCCGCCGTCGGGGCGCACCGAGTGCACGAGCCCCACCGCCGCAAATCCGGCGAGGAACAGCGCGTAGACGGCCGCCCGCGTCGTGCGCCGGTCGATGAGCGTCGCGAGATAGGCGCCCCACAGCATGCCCGTCAGGATGAAGCCGTGCGCCAGGGTGCGAATGAGCGTCAGCCGCTCGGCGCCGGCGGCGCTGAGTTGCACCTGCGCGAGCGTCGGGTCGCTGACGAACGTGACGACGAGGATGCGGCCCACCTCGGCGACCATCGGCAGACACGCGAAGACGGCCGCGGGCAGGTGGCGCCGCGGGGTCGCTTGGAACGCCTGGGTCGCGATTTCGAGGCCGATGAAGACGAGGATGGGCGCCACGACGGCCGGCGGCAGCAGTTGGATGAGGCTCGTCAGGACGCCCAGACAGCCGCCGAGCCCGAACACGAGCCCCGTCGCCAACGTGTAGGCGGCGCGCGCACCCATGAGTTTGTAGGCCGGGTGGCCGATGTAGGGCGTCGACTGGGCGACACCGCCCGTGAACCCCGCGATGAGCGTCGCCACGGCCTCGGTCAGAAGCACGTCGCGCGTGCGGTAGGGGTCGCCCGCGACGCGCGCGCTCTCGGTGACGTTGATACCGCCGACGACGGTCAGCAGGCCGAACGGAATGGCGACCGGCAGGTAGCCAAGTGCCAGCGGCACGCCGTCGGCAAACGCGAGCGTCGGGAGCGGCCAGTCGAGCCGGAAGCCGAGGGCCGGCGGCGCATACGCGTGCCCGAGCCAGCCGGCCGTGCCGAGCCCGTGGTAGAGCACGACGCCCACGGCCACCGCGGCGAAAGCACCCGGCAGCCGCCCCGGCAGGGGCAAGCGCGCGACGAGCGTGTAGAGCACGAGCCCGAGTGCCACGAGGCCCACGTAGGCTGTCTCGAAGATGTGCAGGAGCGGCAGAAAGCCGAGCAGGGTCAGCCCGATGCCGCCGATGGAACCGAGCAGCCCCGCGCGCGGGATGAGGCGGCGGATGGCGTCGCCTGAGAACGCCAGCACCGTTTTGAGCACCCCCATGAACATCATGGTGGCCATGCCGACCTGCCAGGTGAGGATGGGATCGCGCGTCTGGAGGTAGCACGGGCCCAAGACCGCCGTGGCCATGCCGATGGTGGACGGGGTGTCGAGGCCGAGCGGCATGGCCGTGATGTCGTGGCGGCCGGTGCGCCGCGCGAGACGGAAGGCCATCCAGGTATAGAGGAGGTCGCCCGCGAGCACGCCGAGCGCCGTGCCGGGGACCATGCGCGCGAAGAACACCTCGGCCGGGTAGCCAAAGGCGCCGACGAGCAATCCGGCGAGCAGCACGAGGTTCGTGACGTTGTCGAGAAGCAGGCCGAAGAACGCGTTGAGGTCGCCCCAGGCGGCGAAGCGATAGCGAAACGGGGTCGGGACGGTCGGCATGGACGCGGCTCCTCGCGCCGGCCCAAGGGCGAGCGGCCGCGGAGAGCGTCGGCCGCGCCGCCAAGGCCGCGGTGCGCGGCGCATTGTACACCGGCCAGGCACAGCGCGGGCGCGGCAGGCGGCTACCGCAGGAGGTGCGAGAAGGGTTGGGTGGGGGGCAGGAGCTTGGCCTGCCCCCCACCCCGGGGGAGGACGCGTGCCGGGAGGGTTCGGCGCGCGTCCGGACTGGCCAGCACCCCACGCCAGAGGGGGGTTGCGAGGGATGCGGCCAGCGGTGGCACGGGAAATGGTGGGGGTCCCGCGCCGCGCGGGATTGTAGATCGGATGCCCCGGTTTCGGCCAGCCGATGACAACAGCTTTTCGGGGGGGTGGGTGGGGGGACAGGCACGCCGGCCTGCCCCCCACCCGAGGACGGCGTGGACCGGGAGGGGCGGCCACGCCAGGGTGGCGACGCCGCGGCTTCTGGGGGGGGCGCCGCGGCGACGCCGGTTGCGACGGCAGGCCCGGAGGAGGCGGCCGCCGCCGCAAGATCACTTGTTCATGAGCAGGAACAGCGTCGCACCGCCGCGGTAGACGAGCAGCAGCAGGCGCGCGCCGGCGCGGCCGTAGACCTCGCGGAAGCGTTCGAGCGAGTCGACGGGCACGCGGTTGACTTCGAGGATCAGGTCGCCCGGGCGCAGGCCGGAGTGCGCGGCCGGACTCTTGCGATCGATGGCCTTGACGACGAGGCCGCCCGGAACGCCGCGGGGCACGTCGAGCTTGTCGCGCAGATCGGCGTCGAGGGGGGTCAGGGTGAGGCCCGACAGCGCGCCGTCTTCGTCGCTGAGCGTGGTCGCACCGGCGATTTTGGCCGACATCTCGCGCAACGCCACGTCGAAGGTGAGCGGCACCTTGCCGCGCCGCACCTCGACCTTGACGACCGTGCCGACCCCGCGCGCGGCCACGATGTTGCGCAGTTGCCCCGTGGAGTCGACGGTTTCGCCGGCGATCTTGACGATGACGTCGCCGCGCTGGATGCCCGCCTTGGCGGCCGGGCCGTCGGGCGTGACGTCGGAGACGAGCACCCCGGCGGTGCCGGCGAGGTTGAGGGCTTCGGCGAGGTCGCGGTCGACGTTCTGGATGACGACGCCGAGCCAGCCGCGCACGACACGCCCGTTTTTGACGAGGCTTTCCATGATGGGGCGCGCCATGTTGGACGGGATGGCGAAGCCGATGCCCTGGTAGCCGCCCGAGCGCGAGAGGATGGCCGTGTTGATGCCGACGAGCTCGCCCCGGCCGTTCAGGAGCGCCCCGCCCGAGTTGCCGGGGTTGATGGCGGCGTCGGTCTGGATGAAGTCTTCGTAGTCGACGATGCCGACGTTGGCGCGCCCCTTGGCCGACACGATGCCCATGGTGACCGTCTGGCCGACGCCGAACGGGTTGCCGATGGCGAGCACCGTTTCGCCGAGCCGCAGCGCCGCCGAGTCGCCAAAGGGCAACGGACGCAGGCCCTTCAGGTCGCCCTTGAGGCGCAGCACGGCAAGGTCGCTCTTCGGGTCGGCGCCGACGATTTCGGCATCGAATTCGCGCTTGTCGCTCGTCGTGACGCGCACCTTGTCGGCCTTCTCGACGACGTGGTTGTTCGTGAGCACGATGCCGTCGCCGGACACGATGACGCCGGAGCCGAGGCTCGCCATCTCGCGTTCGGGCGGGGCCTCGAAGAACGGCGAGCGGAAGAACTCGCGGAAGAACGGGTCGCGCATGAACGGACTGGCGTCTTCGGCCTTGACCGTCTTTTTGGAGGCGATGTTGACGACACTCGGCAGGGCGCGCTCGGCGATGTCGGGGACGCTGAGCCCGGTCCCAATATCGATCTGCGGCAACTGGGCGTAGGCCGGCGCATGGTGGATGGCGTCGTAGAGGGCTGCCGAGACGGCGGCAGCGCCACTGGTCGGCGGGTTCGGAGACGGTCGCGGCAGCCCGACGAGCACAAGGCCACCGGCGACGAGCAGGGCGGCGATGACGAGGGCTTTGCGCAACATGACGGGACTCCTCGGGGGGCATCCTGGCCGGCGGCCGCTCCGGCGTGCCCCGCGCGTTCACCTGCCCCAAACCCCGCACGGGCCGGTTGCATTCCGGGGCGGGTGGCGGGACGGGGCGGCTTCGCTGAGGGTGGCGCTCAGGCCTGCGCCCGGCGGACGGGTACACCGGGCACGCGTTCGTCGCCCCGTGCCGCGCGCCCGAAGACCTGCGGCCGGTGGTGGGGTTGCGCGGCAGGCGCCGCTCAGGCATGGAAGAGGAGGCGGCCGGACACGCCGACGCGGCGCGATGGCCCGCGCCACGCGCCGGCTCAGGAGGCGAGATGGCAAAACGCATCGAAGACGGGGTGTTTCTCGTGGGCGGCGGCGGGCTCACGGCGCCGGGCGACTGTCTCTGCTACGCCATCGATCTCGGCGACCTCGTGCTCGTCGACTGCGGCGTCGGGCCCGGCTGGGGGCGGCTGCGGGACCAGATCGTCGAGGCCGGTTATGACCCGCTCGGCCTCCACACGCTGCTCCTCACGCACGCGCACATCGACCACGCCGGAGCGGCGGCGGGCATCGCCGGCGACACCGGCTGCCGGGTCGTGGCGCACGCGCTCGACGCGCCCGTCATCGAAACGGGAGACCCGGTGCGCAGCGCCGCCGACTGGTACGGCACGAACCTGCCGCCGACGCCCGTGCACCTGAAAATCGAAGGGTCCGAGGCGCGCCTGGCTTTTTCGGCCGGCGAGTTGCGGCTCGTGCACACGCCCGGACACACGCCGGGCTCGCTCGTGGCGGTGCTCGAACGGGGCGGGCAGCGCATCCTGTTCGGCCAGGACATCCACGGGCCATTCGACGCGGCGTTCGGCTCCGACGTGGCGGCCTGGCGGCGCAGCATACAGACGCTCCTCGCCCTCGAAGCCGACGTGCTCTGTGAAGGCCACTACGGGGTGTTCCGCGGCCGCAAGGCCGTGCGCGAATTCGTCGAAGGGCAACTCGCGGCCCACGCCGGAGCACGCGGCGGACGCTAGCGCGCCGGCGGGCGGAGGCTGGTCGGCGCAGCCGGTGGCGCGCCGGCCTCAGCGAAGCCGTGCAGGGCGGCCTGGGGCCCCGCTCAGGTGCCGGGCTGCGTTTGCCAGCTGCCGCCGCCCTCGGCTTCGCCGGGCATGTTGAAGTTGTTGCCGGTGGACTCGCCGAGCCACGTACCCGTGAAATTGCCGCTGGGCTGCAACCGGCCGGTGAGCGTGCCTTCGAAGAACACCTTGACGACGTAGAACAGCGTGGCTTCGCCCTCGACGAGTTCGGCCGTGATGGACTGTTCGAGCGGGTTGTATTCGCCCCGCAACTGGACGGCGAAGGGGTGGCGGCCGGGCTCGCCCTCGGCCACGCCGTAGCCCGAGAGGGTGCCCGCCACGATCAGTTTCTGTTCGAGGCAGTCGATGTCGAAGGCCAACGTACCGTCGACGACGAGCAGCCCCTCGGAGGGCACGTAGCCCATCCAGTCGGGGGCCTCGACGTCGTGGAAGGCGATGAAACCCTCGAAGGTGCCGCTCCAGGCGTCGGCGATGGCGAGCTCGCTGCACGGCCCGTAGAGTTCGGGGGCCGGGCTCTCGACGTCGGGCACGACGGGGGTCCAGTCGGCCTGGAGTTCCGGCGGCAGCACGAGGTCGACGACGCCGGGCCCATCGGGTGGGGCGCTGTCGGCGGGGAGGTCGACGAGCGCGGCATCGGCACGCGGGCCCGGGTCAGCGGCGGCGTCGGCCGGGCCCGGCGTGTCGGGCTTCTGGAAGACGAGGTCGGCCGGGCCGGTCGCGTCGGCCGCATCGGGCGGCAGCGCGAGGTCGTCGGCCCCGGGCCCGCCGCCCGCATCGGCGCCACGAAGCCGCGTGCACACGAGCCGGATGCACTGGAGCGGCGCAGCGCAGTCGGGGGTGCGCTGGCAGGAGGCGCCCTCGATGCCGAGGTTTGCCGCCGGCCCGGCGGCGTCGGAGGCGCAGGCCGCGGCAAACACCGCCAGCCCGAGGCCGACGATGCCCACGAAAGGACTGCACGCGGTTCGCTTCATGGGGCTCCCTCCGACCCGCGGCGGCGGCGCCAGCGCCTGGACCCGCCGCGGGCCCACTGGCGGTCGCAACACCGGGCGATGGGATGGTTGTAGGCCGAGCCGCGGCGGGTTTCAAGCCGTCGGCCGGCCACGGCGGGGGGAACGGCCCTGACACGGTCAGCTGCCGCCTGGACGGGCTTCGCGCCCACGCCGCGTTCCGCGCCCGCGGCCCCGACGCGGCGGGACGCCGCGTCTACAAGCGCCGCCGACCCGCCCGGCACAGCCCGGCCGCGGCAAGATGCCGCGTCCACGGGCGCCGCGACCCGAACGTTGCCGAGGCGCACGCGCGGTCGTATGCTGCCGCGCGGCCCGCGCGGCACCCCGTGGCCCGCGCGGTCTGGGGTCGACCGGCGGAGCGGTCGACAGGGAGTTCGGGGATGGCGATGACGGCCCGGCGCGCGGTGTGGGGGGTGGCGGTTCTGGCCGTGACGATCGGCCTGCTGCCGCAGGACGCCCACGCCCGCGAGCGCGCCCGCACGGTGCTCCGCGACGTGCAGGCGCTGCTCGCCCCCGTCGGCGGCCGCTGGGGGCTCTACGCCCGCGACCTGCAAGACGGGCGCGAACTGCGCTGGAACGCCGACGAACGCTTCCACGCGGCGAGCAGCATGAAGCTGCTGGTGCTCGCCAAGGTCATGGCCGACGTGCACGCCGGGCGCTACGGGCTCGGCGACGCGCTCGCCATCCACGACACGTTCTCGGGGGCGCTCGCGGGCACGCCGCCGTTTCGTACCATCCCGAAACGCAAGGAATTGCGCGAGGCCATCGGGCAGTCGCTGCCCCTTTCGACGCTCGTCGGCTGGATGATCCGCGACAGCGACAACCTGGCGAGCAACCTGCTCATCGAGCGGGCCGGCGGGCCCCAGGCGGTCACAGCGTTCGTGCGCGCGCTCGGGCTGCGGCATTCCGATGTGTCGCGCTACCTCATGGACATCCGCGCGTACGAGGCCGGGCACTCCAACGTGGCCGTGCCGAGCGAGTACGCGGCGGTGTTGCAGCGCATGCACAAAGGCGAACTCGTCAGCGCGGCGGTGTCGCGCGACACGCGCCAGGCGCTCCTGAAGACGGCGCGCGGCTGGGTCGGGCGTCTTTTGCCGCGCAAGGTGAAAATCGCGCACAAGCCGGGCCGCATCACGGGCGTGCGCAACGACGCGGGGCTGTATCTTCTGCCCGACGGGCGGGCGTACGTGCTCTGCATCATGAGCGGCGACGTCGTGCGCGGCCGGGCGGCCGAACGCGCGATGGGTGACGTGGCGCTGCGGGTCTACCGCTTCATGCAGGCGGGCGGTCCCGTTCGCGCCGCGACGCACCCGCCCCGGCGCCCGGTACCCCGCGGCCCCGGGGCGCGCTAGCGATGCTCCCGCGACGGCTTCGGCGCGGGCCTGGAGGAACGATGAACGGGCTGCGTTGGGCCTCGACCGTCGGTACGTGCGGCATCCTGTGGGCAGCGGTGGCGTTTGCCGCACCCGCCCCACCGGGCGGCGCAGCGGCGCCCGCCACGCCGGGGCCGCCGCCGGTGGCCCCGGCCGACGGCGCGCCCACGCCCTGCGGGCCAGCCGTCGCCGGCATGGCCTGCATCCCGGGCGGCCCGTTTCTGCGCGGCCGCGACGACGGCCCCGAAAACGAGCGGCCGCAGCAGAGCGTGCACGTCGACCCGTTCTACATGGACCTCTACGAGGTGACGTATCCCGAGTACCAGGCGTGCGTCAAAGCCAAGGCCTGCCGCAAGGGCGGGCCGCACTACAAGGGGTTTTCGGACGCGCGCCAGCCCATCGTCGGCGTGTCGTGGTTTGGCGCCCGCGAATACTGCAATTGGCGCGGCGGGCGGCTGCCGACCGAGGCCGAATGGGAAAAGGCAGCGCGCGGCACGGACGGCCGGCGCTACCCCTGGGGCGACGAGAAGGCCACCTGCGAACGCGCCATCATCAAGGACGCGCGGCTGAACGGCTGCCGCACCGGCAAGACGTGGCCGGTGGGCTCACGGCCGGCCGCCATCCACGGCCTGTACGACATGGCCGGCAACGCCTGGGAATGGACGGCCGACTGGTACGCGAACAGCTACGCCGCCTGCGGCGCCGACTGTGCCGGGCCGAACCCCAAGGGTCCGTGCGGCGGGGCCGACGCGTGTCCCGGGCGGCGCTACCGGGTGGTGCGCGGCGGATCCTGGTTTTGGACCGCGATGTATGCCACAACGAGCTGGCGCCGGCGCCACTTGCCGGCAAACGATCCGATCTTCCATCATTTTGGCTTCCGCTGCGCGCGCGACGCCGCACCCGATGCGCCGGGCCGCGCACCGAGACCGTAGGGGGACGACATGCCACGTGGAATCGATGCCGGCCGGCTCCGGGGCCGTGACGCGCGGGCGCTGGTACTGCTCACGCTCGCCGCGCTTGCCTGGGCGGGCTGTCCAAGCGATGCGAAGATCGGCAGCCACGGCGACACCCTGCCGCCACCCGAAACGCACGACGCGCTCGCCGACACCGGCGGGGCCGACGGCGCGGCCGAGGTGGGTCTCGGCGACACCGTGCCCGAGAGCCGCGGCCCGGACGCGCCGGTGGGCGAAATCGACACGGCCGGCCCCGACCTGTTCCCCGACACGGGCGTCGACGCCGGCGGCATGGGGGCTTGCGAAACCGACCGCGACTGTCGACCCGGCTGGACCTGTCGCACGGCCTGGAACGGCATCCCGAACGTCGCGGAGGCGGCGTTCGCGCACCGCTGCGAGCCGGCGCCGAGCGGGGCCGCGGCCATGGGCGAAGCCTGCGACAAGGAAGGGCTCGACGCCCCGCCCTGCCAGAACCCCGACGCCTGCTACGACGGCGTCTGCTCGGGCCACTGCCTGAGCGACGCCGACTGCGCCGGCGACGCCGGCCAGGTGTGCCAGACGACGGGCTTCCGGCTCGACTTCGAGGTCGACGGGCAGGCCGACGCGCTGCTCGACCTGGGGCTGTGCAAGACCATCGCCGGCAGCCGGCTCACGTGCCTCGCCGAAGCCGACTGCCCGGCCGACGAGTCGTGCGTGCCGTACCAGACGGCCACGCTGCCCGCCGGCACCGACTTTGCGCTCACGGGTCGCTGCGGCAGCGTGCCGGGCGGCGCGGGCACGTATCCCGCGGCCTGCGCCCCGCGCGGTGGCCGCGCTTGCGAAAGCGGGCTGTGCATGCCGTACGCCGGCGGCGGGTTCTGCACGGAGTTGTGCCGCTCGCACCGCGACTGCCCGCAGCAGGTCGAGTACAGCGGCCGCACGTGGGGCAGCGTCTGCATGGCCATGCCGTTTGCCGACGGCGGCTCGCTCGACCCCGAGTGGGCCGTGTACACGCCGGTGTGCTTCCTCGATTTCGGCTCGTCGTTGACGGACTGCACGGCCACGCGCCAGTGCGCGAGCGGCGAGCGCTGCGCGGCCTACCTCATCGCCACGGGGCCCGAGCAGCCGGCGAGCGTCGAGTATCTCTGCGTTGCCGGGGTCAATCCGCAGGGCGGGGAACTCGGCGCGGCGTGCGCGGGGCCCATCGACTGCGCCTCGCTCATGTGCCTGAAACCCGAGGGCGCAGCAACGGGCGAGTGCAGCGCGCTGTGCGTGAGCGACGGCGACTGCACGGGTTCGCCGGGGCTCGTGTGCCATGCCGATGTCGTGCTGCGCCGGCCCGACCCGCAGTTCAGCGTGCGTGTCGAACGCTGCCGCCGGCCGGCCTCGTGCCTCGTCTGCCGCGGCGCCGACGACTGCCCCGGCGACTACCACTGCGTGCGCATCGCGAGCGGCGAGCACCGCTGCGCGCCGGCCTGCACCGAATCGCGCGAATGCCCGGCCAAAGACGGCGGCCCGTACTGCGTCGAGAGTGTCGCCATCGACGGCGCCCGGCCGCGCACCTGCCTGCCCAACACCTGCCCGTAGGCGCCGGCGGCGCCCGCCGGCCGCGCTCGTAGCCGAAGGGTTGACGGCGCGCCCGAGTCTTCTAGGATGCACGCCCACGCCGGCGCGCAACGCGTCCGCGCGACGAGGAGGCGCCCGCATGAGCCAGGAAACGCAAACCACGAGCCGCACGCTGTTCTCGGGCATCCAGCCCACCGGCACGGTGCACATCGGCAACTATCTCGGGGCGCTCTCGAATTGGGCCCGGCTGCAGGACGAGTTCCCGAGCTACTTCTGTGTCGTCGACTACCACGCCATCACGATTCCGAATGACGTCGCAGGGTTCGCGGCGCGCACCATCGAGACGGCCATCGCGGTGCTCGCGGCGGGCGTCGACCCGGGCAACGCGGTCCTCTTCGTGCAGTCGCACGTGCCGCAGCACACGGAGCTGTGCTGGGTGCTCAACACGGTCACGCCCATGGGCGACTTGCACCGCATGACCCAGTACAAGCAGAAGGCGGCCCAGCACAACTCCACCGATGTCGGCCTGTTCGACTACCCGGTGCTGCAGGCGGCCGACATCATGCTCTACCGCGCCACGGTCGTGCCGGTCGGCGAAGACCAGGTGCAACACGTCGAGCTCACGCGCGAAATCGCGCGGCAATTCAATGGCCGCTACGGCCAGACGTTCCCCGAGGCCAAGCCGTACCTCACCGAAGCCACGCGCGTCATGGGGCTCGACGGCGAACAGAAGATGTCGAAGTCGCTCGGCAACTTCATCGCCATCGACGAGACGCCCGCCGCCGTGTGGGACAAGTTGAAGCCCGCCAAGACCGACCCGGCGCGCATGCGCCGCAGCGACCCCGGCGACCCCGAACGCTGCAACATCTATAGCTACCATCGCCTGTTTTCGTCACCCGAGACCCTCGCCTGGGCGGCCGACGGCTGCAAGACCGCGGGCATCGGTTGCTTCGACTGCAAGAAAAGGCTCGCCGAACACATGGAAGCCACGCTCGGCCCGGTGCGCGAGGCGGTCTTCGACTGGCGCAAACGGCCCGACGACGTGCGGGACATCCTCGCCGGTGGGGCCGCGCGCTGCCGGGCTGTGGCCGCCGAGACGATGGCACTCGTCCACGAGCGGCTCGGGCTGCTGCCCGCCCGCGGCTAGCCGCAGATGGCCCAACAAACGCTCAGTCTGAAGGTGCTGCCCATCGCCGAGCGGGCCACGCGCGACGCGCTGCGCGAGGCCGGCTTCGCGTTCGAGGTGGCGCCCTACGCGTTTTGGCGCGCGCGCGGCGACGGCGCCGTGGTCGTGTTCTACCGCTCGGGCAAGCTCGTGTTGCAGGGACCGGCGGCCCCCGCCGTGGCAGCCCTGCTCGGGCTCAGCGTGCCCGCGGTCGACGAGGCGAACGAAGCCGCTCCGCAAGACCCGGTCGAACGCTTCGCGGCGGCGCTGGCGCTGCACCCCGACCCGAAGCCCACGGCCTGGGTGGGCACCGACGAGACGGGCAAGGGCGACTACTTCGGACCGCTCATCGTGGCCGCCGTACGGCTCGAACGCGACCACGTGCCGCTCGTCGCCGAGCTCGGTGCGGCCGACTCCAAGACGCTGTCCGACCAGCGCATTCTGGAACTGGCCCCCGACCTGAAACGGGTCGTCGCGCACGAGCTCGTGGTGGTGGGCCCCGAGGCGTACAACCGGCTCTACGCCAACGTGAAAAACCTGAACCGGCTGCTCGCCTGGGCGCACGCGCGCGCGCTCGAAGACCTGCTGCAACGGGTGCAGGCCGACTACGCGCTCACCGACCAGTTCGGCGATCCGCGGCTCGTCGAGAACCGGCTCATGGCCGCCGGGCGCAAAGTCCGGCTCGAACAGCGGCCGCGCGCCGAGGCCGACCCGGCGGTGGCCGTGGCGAGCATTCTCGCGCGCCACGAGCTCATCTGGCGCTTCAGGGCGCTGTCGAAAGACGCCGGCTTCGTGCTGCCGAAGGGGGCCGGGCCCAAGGTGCTAGCGGCGGGGCGGCGCCTCGTGCAGACGTTCGGCGAAGGGGCGCTCCAGCGCTTCGCGAAAACGCACTTCGCCACCACCCGCCAGATTCTCGCCGCGCGCCGGCCGCGTGGGCCGGCCGAAGACGACGACGCCCCGCCCGCCCGCGACTGATCCCCAAAGCCCGACGAGCCCGCGCGCCGGGCCGCCCGCCAACGCCGCTTGCGCCCGCGCGCACACACCCGGAACGAATGGTTGCGGTGCCCGTGTCAGGCGTCGCCGTCGGGCAGTTCGACGGCACAGGGCACGAGCCCGAGGTCGTGCGGCAGGCTGCCACGCGGCGCCCGCGCGTAGAGATGCGGGGTGTGGAACAGGAAGTTCGACACCCGCGACGTGTAGAGGTCGGCGTGGCTCTCGACCTGACGCGCGAGCCGGCTCTTGTCGTTGCCGGTACGCATGAGCAGGCCCCAGCGCGTGCTCGTGAGTTCGCCCAGGCGACGCACGAGTGGGGCCACGCGGTCGTCGAGCAGCGTCACGCGGGCGCGCAGGCCGCCGAGCTCGGCTTCGATGTCGGCCTGGACGCGGCCGCTCGGGGCATAGCCGCGTAAAACGCGCTGCAATTCGAGCCGCAGCTGCGCCTGGCGCAACTCGAGCGCTTCTTTTTCGGCCATGAGCCCCGCGATGAGCTGCGCCTGGGGCTCGAACGCGGCAAGCGCGGCGATTTCGGTTTCGAGGTCGCGCAGGATGAGCGCCGTGCGCCAGCTCAGGACACTTTTCGTGACGTGGACATCGCCGTAGAGGTGGTCGCCGACGTAGAGGATTTCGCCGCCGGAGAGCCCGAGGTAGCTCTCGACCTGGGCCGCGTGCCCGCCGAAGAACACGTGCCCCGGCACCAGCCCGCGCGGTGCGGGCCGGAGCAGCCCGGCCTCGTCGACGATTTCGAAGAGCGGCTGGCGGCTCGAAAAGAAGTCGGGTTTTCCGGCGCCGACGATGACGATGTCGAAGAGCTCGCGCCAGGTCATGCCGGCCGGCAAGTAGCGGTCGCAGGCGAACGCCATGATGGCGCGCGCGTAGCTCCATTCGGAGTTGGTGATGAGCAGCAGGCGCTTGCCCGCATGCTTCTGGTCGAGCAGTGCCAGCGGCATGAGCGGGTCGGGTTCGACGAAGCGCGCGGGCTCGGCGAGGATGTCGGCCTTGAGTTCGCCTTCCATGTGCGTCGCGTCGGTGGAACTGCGCACGAACCGGTAGAGTTCGGCGTAGCCCATGACGGCCGGCAGCGCGTGCTGGTCGAGGCGGTCGACGAGCTGCAGGTACATGCAGCCCTCGGAGAGCGAAAACAGCGTGTTGAGGAACGCCCAGCGCGGCTCGGAGAGGTCGGCGCGCGTGCGGGCGTAGGTGCGCCGGCGCTCTTCGAAGTCGAGCATGCGCGTGCCGTGGCAGGCCTGCTTGATGTAGCCAAAGCGGTCGGCCTTGACGACGTTGCCGAGTTGCAGATCGACGATGAGGCCCTGCATGACGAGCGAGGGGTCGAAGGTAAGCCCGCCGACCGGCCACCCCGCCTGCGCCAGCCGGGCGCGCAAGTGCTCGTAGGCGCGTCGTTCCCAGTCTTCGACGCGGTAGTGCACGAGCGTGTAGTCCATGTCGTAGCCGATGGCCCCGATGGAGCGGAAGTTGAGCGTGCGGTTGCAGAAGATGCGGCGTTCGGGCGGGATCGCAGCCTGCGGATCGGGCAGCGGCGAGACGATGGGCATGGACGCCTCCGGGAGCGGGCGGCGCGCTACTCGCTCTCGACGATGATGAATTCGACGCGCCGGTTGCGCGCGCGCTCGGCCGGGCCGACGTTCGGCACGAGCGGCCGCGTGTCGCCGTAGCCCTCGTGTTCGAGGCGGCCTTTTTCGACGCCGACGCGCACGAGGAAATCGTGAACGGCCTCGGCCCGCCGCCGCGAGAGCTGCAAGTTGCCCAACTTTCGGCCGACGTCGTCGGTGTGGCCCTCGATGCGCACCTTCTTGATTTCCTTGTGTTGTTTGAGAATGCGGGCCACCTCGTTCAAGACGCTGTACGAGTCGCGCTCGATCTTGGCCGTGCCGAACACGAACCGGATGCGATCGAGGATGACGATGCCGTCGTCGGCCACGCAGGCCCCCTTGGTTTCGGGGCAGCCGTCGTCGTCCTCACAACCGTCGAGGTTCTCGGCGACAAACGGGCAACGATCGTCGACGTCGGCGATGCCGTCGCCATCGTTGTCGGGATCGGGACAGCCGTCGTCGTCGGCGAAGCTGTCGCGGTCTTCGGCCATGACGGGGCAGGCGTCGGCGGGGTCGGCGACGCCGTCGCGGTCGTTGTCGGGGTCGGGGCAGCCGTCGCCGTCATCGAAGAGGTCGGGGTCTTCGGGGTCGGCCACGCACTCGTCGTGGTCGTCGTCGAGGCCGTCGCCGTCGCGGTCGCGGGGCGCCCGCGTGGACGGCCCGAGCGCGCGCTCGGGGGCATAGCCGAGGCCCGCGAACAGCCGAAAATCGGAGGCCGAGGCGCCCCCGGAGATGCCGCCGCCGGCGCCCGCGAGCACCGTGAAGCCGAGGCCGGGGAAGAGCCGCACGCCGCCGAGCAGTTCGATGGGCCGCGTGCCCGCGCGCAGGGCGTGCTTGCTTGCGGCCGCGCCGCTCAGTTCGGCGGTGAGCTCGACGAAGTCGGTGCCGGGCCGGGCGGCCAGCGCGAACCCGAAGAGCAGTTCGTCGCCGAGTGCGAGGTCGCGCACGCGTTCCTCGACGGCGAAGCGGTAGCCGAAGTTGAAGGCCGTGCGCACGTAGGGCCCGCGCAGTTCGACGAGCAGCTGCGGGGCGAACGTGACGCTCGGGCTGCCGAACAGGCGGTCGGACCACTGGCCAAACGGCAGCGTCAGGTCGGCGGCGGCCGCCAGCGCAAAGCGCAGGCGGCCCGCGGCGAGGTCGTAGAGCCGGAAGCGCGGCTGGAAGCGCAGGTCGCCCACCCCGGCGACCGGCGGCGCCTGGCCGGGGCCGAGCCCCGAGCCGGCCACGTACAGGTGCAGCGGCAGGGCCAGGTCGAACTGCATGATGTCGAGACAGCCGAGCGCGAACGTCAGGTCGGCCGTGAGCAGGTCGGACACGCTGCGCCGCACGAGCGCGTCGCCCCGGCGCAACACCAAGGGATCGTTGCTGTAGTGCGCCACGAAGCCGAGTGCCCAGCGCAGATGCCCGACCGTGTCGGTGCCGCGCACCGAGAAGTAGTCGTGCACCCCGGCGGCCGGGGTGAACGCCTGGGCGTCGAGACCGGCCGCGCGCGCAGGCGCCGCGGCGGCCGTGACGACGCAGACGACGAAAGCGACGGGGTGGAAAATGCGTGGCAACATGCGTGTCTTGCCTCTCAGGAAGCCGAGCCGGGGTTGCAGCCCGCGCGCGGGGCCGAAGCACTACGCCGCGGCGGCCAAAACCCGACGGTCCCCTACTCTAGCCGCGGCCGGGCGTTCGGGCAATGAAACCCGCATGTCCGAGGCCATTTCGCCCTGCCCGGCCGCGGGCCGCGCTTGACGCGGCGCCGGGGCGCGCCGACCATGCGCGGCGGATGCGGGAGGCGCCATGACGGTTCGACTCGACCAGTTGCGGCTCGACCTCGGCGAGCCCGAGACGGCGCTCCGCCGCCAGGCCGCGCGCCGCCTCGGCGTGCCGGCCGAGGCCATCGCGCGCCTCGTCGTGCGCCGACGCGGCTTCGATCTGCGGCGCGGCCGCGCGCCAAGCCGGGTCTACTCGGTCGAAGTGGCGCTGCACGGGGAACCGACGGCGGCACCCAGCGGCGCGGCCGCGTCGGCGGGGCCCTCGGCCGCGGCCGTGCGCCGAGCCCGGGCCCTGCCGCCGCCCATCGTCGTCGGGGCGGGCCCGGCAGGGCTGTTCGCCGCCTGGACACTCGTCGAGGCCGGCCTCGAACCGCTGCTTCTCGAACGCGGGCCGGCGCTCGCCGAGCGCCACCGCGGCGTCGCCGACCTGCGCAGCGGTCGGGGCTTCCACCCGGACAGCCACTTCTGCTTCGGCGCGGGCGGGGCGGGCACGTACTCCGACGGCAAGCTCTACACCCGCAACCGCGGCCCCGAACTCGACGAGGTCATCGCGCGACTCGTGGCACTCGGCGCCGACCCCGACATTGCCGTCGACGCGCACCCGCACATCGGCTCGAACCGCCTGCCGCGGCTCGTCGAAGCGCTCTGCGCGCGGCTCGCAGCCGGCGGCACCACGCTGCGCTTCGAGACGCGCGTCGCGGACTTCGTCGGCGGGCAAGGCGCGCCGCTCACGGGGGTCGTCACGGCGCAGGGCGAGCGGCTCGCCGGCGCGGCGGTCATCCTCGCCACGGGCCACGGGGCCCGCGACACGTACGCGGCGCTCGGCGCGGCCGGCGTGCCCCTCGAAGCGAAGGCGCTGGCCGTCGGCGTGCGCGTCGAGCACCCGCAGGCGCTCATCGACCGCATCCAGTACCGCGAGTTCGCGGGCCACCCCGACCTCGGGCCGGCCGAGTACAGCCTGAAGACGCGCATCGGCCCGCGCGGCGTGTTCAGCTTCTGCATGTGTCCGGGCGGCTACGTGGTGCCGGCGGGCGTCGAGGCGGGCCACCTCGCGACGAACGGCATGAGCCACCACCGGCGCGGCTCGGGCTTTGCCAACGCGGCCTTCGTGGTCGAGGTCGCGGCGTCCGAATTCGGGCTCGCGGCCCCGGGCGACCTGACCGCGACGCACGGTGTGCTCGCCGGGGTGGCCTTCCAGCGGGCGCTCGAAGCGCGCGCGTTCGCAGCGGGCGGGGCCAACTACCGCGCGCCGGCGACAAGGCTCACGGACTTCGTCGCGGGACGCGCACGAAGCAGCCTGCCGGCGACTTCGTACCGCCCGGGCGTCACCCCGGCCGACGTGCGGGCGTTGCTGCCCGGCTGGCTCGTCGACCCGCTCGGCGCCGCGTTGCAGCAGTTCGGGGCACAGCTGCGGGGCTTTCTGACGGCCGAGGCCACGGTCCTCGGCCTCGAAACGCTCACCTCGGCGCCGCTGCGCATCCCGCGCGACCCCGTGACGTACGGTGCCGTGGGCCAGCCCGGCCTCTTCCCGGCCGGCGAAGGGGCGGGCTACGCGGGCGGCATCACGAGTTCGGCGGCCGACGGGTTGCGCGTCGGCCGGGCCGTGTTGCGCCACGTGTACGGGCTCGGGCCCGAATCGTAACAAACCCGCCCCGGCGCCCCGCCGGCTGCCCGCGGTGGTTCGGCCGTGATATTCTGCGCTCCGCCGGGCCGCGCGGGCCCGCACGGGAGGCACACCATGGGCCGGTGGCGCTTGGCAGTGGCGATTCTTGCGACCCTAGGCTGCGCGGGACTCTGCACGGGCTGCGGCAGTTCGGGCGGCACCAGCGGCGGCGACGGCGGTCCCCCGGTTCGTGACGGCGGGGACATCGCCACCGGCCCCGAGCTCGGCGGCGGCGACGCAGCGGGCCCCCGCCCCGACGGGGAGGCGCCCGACACGGCGGCCGACGCCGGGGGCGGCGACGCGGGCGCGCCCGCCTGCACCGACGGGACGGTCGGGTGCCTGAGCGAGACGCGGCCCCAGACCTGCATCGCCGGCACGTGGCGGCCCGGCAACGAATGCCCGGCCGGCGCATTCTGCCGCGACGGCGCCTGCGCCACCCCCGCCGACTGCACGCCGGGGGCCGTCGTCGGTTGCGACGGGCTCGCGTCGCTGCTCGTCTGCGTCGCGGCGGGCGATGCGGTCGTGTCCGAGCCCTGTCCCGACCAGCAGCAGTGCGTGCTCGGCGCCTGCACGGCGGTCGTCTGCACGCCGGGCATCGGCGAGTGCGCCTCGTCGAGCACCGTGCGCATCTGTCTTGGCGACGGCTCGGGCTACGGCGACCCGGTGCCCTGCGAGGCCGGCACGACCTGCACCGCGGGCCGCTGCCTGAACCTCTGCGAAGCCGACATCAAGCAGAACACCAACGTCGGCTGCGAGTACTGGTCGGTCGACCTCGACAACGACCCCACGCACAACCCGGCGCTGCCGAACCAGCCCACCCCGGAGATGTTTCCGCACAGCGTCGTCATCAGCAACCCCAACGATTCGCCCGTGACCGTCACCTTCAGCCTGCACGTGGCGTGCGCCGACGGCTCGGCCTGCGCGCCGGGGCTCAACACCTGCAACGGGCAGCCCAACACGGTGTGCGACGGCCCGGCCGACGGGGTGGTCGACCTCGCCATCGCCGACCCGCTGGTCCCGGCCCACGAAAGCCGCGAGTTCAAGATGCCGGTGCTCAACGTGCACGGCTCCGTCATCACGCGCAAGGCCATCCGCGTGCTGGCCTCGCGGCCGGTCGTGGCCTATCAGTTCAACCCGTTCAACTCCGAAAACGCCTCGTCGAACGACGGCTCGCTGCTGCTGCCGCGCAATGCTCTGGGACAGCTCTACTTCGCCGTGTCGTTGCCGTCGCGCGCGGCCATCAACGACTTCTTCGGCAACCCGTTGTTCCCGGAAAACAACGGGTTCCTGACGGTCGTGGCCATGGCCGCGGGCACCACGGTGCGCGTCACCCCGACGATCGCACTCATCGCCAACCCGGCCGGCGGCGTGCCGCAGGACGGCAGCACGCCCGCGACCCTGGCGGCTGGCCAGACCTACGAGTTCGTGCTCGACGCCTACGATGTGCTCAACCTCGAACAGCTCGCGAGCGGCGGCATCATCCCGCCCGGCACGTACCCCGAAGACCTCACCGGCACGCGCATCGAGGCCGACCAGATGGTCGTCGTGTTCAGCGGGCATCAGGTGGCCGGCCTGCAGGAACGCGACAAACTCACCATGACCGACGTCTGGGACAGCTGCTGCACCGAACACCTCGAGGAACAGCTCATGCCGGTCGAGACCTGGGGCACGCGCGCCCACTGCGTCAAATCCGTGCCGCGCGGCTACGAGGCCGACCGCTGGGTGGTCGTGGCCGGCGAAGACGGCGTCACGCTGACGACCGACCCGGTCATCGACCGACTGAACGGCGTCACGCTCGCCCGGGCCGGCGATCACGTCATCGTCGAGACCCAGGAGAGCTTCGAACTCACGGCCACGGGGCGCATCCAGGTGGTGCAATTCCTGATGAGCCAGGGCCAGACCTATCCCATTGGCCAGGGCACCGGCATCGGCGACCCGAGCATGCTCATCGTCCCGCCGAGCGAGCAGTACCGCGACGAGTACGGCATTCTCACCGCCGCGGGCTACGGCATGAACTGGACCACCGTCATCCGGCCGGCCGGCGAACCCGTGCAGGTCGACGGCATCATCCTGCCCGATGCCAGTTTCGAGCCGCTCGGCAGCGGCGCCTTCGAGTACGCCTACCACGAGGTCGCGAACGGGCCGCACACGTTCGCGAGCGCCGCACCCTTCGGCCTCATGGTCTACGGGTACGGCACCGTCACGGCCTACGGCTATCCGGGCGGGATGCTGCTCGAACGCTGACGCCGCGCACCGCACCCCTCCGTTAGTTTTTGGCAGCGCGACACGGCACCGTTCGAAAAGCGAACGCCCCCCCGGCCTGCGCCCATCCCCGAGACAAAGCCCGCGAAAACAGCAAGTTCAAGCGCCCTCCCCCGCGGCTTGGCAGCGTACGCCGGGCCTGGCACCCGCGTTGCATCGTTCCCGCGCAGCCAATGCGCGCTGTTGCGCATGAGGAGGTGTCCCATGTCGAGGCGATATCTTTGGGTAGGAGTCTGCGCGTACGTGTTGCTGCTCACGAACGCGGCTTGCGAAAACGTCACACCGCTCGCAACGGCCACGGGGCCGGGGCTGCTCGGCAATGGCGCAGACGACCCGGACGCCGCCGGGGCGGCGGGCGGCAGCGACGGGATCGGTCAGGCGCCCGAACTCGCCGCGACGCCGGATGCGGCAGCCGACGCGGGCGCGCAGGACGACAGCGCCGTGGGCCCCGACGTGCCCGAGCCGCCGGATTTGGGGGTGCCGCCGGACTGCGGCGCCGGCGGGCCCGACGGTGGGCCCCGACCCGACGCCGGCACCGCGACCGACACGGCCGTCGCGCCGCCCGACACGGGCGCGGGTGGGGCCGACACCGGCC
Organism: uncultured Myxococcales bacterium; assembly: GCA_964422715.1. Taxonomy (GTDB): domain Bacteria; phylum Myxococcota_A; class UBA9042; order PWKZ01; family CAYRCM01; genus CAYRCM01. The sequence goes on along the minus strand of CAYRCM010000045.1, from coordinate 5,889 downwards.
CCGAGACCGCGGCCCCGGGTGGGCTGTGCGCCGCCTACCTCGGCTGTGGCGAGGCGTGCGGCGACGACGCCGACGCCTGCTGGACGAGTTGCTACTACGCAGCCGACTTCCCGTGCCGCGTCTGCATCGACCGGTACTCCGAGTGCTTGCTGCGCAACGGCTGTATGGAGGCGAGCGGCAACGTGGACCTCGGCTGCTTCTACCGCTTCTGCTACCGGGCCTACGACCTGTGCTTCGAGGGCGACGTCCAGCCATTTTGCGAGGACGGCGACGGCGACGGGCGCGGGCTCTTCTGCGATGGCGGCGGCGACTGCGACGACGGCGACCCGGCCGTCTTCCCGGGGTCGGAAGAGGTATGCAACGGGAAGGACGACGACTGCGACGGCAGCATCGACGAGAAGCTCGTGGGCTGCGCTGTGCGCCGTTCCTGGGCCATCCTGGTCTACATGGCGGGTGACAACGACCTCGGCGACGCGGCGCTCACGGAACTCGAAGGACTCGCCCGCGCGGGCGGCAGCAACGGCGACGTGGCCGTGGCCGTGCAACTCGAACTCGGCGGCCAGAGCTCGTTCTACGCCGACCACCTGCCCGCGGAGTTCTCCGAGCGCACGTGGCGGATGGTGCTCTCGCCGACCGCCGAGCCCACGGCCGAACGGCTGCTCCAGCAGGCGTACTCGATTGGGGACGTCGACATGACCGATCCGCGCGAACTCAGCGACTTCCTCGACTGGGGGGCGCAGGCGGTGCCGGCCGAGCGCACGCTCGTCGTGCTCTGGGACCACGGTGGGGGCTGGACGGGCGCGCTCGTCGACGACGGCTCGCTCGACTTCATGTCGCTGCCGCGCATTCGCGAGGGCCTCGACGGCTCGTTCCTGCGGCCCGACGTGCTGGCCTGGTCGGCCTGCGTCATGGGTGCCATCGAAGTCGTGGCCGAGTTGCAGGGGCGGGCCGACTACCTCGTGGCCTCCGAGGAGGTCTCGTTCGGGCTGCCGCTCGACGAGCTGCTGCGGGGGCTGCGCGCGGCCCCGACGACGGCCCCGCGCGAGGCGGCGCTGCTGCTGCAGGATGCCGCCGTGCGCTACGCCGGACGCTGGAACCTGTCGTTCACGTTCGCGACCTTCGACCTCTCTCTGGGCGGCCCGCTCGTGGCGGCCACGCAGGAGTTGGGGCGGCTCCTCGCCGCGCACATCGACGACGTGCGGCCGCTCATCGAGCGGCTGCTGCCCGACGTGCAGGCCATGGCGCTCACGCCCGACCGCGACCTCGCCGACTTCGCCACGACACTCGCCGTGCACGGCACGGGGCACCCGGACCTCGATGCGCAGGCGGCCGACGTGGCCGCGCTGGCCGTCGATCCCGCGTTCCTCGTGGCGTTTGCGGCCGCCGACAGCGACCCGCCGCCCGTCTGGACGCCGTCGCTCGCCGATGCGCACGGGCTCTCGATCTTCCTGCCGCGGCCCGTCGACACGGTGGCGGAGGAACTCGAAACGTATCGGGAATTGGCCTTCGCCGCGGGCCCGGACGCGGGCTGGGACGAGTTTCTCGAAGCCTGGCTCGGCGACGCCCCGCTCGGCGTCACGGCCGGCGACTTCCGCTTCGAGTTGCGCTGGCAGACGGTCGGCGCGCCGGACGCGGCGGTCGACATCGACCTCTTCGTCTACGAGCCGCAAGTGGGCGTCGCCGCCCCGTACTGGGGCGAATGGAGCCCGCTGTCCGGCACGTTTTCGGCCGATTCGCTCGAAAGCGGTGAGGCCTTCGAGTGGTTTGCGGCCGAGCCGCAGGTACACGCCGGCTCGTGGCTCGTGCTCGCGGTGTACCAGGACACGGGCGCGGGCGGGCCGGCGGTGCGCGCGAGCCTCGATTTCCGAGACGGGCGCTTCGCGGACAACGACGTACGGCTGCGCCACACGCTGTCGCTCGATCGGCCGTGCTTCCTCGGGGAAGGCATGCTCGGCGGCGACGTCGTGAACGAACGGTGCAGCGACGTGTGGTTCGTCGGCAAACTCGTGCGCGACGGCGACCAGCACACCTTGATGCCGGGGGTGTACGGCGACTTCGCGCTGCCGCGGAGCCGCCCCGCCGCCGACCGGCCCTTCCTCCCGTAACGTCGCGGTACCGACCCGCCGCGCCGCCCGCGAGCCCCGCCGCGCCCGCGGGCGGGAGCCGCGCCGCTCACGCCCCGGGCGCACCTTTCTCGCGTAGGCCGGTGGTTCGCGACGCCGCAAGTGGCGGTGCGGCTCAGGGATCGAGGTGGGCCAGCCGTTCGCAGAGTTGGCGCAGGAAGTGGACTTCGCGCGGGCCGAGCGACGCGTTCGTCCGGTCGCAAAAACCGACCGCGTAGTGACGCGAGCGAAAGAAGGCCGCATCCGTCGTCGCCGCCGGCCCCACGGTCAGCCGCAGGGGCGGACGCGGCTCGGGCTCGACCTGGAAGGCGATCTCCGCTCCCGCGCTCGCGAGCACCCTGGCGGATGCGAACGCGTGGCCGGCGTCGGGTATCCCGAGGAGCCTGCGCCAGCCTTCGAGCCGGGCCTGCCCGCGGCGAATCTCGGCCAGACGGGCGCGACTCCGGCGCACGAGGAGCCCCTCGGTGACGTCCGGATGCCGCGGTTCGGGCAGCGCGGCGGCCCAGGATTCGCAGACATCGAGGGGCGTCAGGCCCGGCCGCTCGGCGTCCGGCAGCAGGGCACGGAGCACCGCGACGCGGGCAGCCGCGGACGCTTCGGGATTCAGAAAGACCTCGTGGCCGCGCCGCAGCCACCGGGGCTCGGCCGGACCGCAGGCCGCGGGCTCTGCGAAAAACGCGCTCAGGTCGATGCCCGTGCGCAGGCGCCATGCCTCGACGTCGACTCCCTCCCCGGCAGACAGGGCCGCGCGCATGTGCTCGCGCACCTCGTCGCGCAGGTCGACGCGCGTGCCCCAGAACAGCGGGTCGCTCGACTCGCCGATGCTCGTGAGCGGCGTGACCTCGCGGTACCAGCCCCAGCCGTAGAGGTGCGAGAGGGAGCCGGTGCCGAATCCGAGCAGGTGCTGTTCCTTGACGTCGAACGACGAGTACCCGAAGTCGGGGGGCGGCGGGGGAAGTCCGCGCCGGACGAGGCGCGCCCGGAAGGCGTGGGCGGACGTGGGCCAGTCGATGTCGTAGCGGGCCCGCGCGATGCCCGCACGCAGCGCGGGTGTGAGGCCGGTCACGTAGTCGAGCGTGGGCGCATGGGCGGCCCCCATGGCGCTGGTCGGTTGGTAGCCGTAGACCGTAACGGTATCCGGTCTGGCCGCCAGCGCCCCATGGACGTCGTCAGAGAATGCGTGGGCCGACTGGCCGGGCAGGCCGAGGACGAGGTCGAGGTTGACGAACAGGCGGTGCCGGCGGGCCTCGCGGACGAGCGCCGCAACCGTCGTTGGCGACGCGCCTGCACGCCCGATGGTGGCCAGCACCCCGGCATCGAAGGACTGAACCCCCAGACTGACGCGATTCACGGCGCCGGCGGCGAGCACGGCCAGCTTCTCGGCGTCGAGCGACGTCGGATTGCCCTCGACCGTGAACTCGCCGCGGACGCGGAAATACCACCCGAAGACGGTCAGAACACGGCGCAGTTGGGCCGCACTCGCCAGACTGGGCGTGCCGCCGCCAAAGTAGGCGCTGTCGACATTGAGCGCGCCGAATCGTTGGCCGAAACGGCGAAGCAGGGCCTCCAAGTACGCGAGGTAGGGGGACAACCCGGCGCCCGCCGGGAGAGCCACGCGCCAGTATTGGCAGTAGCGGCACGGCGGCTGACAGTAGGGGAAATGGACGTATAGGGCGGTGCGGCCGGGGCAGCCACGCGACCCGCGCCTGCGCATCGCGGCTTGCCACGCTGCGAACACGTCGCCGGCCGGGAGAGGCTCGGCGCGCCAGCGAACCAGCGACTCGTTCCGCGTCGCGAATCGGGCGTCGAGTGCGTCTTCGGCTTGCGGCACGGTGACCATGGGCGGGAGCCTCGAAAGCGCCAAGCGCGTACCGGCCCGGTCGCGGGGCGCCGGGGTGCAGCGGCCAGCGTCGGACACAGAGCGCTTCCGCGGAGTGCGGAGCACGCTCCGCGAAACGCCCACCGGCCGAAGTATCAGAGCCGCGGCAACGCTGTCAACGCGTCCGCCCGCGCGCTCCCGGCCAGCCGAGGACGGCGACCGGACGGGGCCGGCGCGGAGCCCCAATTCCCCAACTGCGACCAGGTCCGAGCGAGTGGAGGCGGGCCCAAGTGCAAGGAGGCAAGGCCATTCGGGCGGAGGCGTGGCAGCGCCACGTCGAGCGCCCAATGGGTGCGGCCGACACCGCAATTGGGCCCGGATCCATTCGCGAAACCGGAGCAGGCGGGGAGTTGGGGCGAGCCCTTCCCCTTGAAGGCCGGCCGCTGGTATGCTCACGGGCGGTCTGGGCGCCCAGTCGCCGGCCCGACGGCGCGCGCCCGGGGTCACGGACGGCATCCATGAGCCCTGCTCTCGAACGGCGCACCGTTGTCCTGGGGGTCACCGGCAGCATCGCCGCGTACCGCGCGGCCGACCTCGCTCGCGAGTTCATGCGCGCCGGGGCCCGCGTGCACGTCGTCATGACGGCCGCGGCCGAGCGCTTCGTCACCCCGCTCACCTTCGAGGCGCTCACCGGCACGCCCGTACTCTGCGATCTCTTCGAACGGGCCGTGGCCGGGCGCATCCCGCACATCGCGCTCGCCGAAGAGGCCGAATTGCTCGTCATTGCGCCGGCCTCGGCCACGACGCTCGCGCGGCTCGCCCACGGGCTCGCCGACGACCTGCTGGCCTGCACCGTGCTCGCGAGCCGGGCGCCCGTGCTGCTCGCCCCGGCCATGAACCCCATCATGTGGGCCAACGCCGTCGTGCAGCAGAACGTCGCGCGCCTCGCCACGCTCGGCCGGTTCCAGCTCGTCGAGCCGGGCTGCGGCAGCACGGCCTGCGGGATGGAAGGCCAGGGGCGGCTGGCCGAGCTCGACGTCATCCTCGCGCACGCCGAACGCGCGCTCACCCCGGCGCTGCTCCGCGGCACGCGCATCGTCGTCACCGCCGGGCCCACGCGCGAGCCGCTCGACCCCGTGCGCTACCTCAGCAACGCGTCGTCGGGGCGCATGGGCTTCGCGCTCGCGCGGGCGGCCTGGATGCGCGGCGCCGACGTGACCCTCGTCCACGGGCCGACCGAACTGCGGCCGCCCTGCGGCGTGCGCACGGTGGCCATCCACACCGTCGCCGAAATGCACGCCGCGGTCCTCGCCGAAACGAGCGTGGCCGACTGGCTGCTCATGGCCGCCGCCCCGGCCGACTTCCGCCCGGCCACCGTCGAGGCGCTCAAGGTCAAGAAGGCCGGCCGCGAACGCTGGCCCCTCGAACTGCTCCCCACCGAAGACGTGCTGCGCGGCGTGCGCCTCGCGCAGCCCGGGCTCTTCATCGTGGGTTTCGCGGCCGAAACCGACGACGTCGTTGCCCGGGCGCGCCACAAACTCAGCGACAAGGCGCTCGACGCCATCTTTGCGAACCCCGTCGGGCGACCCGACAGCGGCTTCGAGGTCGACCGCAACGAAGGCACGCTGCTCTGGGCCGACGGCAGCACGACGCCCTTCGCCCCCAGCGACAAGGCAACGCTCGCGGCGGCCCTGCTCGAAGCGCTCGTTGCGCGGCGCGCTCCGGCCGCGGGCCCCGCGAGGCACGGCGCATGAGCCGGCTGCCGCACGAGCCTGCCGCGTCGGGGAGCGTTCACCGAGAACTGGCCGAAATCGTGGCCGATCTGCGTACGTGGCTCGACTGGGAAGTGGCCGGCGGCACCGTCGACCTGCCGGCTGCGCCGGCCGAGGCGCGGCGCCCGGCCGCCCCCGGGCGCGCCCCGGCCCGAGCCCCTGCGCCGGCAGCGGC
>CAYRCM010000044.1:0-33725 GCA_964422715.1 uncultured Myxococcales bacterium | reverse complement strand
GTTCTGAACGGAACGCGGCCTTCGTCCGTGGAGATCACCTTGTTCGATGTCCAGGGGCAACAGGTGCGCCGGCTCTTCGCCGGGGACGTTCCGCCCGGCACGTATACCGTGCGTTGGGACGGCACGAACGACGCCGGCCGGCCCGCCGGCACTTTCCGGCGCAGCGGCCAGCGCTGCGGCCGCAACCCCCGCCGCCGGCGGGGCGGCGCTCCCCGCGAACGCGGCCAAGCCCGCCAACCCCGGCCCCATCAAGCAGCGTTTCGACATCGACCGCATCGACCGGCCGCCCGATCCCGCGTTGCTGCAGAAACTGCCCGCAAAACCGACCAAGCCCGACGGCGGCGAGGCCACGCGGGCGCTCCGCGCGGCCCCGGGCGAGGCGAAGCTCGTCGACCCGACCACGTACAAGCCGGTCACGCTCACGCCCTTCGACATTGGCGAAACCGCGTATCCGCCCTTCGATGGCAAGAAACTGCGCATCGTGCACACCGAGAACGTTGTCGGCGAGCTCGAACCCTGTGGGTGAAAAGGCAACCCACTTGGCGGTCTGGCCAAGAAAAAGGCCTATCTCGACAAGAATCGCGACGGTTTCGACGGCAGCCTGATTGTCGACTCGGGCGACCTGTTCTTCGAGCGGCTCTTCCTTGCCCCGCAGGACGAGGCGGCCGCGAAAGCGCGTGTCGACGTCATCGTCGACGCCTACAACCGCATCGGTTGCCACGCGTTCAACGTGGGCGACCGCGACCTGGTGCTCGGCGCCGCGTTCCTCAAGAGCCTGGCCAAGAAGGCACGTTTCCCGTTCATTTCCGCGAACATCTTCAAACCCGGCACCGACGAACTGCTGTTCACCCCCTTCGTCGTGCAGACCGTCGCGGGCATCAAGGTGGCCATCGTCGGCGCCGTCTCACCGGCCGTGGCGCTTCCGCGCAACCGCCCGGCGGCCGACTGGGAAATCAAAGACCCCGTGGCCTCCATCCGGCGTGTGGCCGGCGCCCTCGCCAAGGAGAAGCCCCAGGTCGTGCTGCTGCTGTCGCAGCTCTCCCCCGAAGAAACCAAGAACGTCGTCGCCGGCCTGACCTCGACAACCGTCGTGCTCGGCACGAATCAGCCGAAACAGCAGGCCTACCCCGAACAGCTCGGCGACGTGCTCGTCACCCACGGCTTCATGCGGGGCAAGTTCCTCGACGTCGTGACGTTGTTCGTGCCGAAGGGCTCCACCGCCCGGCGCGCCGTCTACCGCGACGGCGCAACGCGCATCAAGGCCGAGGTGGCCTCGCTCGACGAGCGCATCCGCAAGTTCGAGGGGCTCATCAAGAATCTCAAGGGCGACAACGAGACCGACCAGCGCCGGGCGGCCGGCTTCGTCGCCACGATCGAGCGCACCGTCAAACAGCGCGAGGAACTCGTGCAGCGCGCGGCGAGCTACAAGGCCGTCGACGTCAAGGCCCCGTTCGTGCAGGTCGACTTCGTCGCCATGGATCGCAATCGTCCCGAAGACGACGGCATCCGGGCCCTCGTGCAGGCGTTCAACAAGCAGTACCCCCCCCAGCACGGTGCGCCCGTGCCCGCGGCCGGCGTCAAGGGCCCGGCCACGCTCAAACCCGAGGTGCTCGAACGCGCCCGCGCGTTGCGGCCCGGGCTCCGCATCCACCCGCCCGGTGGCGCCGCGGGCCCTGGGCCCGCCCAGGCCGGCGGCCAGAAGACTCCCTGACCCCCCAATACTCCGCGTCGCGCGCCCCTCGGCGCGCCGCGGCCGCACTCGCAGAACCTATCGAACTAACGGCTGAATTTGGCCGAGAGGAGTTCGCCGAGGCGTGCTACCGAGGTGGCATCGAGGCCGTACGAGACGCGCACCACGGGCTTGTCGAGCGCAACGAGGAGTCCGAGGTCGACCGGGGTAGCGCTGACGATCAGGTCGGCCGGGGCGCGCCGCAGGGTGGCTTCGAGGTCGGCGAGCTGCCCGGGGTAGTAGCCAAGCGCGGGAATGATGGGCCCGAGGTGCGGGTACTGGCGGTAGGCGGCGGCAATGCTGCCGACGGCATAGGGGCGCGGGTCGACGATTTCGGCGGCGCCGCGGGCCTTGGCGGCCACGAGCCCCGCGCCGTAGGCCATGCCGCCGTGCGTCGTCGTGGGGCCGTCTTCGACGACCAGGACGCGCCGGCCCGGCACCCGCTCGGGCTGGTCGAGCTGCAGTTCGGAACGGGCCCAGATGACCGGCGCCTGAGGTCGATGCTGCTGCAGCGTGGCGCGCAACTCGGCGATCTGCGCTTCGGTCGCCTGGTCGACCTTGTTCACGACAAACAGGTCGCCCGTCAGCAGATTGACTTCCCCGGGGTGGTAGTTGCGTTCGTGACCCGCGCGGAGCGGGTCGAGCACCACGATTTCGGGGTCGGCCTCGAAAAACGGCGTGTCGTTGTTGCCGCCATCCCAGACGAGCACGTCGGCTTCGCGTTCGGCATCGCCGAGGATGCGTCCGTAGTCGACGCCCGCGTAGACGACGAGCCCGGCCCTCACGTAGGCCTCGTATTCCTCGCGTTCTTCGACCGTGCAGCGGTGCTTTTCGAGGTCGTCGAGCGTGGCGAAGCGCTGCACGGCCTGCTTCGCGAGGTCGCCGTAGGGCATGGGGTGACGCACCGCCACGACGCGCCGGCCGAGCCCCTGGAGCACGGTGCACACAGCCCGCGACGTCTGGCTCTTGCCGCAGCCCGTGCGCACGGCACAGACCGACACGACGGGCACCGTGGCCCGCAGGCTCGTGCGTTTGGGGGCCACAAGTTGGAAGTCGGCACCCGCCGCGAGCGCCCGCGAAGCCAGGTGCATGACGTGCGCGTGGGCCACGTCGCTGTACGCGAAATCGACCTGCTGCACGTTGTGCTTGGCGATGAGCGCTTCGAGGTTCTCTTCGGATTCGATAGGAATGCCGTCGGGATAGAGGGGGCCGGCAAGTTCCGCTGGGTAGCGCCGCCCCTCGATGTTGGGAATCTGGGTGGCCGTGAACGCCACCACCCGCACATTGGGGTCGTCGCGGTAGAGGACGTTGAAATTGTGGAAGTCGCGGCCCGCGGCTCCCAGGATGATCGCATTTCGCAGCATGGACCGCCTCCTTCGGTCGAGCCCGCGGTCCGTCCGCGGGCAGGCGACCGCGGGCCGCAGTATACCGCAGGCGCGGCGCGCCGCGACTACGCTGCCGGGCACGCCGCCCCCGTGACAAACGCCGGCCCCTGGCCTACTGTGTCGCGCTTCCGCGTGTCCCGCGCGGGCCGCGGCGGGCGGGGCGCCCCGCCGGGTGGGCGGCATGGACCAACGACCACGACTGTTCGGCGCGTTTCTGGCGATCGGGATCCTGGCGGCCAGCCAGTCAGGCAATCTCGTGCGGCTCGGCGACGCCTCGCCGTTTGCCATCGCCACCTGGCGGCTGGCCCTGGCGAGCCTCATGCTGGCCCCGTTCGCGGGGCGCCGGCTCGCGGCACTGGCGCAACTGCCGGGCCGCGACCTCGGGCTGCTCGCCGTGGCCGGGGTGGCGCTCGCGGGTCATCTCGTCGCCTGGATCGCCGCCGTGCAGCACACCACGGTCGCCAATGCGGCCGTGTTCTTCGCCGTCAACCCCGTCATGACGGCCGGGGCCGCGCGGCTGCTGTTCGGCGAGCGCCTCGGTCCGCGGCTGCTGCTGGCCATCGCGCTCGGGCTGGCCGGGGTGGTGGTCATCGGCGCGCACGCCCTCGACCTGTCGTCCGACTCGCTCGTGGGCGACGGCCTGGCGTTGCTCTGCGCGGCGCTGTTCACCGTGTATTTCCTGCTCGGCAAGCGACTGCGGGCCCGCCTCGAAGCCCGCGTCTACGTCACGGCGGTCTACGGTGCCGCCGCGCTCGCCGGTTTCGTCGCGCTCGTGGCCGTCGGGGCGCCGCTCGTCGCCTACGACGCGCAAAACTGGCTGTGCTTCGGTCTGATGGCGCTGGTGCCGACGGTCATCGGGCACTCGGCGCTCAATTTCGCCCTGCGCTACATGGACGTGTCGCGGGTGTCGGCGCTGACCCTGATCGAGCCCGCGCTCGCCGGCGCCGTGGCGTGGGTGGCCTGGGGCGAGCCGTTGACCGGATCGACGCTCGCCGGCTACGCGCTCATCGCCGGCTCGGGACTGGTGTTGGCCTTCGACGGCTGGCAGCAGACGCGGCTCGCCGCGGCCGCGCGCCTGCCCGTGGCCGGGCCGGCGCCGCTGCCGGCACTGGCGCGTGAAGCCGCCCGCGTCCCGCACGGGCCGGGACGCTCCGTCCGGGAGTAGCCGGCCGGCTACTTCTTGCGCTTCTCGTAGGTCCCCATGAGCACGGTTTCGGCGATGACGTGGCCGGCCATGGCCTTCTCGAGTTGCGCCTTGGTCGGCCGCTTGATGTCGGGAAGCACGGCGTCGAGCGCGTACAGCTTGTGGAAGTAGCGGTGGCGTCCAATCGGCGGGCAGGGACCGCCGTAGCCTGTGCGCTTCCAGTCGTTGAGCCCTTCGAGCGTGCCCGTCGGCAGGTCGGCCGTTTTCGCGGCCTCGGGCAGGCCGGCCGTCGCGGGCGGCAGGTTGTAGAGCACCCAGTGCACCCAGGTCATGCGGGGGGCTTTCGGGTCGGGCGCGTCGGGGTCGTCGACGATGAGGACCAGGCTTTTCGTGCCCGCGGGCACCCCGGCAAAGACGAGCGCGGGGGCGACGTCTTGACCTTCACAAGTGTATTTGCTGGGGATTTCGCCCTCGTGGGCGAATGCCGGCGACGTGATGCGCAAAGTCGACATGGGCGTTTCTCCTGCGGCGGCAGCGGGCGCGCTGCCGCTCTCGGGGCTCCGGCAGGCCGCGGGCGCGGTTTGCGTGGCGCCGAGGGTCAGGGCCATGAGCGGGAGCCAGAACACGACGGGCAGCCGGTTGTTGGGGCGCCGACCCACCCGGCGGAGATCCCGGCGCGGCGCGGGCGCGGAAACACGGCGGTTCATCGGGGCAACTCCTGCGTCGGGGGCAGCCGGTCGCGGTCGGCGGCGGCGACGTCCTGGACCCAGAGCAAGTTGGTCTGGACCTCGGGGCCGGCCGGCTGGCCCATGGTGACGACGATCCGGTCGCCGGGGCGCGCCAATCCGAGCCGGACGGCCCAGCCGCGGGCCAACTCGGCCGCGCGTTCGCTCGTGAGGGCCTCTTCGGCCACGGCGATGGGCGTCACCCCCCACGACAGCCCGAGGGCGCGCCACACGTCGCTGCGCGGGGTGAAGGCCACGATCGGTTCCGCCGGCCGGTACTGGCTCACCAGGCGTGCGGTGCGCCCCGAACGGCTGAAGACGACGAGACAGGCGGCGCGCAGATCGCGGGCGGCTTGGACCGCCGCCCGGCCGACGGCACTGGCGCTCTCGGCGATGCCGGCGATGAGCGGCGGCTCGTCGGGAGCCTCGAACGCGCGCATGCCGGCTTCGACCTCGCGAATGATGGCATCCATCATGGCCACGGCCGCCACGGGGTGCTCACCGGCCGCGGTCTCGCCCGACAGCATGGTGGCATCGGCGCCCTGCATGATGGCCGACGCCACATCCTGGACCTCGGCGCGGGTCGGGCGTGGGCTGTGCACCATGGATTCGAGCATCTGCGTCGCGATGATGACCAGTTTGCCGGCGGCGCTGGCGTCCTGCACGATGTGGCGCTGGATGAGCGGCACGCGTTCGGGCGACAATTCGACGCCCAAGTCGCCGCGGGCCACCATGACGCCGTCCGCCTCGCGCAGGATGGCCGCGAGGTCGTCGAGCGCCTCGGGCTTCTCGATCTTGGCGATGATGGGTGTCGCCTTGCCTGCCTGCCGGACGAGGGCGCGCAATTGTCGGATGTCGGCGGCCGAACGCACGAAGGACAGCGCCACCAGGTCGACGCCCATGTGCAGCCCGGCCGCCAGATCGGCGTGGTCCTTGGGCGTGAGCGACGGCACGCTGAGCTGCGTGCCCGGCAGATTCAGCCCCTTGCGACTCGTGAGCCGCCCACCCGCCACGACGCGGCAGCGCACGCCGGCGGGGCGTACGGCCAGCACCTCCAGCCGCAGCAGCCCGTCGTCGAGCAGCACCGCGTCGCCCGGTCGCAGATCGTTCGTGAGCGCCGGGTAGCCGACCGGGATCTGACCCTGCGTGCCGACCTGCTGCCCCACGTAGAGTTCTACTTCGCTGTCGGCCGCGAGGACGAGCCCGGCGGGTCCGACGTCGCCCACGCGAATCTTCGGTCCCCCGAGGTCTTGGAGCACCGGCAGCGGCCGGTCGAATTCGCGCGCCACGGCGCGCACCCGTTCGAGCACCTGGGCGTGCCCCGCGGCATGACCGTGGCTGAAATTGAGCCGCACCGCGTCCATGCCGGCGGCGATCATGTCGCGCAGCACGGCAGGCTCGGCCGATGCCGGCCCGAGCGTGCACAGGATCTTCGACCGGCGCATGCCCCCTCCCGTTCGCGGCAGAGCCGGCGGCGTGGGCTGCCGCACGGCCAGGGACCTCGTCTCGCGCTCACGCGGGGTTATCGTGGCGCGCCCGGCGGTGCCTGTCAAACCACAGGGCAAGCCGAGGGGTTCCGGGAGCGAGGCCGGCAGCAAGGTCAGAAGCCCGCTTTCCAGGAAGGTCTCGGAACCTTGAGGGGCCTGGGTCGTTGGGAAGCGGCGGCAGAAGGGAGGGGGCAACGAGACGGGACGGAAAGACGGGGCAGCGGGCCTACTCGGCCTGCTTCGCGGCCGCGCGCAGCTCTTCGGCGGCGTGGAAGATGGCGGCCGACCATTCCTGAGCGAGATCGAGGCCGTAGGTGAGCACGCGTTCGGCGAACTCCGCGCCTTCGTGGCACTGCTTGCCGACGCTCGTGGCCGCCTGGCGGCTCAGCGCCAGCGCGTTGTCGCTCGCCTCGCGGAGCTGCTGCCACTGCTCCTCGCCGAGCCCGCTCAGCAGGTTCTTCCACGGGTTGAGGTCGATGAGGGATCGGAGGGCCTCGGGGATGTGGATGTTGGATTTCGGCGTCGGGGTGGTCATGGCGCGCTCCTTCTTTCGTGCGTCCGGATTTCTCGGCGCGACCGCAATCCCCGCTTGAGGTGCGTGGCGCCGTCAACGGGTTGCAAGATAGAAGCCGCCCCCCGCGGTGTCAAGGGAAAAATGGTGCAATGCAACAAAACGCCGCGTTGCTGTGCTATTTCGTCTTGGAATTCTTTGGCGATTTTGGTTCTTGCGGTTGCGTGCCTTGTCCGGCCAGGCGGCGCTCCAACTCTTCGATGCGGCGCCGCAGCGAGTCGACCTCCGCCGGCCGTTCGGGCGCGCCTTGAGGCGCTTCGGGACGAGGGAAGAAGGGTGTCGCGAAGGGGCTGAAGGGCCAGCCGCCGCCACCCATGAACGTCTGGTAGCGACGTTCCATCTCTTGTTGCGCTGCCACAAGGGCATCGCGCCCCACGTGGACGACCCGATTGAGCCAGGTCTGCACGGCCTCGTCGCCGAGCCGAATGAGTTCCTGGAGGAAGGCCGGCGGCAGACTCCCGGCGCGCCCGCCTTCGAGCAGAATCTGCGTCAACACCTGGGACGTGAGGTCTTCGTGGGTCTTCGCATCGACCACTTCGACTTCGCGTCCCGCGCGCACGAGTCGTTCGAGGTCTTCGAGCGTGAGATAGCGGCTCTCGGCCGTGGAGTAGAGCCGGCGGTTGCCGTATTTCTTGATGCGCACGCGGCCGGCGCCGCCCTCGTTCGGGTCGCGCTGCGGGGTAGCGCCGGCCGGCAGTACCCCTTGCCGCTTGCGCGTTTTCGGCTTGCCCGGGGCGGGCCCCGGGCCGGCAGCCGGCGTGTGCGACGCCTCCCGCGCGGCCGCCTCGTCGACGAGGCTCGCGGGGCCGCGCACGCTGAGTCCCGCCGTCCGGAGCCGGCCCAGCAGCTCCTCGACCGACAGGCCCAGGTCATGGGCCAGAGCATGAATGCGACGGCGTGCCATCCGCGGCCTCGCTGTGCGTCTGCAAAAAACGCGGCTTGACAGCCGGCGCCTGCTCGCCCTACTTTGGCGCCACGCCAGCTGCACGTGCCTCACCCCTACGGGAGGCGCCGCAGGCTGTCAAGGGGCAGCGTCGCGTCGGCGCGGCTCATGTTGCGCTGCGCAAGGCGGTCCACGCGTTCGCCGGCACGGAGGCGTCCGAATGCAGCTCGTCGAGGTGCTCAAGGGCCAGTTCAACCGCCTCTACTTCGGCTGGGAAGCCCGCACGGCCGCCCTCATCGAATCGGTGTCCCGCAACCCGCAACTCGTCGAGTACACGAGCAGCCTGCTCAACGGCGCCTTGCGTCACAAGGCGTTTCTCGACGACGCGCTTTGGCGGCTGTGGCGCCTCGCCGGCCTGCCGAACAAGCGCGACCAGGAACGCACGCTGCACCTGCTCAACGTGGTGCTCAGCCGCGTGAGCGATCTCGAAGAACGTCTCGAAGACCTGGGCGCTGCTCCGCCCCCGGCGGTCAGCCCGGCCGCGGCGGGGCCGACGATGACGACGCCGACCGTTGGCGGCCCCGCCCCGAGCGCCACCGACACGGCGCCGCGCAGGGGCCGGCGGCACTAGCAGGGGCCGGCACCGCCCCGCCACCGGGGGCCCCGGGCCCTCGAACCAGGAGGACCTGCCGTGCTCATGCAGGCCGATGCCGTCCGCCTTCGCGAAACGTTGCGCCGGCTCAGCGACGTCGTTCCGTTCGCGGGCCTCCTCAAGCGCGCCGCGGCGTTGGGCGTGGGTTCCACCCCGCACCGCGTCATCCTGCGCGAGAACAAGTTGCAGCTGCTCGCCTATGACCCGCCCGGGGGCGTGCGCGTGCCCGTGCCCATCGTCATGGTCCCCTCGCTCATCAACCGCCACTACATCCTCGATCTCGTGCCCGACAAGAGCCTCGTGGCCTTCCTCACGAGCCAGGGCTTCGCGGTGACGCTGCTCGACTGGGGGGTGCCGAGCGACGAAGACCGCTTCATCGATCTCGACCGCTGCATCTCCAGCGCCATGCGGCGGGCCGTGCGGGCCACGCGCCGCGAATTCGGCTGTCGCGCGGTCGTGCTCGTCGGCTACTGCCTAGGCGGCACCATGGCCGCGGCCTACGCCGCCCGCTATCCGCAGGACGTGGCCGCCCTCGTGGCGCTGACGACCCCGGTCGACTTCCACGACACGGGGCTCCTCAGCGTCTGGTCGCGCGCTCGCACGAGCGACCCGGGCCTCATGGCGCAGGCGCTCGGCAACATCCCGTGGTACGTGCTCCAGGCCTCCTTCCAGATGCTGCGGCCCACGCTGCCCCTCTCGAAGGCCGTCGGCCTCTCGCAGCGCGTCGGCGACGAAGCCTTCGTCGACAGCGTGCTCGCCCTCGAAACCTGGGGCAACGACAACGTGGCCCTTCCCGGAGCGTACTACGTCGATCTCATTGACAAACTCTACCGCCAAAATGCGCTTGCAGCCGGCACGCTCGAGGTCGCCGGCCGGCGCGTGCGGCTCGCCGACCTCACGTGTCCGGTGCTCAACGTCGTCGCCGAACAGGACAACATCGTCCCGCGCACATCGTCGGGCGCGCTCACGGCGCTCTGCGGTTCCGCCGACGCCGCCGAGTGGGTGGCGCCGGGCGGTCACATCGGCGCCATCATCAGCCGCAAGGCCAGCGCCGAGCTGTGGCCGCGGCTCGCCACCTGGCTCACCGAGCGGCTCCACGCCTGACGAACCGGTCTTGAAGGGCATCCCGCGGGTCCGCGGCGCCGTGCCGGCGCACCCATTCGCTACGCGCTCCGGAGTGCCGCCCACCCGCGGCTGTTGCCCTGCCTGCTCCGGCTTGCGGTGTCCTTTTTTGTGTTGCATTGCAACATGGCATTCGCTATCCTGCCGCTCGGACCGCGGCGCTGCGCCGTGACGGCTGCTTCGTGACCGCGTCGTGCCGCGGTCGTTTGTGCGACGCAGCATCGGGGCCTACGTCGTGCCCCAGGGGAGGTCGCCGTGCAGAATGTCGGCTACTGGATCGGCAAGAACAAGGAACTCAACCGCGACAAACGGGCGCTCGTCGATGGGCCCCACGTCTTCACGTACGCCGCGCTCGACGCGCGTGTGAACCGCGCCGCCCACGCGCTGCGCGCCGCCGGCTGCGCGCGCGGCGAACGGGTCGCGATGCTGCTGCCGAACAGCCACGAGTGCGTCGAACTCGTCTTCGCCGCGGCCAAGATCGGTGCGCTGGCCGTCCCGCTCAACACGCGGCTCAGCGCCGACGAGTTGGCCTTCATTCTGCGCGACGCCGAACCGCGGGTGCTGGTCTATGACCCGGCCTTCGCGGCGCTCTTCGATGCCGTCGCCGAGCGCACCGGAGCCCCGTACCGTTCGTTCGCGACCGGGCCCGAGGCCGGCGGAAACGGCTACGAAGCCGCCCTTGCGGCGGCGCCCGCGAACGACGCGCTCGACCCCGACGTCACCTGGAACGACCCCCTGCTCATCATGTACACGGCGGGCACGACGGGGCTGCCAAAGGGCGTTGTGCTCACCCACGGCAACACGTTCTGGCAGTCGGTCAACGGCTGGGCCCTCGGCGTCGACCCCGAGACGGTCTGCCTCGCGGTGCTGCCGCTCTTCCATGTCGGCGGACTCAACGGCTCCGTGACCCCCATGCTGCACGTCGGCGCCACCGTCGTGCTGCATCGCCGCTTCGACGCCAAGGCCGTCTTGAAGGCGTTCACCGACGACGGGGTCACCGGCATGGTCGGGGTCCCGGCCATGTACCTCTTCATCTCGCAACTGCCCGAATTTGAAACGGCCGACCTCTCGCGTGTCCGCGTGCTCATCTCGGGCGGGGCGCCGCTGTCCGAGGCACTCATCCGCACCTACCAGGCGAAGGGCGTCGAGTTTCGCCAGGGCTACGGGCTCACCGAGACGAGCCCGGGGGTCACCGGCATGGGTCCCGGCGAATGCGTGCGCAAACTTGGCAGCGCCGGAAAACCTTGTCTCTACACCGAGGTGCGCGTCGTCGACGACGCGGGCCGGCCGCTTCCGGCCGGGGAGTCCGGCGAAATCTGGGTGCGCGGCCCGAACGTCATGCAGGGCTACTGGCGGCGCCCGGCCGAAACCGAGGCCGCGCTCGCCGGGGGCTGGTTCCACACGGGCGACATCGGGCGTTTCGACGACGACGGCTTCCTCTACATCGTCGACCGCAAGAAGGACATGATCATCTCGGGCGGCGAAAACGTGTACCCGGCCGAAATCGAGAATCGCCTCTACAGTCACCCCGCCGTGCGCGAAGTCGCGGTGCTCGGCCGACCCGACGAGCGTTGGGGCGAAGTGCCCATCGCCGTCGTCGTCCTGCGCGAGCCGGGGGCCAGCGCCGACGAACTCACGGCCTTCTGCCGCGAGGGCCTCGCGGCCTACAAGGTCCCAAAAACGTTCGTGTTCGTCGATGCGCTGCCCCGCAACGCGGCCGGCAAGGTGCTCAAACCCGAGCTCAAACGCCAAGTCCTCGGAGGCTCGCGATGACCCGCCGCTCCATGGCCCGGCTCCTGGCCCTCTCCCTGGTCGGTTCGGTTCTCGGCGCGCTGCTGCTGAGCGCCTGCGGCAGCGACACCGTGCTGCGGCCCGGCAGCGATGCGGGCAGCGACGTTTCGGGGCCCCACTGGGACCTCGGCGACCCGCCCGACGAAACGAACCCCGAGCCCGACGCCGCCACGCCCGACGCATCCGATCCCGACGCCCCGCGGGACGACGCTTCGCGCCCCGACGCGCCCGAGCCCACCGACGCGGCCGCGCCCGATGCCCCGGCCGACCTGCCGCACCGGCCCGATGCGCCCCCGGCCGACGCGCCCGCGGGCCCCGACGGCGCCGGCGACGCGTTGCCGGCCGACCTGGGCGGCGATGCGGCACCGCCGCCGCCCCTGCGGCTCGACGTCGAGGTCGAGGAAACGGTCCCTATCGAAGGCTGGGCCTTCGTCGACCGCTGTCTGCTCCGCCACGCCGCCCTCACGCCCGAAACCTTCATCGCGAAGACCCGCCACACCGACGCCGACATCATCGCCGGCTTCGGGGGCGATGCGGCGCCGGCGCCGGGCCGCTTCCTGCTGCATGGGGCCGTGGGCCAGGACACGCCCGGGGCCCCGGCCGTGCTCCTCGTCCACGGCGCCGGCAGCAACGCCACGCAGTCGTTCCTGAACCCCGACCCGCTCGGCCTCGAACCCGGGCTCGCCACCACGCTCGCCGCCGCCGGCCACGCGGTGTTCGCCGTCACGTTTGCCGCGCGCTACGGCGACAACATCAACCAGGGCCTGGCCGTTGCCGCGGCACTCCAGGAAGTGCGCCGCCGCACGGGGGCCGACTCCGTCGCCATCGTCGCGCACAGCATGGGCGGCATTGCGGTCCTCACCTATCTGCTCGACCGGCTGCAGCCCATGGGCGTTGGCTACCTCGCGGGCGAGGTCGGCCACACCGTGCTCGTCGGCGTGCCGCTTGGCGGCCTCGATTTCTCGTTCCGCCACCCCGCGTTCAACTACGGCTCGGCGGTGTGGGGCTTCGAGATGCCCAGTTCCTGGGACCAGATGCTGCTCTACGGCGTCTGGCAGGACACCTACGCCGACAGCATCTACGGCGGTGCCTACACCGGCATCCTGCAAACGCTGCGCCGTTGGGACGAGGAATACCCGCTCTCGGGCATGGAACAGGACTGGTACACCACCTACGAGGGTGGCCAGGGCTTCGTCAGCCATTCGCTCGGCATCGACGCCGCCATCGAGATGGGCGGCTACTTCATGGCCGAGCTGCGCTCGGCAACGGCCCCGGCCGGCCTGTCGTTCTCGGTGCTGGCCGGAACGAACCCGCTCGTCGGCACGACGATGTGGGAAACGAGCGGTCCGTCCGACGCGCTCGTCTTCGTCGCGAGCGCCACCGACACGGCCTGGCTCGAAGCCGCCGGCGCCACCGTGAGCGCCGTCGTCGAGATCCTCGAAAACCATTGGGAACTCATCTACGCCGAGGAGGCCGCCTCATGGATCGCGAGCGCCCTTGCCCCCGCCGCGCGTTGAAGGCGGCCCGGGCCGCGGCCGCGTACCTCGCGCTGGTGCTCGTCGCGGTGGGGTGCGGTGACGCCCCGGTGGCCGGTCCGGGCAGCGATGCGGCCGGCTGGCCCGAGTTCCAGGGCAGCGACGCGGGCATCGAGCCTGGCGACGGCGCCCCAACCGACGCGCCGGCCGACGCGCCGGGCGATGCCACGCCGGCCGACCAGCCCTCCGGCGACGGCGTGCTCCCCGATGTCGGGCGCGGCGGTCCCGACGGCGCCGCCGACGCCGCCGACGCTGCCCCCGATACCGACACGGCCCCGCCGCCACCGCTGTGCGCGAGGAACGCCGACGGGCAAATCGACGCCGCCGAAATGCCTGTGCAGTGGAACGCCGACATCCGCGTGCTGTACTCGGTCAACCGTCCCGAAACCGAGGCGCCCGTGCCCGCGGTCGACGGCAGCTGGCGGGATGGGGTGCGCCACTGGCAGTTCGACGACTACGACGACCGGCGCGACCAGGTGCTCGAAGACCAGATCCAGCCGCTTGCGGGGTTCTGGTTTGCCGCCGAGTTTCCGAACGCCGACTACGTGGGCGCCATCGACAACACCGGAGAGGTGCTCGGGGTGTACCGCTACGACGCGGCCTCCCCCGGCATCGCGCTCGACGGGCTCGCATCGGTGACGCCGGGCGAAACGCTGCTGCGCTACACCACCCCCGTGCTGCTCGTGCGCTTCCCGGTGCGTCAGGGCGACAGCTACGAATCGCTCGAGGTCGCGGCCGAGGGCACCTACGACGGCGTCGAGTACCCGCTCGGCGGCCTGACGCTCGAACACGACTACCGCTTCACGGTCGACCAGAGCGGTGTCGCCCACGTGCCCGCCGGCGACTTCCCGGCCCTGCGCATCGCCACGCAAGTCGAGATGCGGGCGCTCAATTTTGGCGTGCCGCTCAGCACGTCGCGCGCGCGCATCTACGAGTACCTGGCCGAATGCACGGGCCTCGTGGCCCGCATCCGCTCGCTGCCCGACGAGCCGCAGCCCGTGTTTACGCGCGCGAGCGAGTACCGCCGGCTCGGCTTCCCGCTCGACTGAGAGGCTGGGATCCTGGCTCCGTTCTGCTGCGCTGGCCCCAGCCGGTCGGCGGCGGCTGCCGCGTTTTTGTGTCACAGGCCCAGGCGGCGAAACTCGTTGGCCTCACGCAGCGGCAGGCTTGGGCCGGCCGGTGTCGTCGCCGAGACGATGCGGGCGAGTTCCCCCACGCACTCGGTGAAGTAGAAGTACTGCACGCTGTGCAGCGTGTTGCTGCCGCGACTGATGACGAGCGTCTGCGTCAGGTCGAGGCGGATGCGCACGACGCTCGTGAACGTGAAGTTCGGCAGGATGACCGTGCCCGCCCGGTCGACCGTGAACCGGTATTCCTCGCGTCCGGCCTGCGACGCGCCTTGCAGCACGGCGTTGCTGAACGTGGCGGTCTGCGACCACGTCTGCGGCGTGCCGCGTTCGTTCGGCGGCACCAGCGGGAAGCGGTAGAGCACCACCGGTTCGTCGTACACGAGCAGCGTGCGGCCGGCGCCGGCGCTGCGCGAGGCCAGTCCGAGCATTTCCAGGATGTCGCCTCGCGAGCGGAAAACGCCCAAGAGGTCGGGGGTTTGTGGGCCGAGAGCCGCGACGTACGTGACGTCGTGCGGGAAGTGCTCGGCGTACCAGGCATCGGCCGGCATGGCCTCGACGCCGACGCCGCGGACGATGTCGCGCGGGCCCTCGCTGAAGTCCCAGATGTACTGGCCGGCGTGGTCGGGATCGGGCGTGCCGTCGGGGTCGACCGCGACCGTCGTGCCCGCGGCGTTCGTAAGGTACGAGGCCACGGCGCCGAGCACCAGAACGACTTCGCTCGCCGCGACGGTGCCGTCGTTGTTGGGGCGGCAGACGGTTGGGCCCGTACCCGCGTCGGGCGGGTTCGGCTCGTCCGGCCCGCCGGCCCCGTCGCCCGGCGCGTTCTCGTCGGCCGCGCCACCGTCGGGCGGGATCGGCACGTCGCCGCCGCCCGGGTCGGGCTCGCCGCCGGTCATGTCGCCCGGAGGCAGGATGATGGTCTGGTCGCCGCACGCGGGCAGCCCGCCGAGCAGCCCGAGCCCGAGCAATCCGCCGATTGCAGCCACGAAAAGGCGGTCGCCGACTGGCACGCGCATGAGCGCTCTCCTGCCTAGAGGGTGTAGGCCAGCATGAGGCGCACGAGGTGCGCCGGTTCGGCCTCGAGCCCGCGGAAGTAGTCGCGCAACCCCGAGAACGGAAAAAGCACCGCGTAGCGCAGGCGCGCTTCGAAGCCGCCCCGCGTGTAGTAGCTGGCGCCCATGTCGAGTTCGACGCCGAGGGGGCGCGCGAGTCCCGGCGCCGACATGGCATAGAGCGTCTGCGAGTAGATGGCCCCCGCGTGCAGCTTGAGCGCCGGCAGCGGGTAGTAGCGCAGATCGAACCGCAGAAACCAGCCATCGGTGAACGTGCCGACGATGCGCCGCCAGAGGATCTCGTCGATGCGGTAGTTCGGGTGCAGCCGGAAGTTGTTGACCTGCGTGTCGCGCGGCATGCGCGGGTCGTCGTAGAACTGGATCTGCAGCCCGTCGACGTCGCCCGCGCGAGGCAGCACCACGAGCCCGTTCGCGTCCGTCGCGGACCACACGCCGAAGCCCGGGGCGGCATCGCCCGACGCGTAGCCGCCATGCAGCCGCAGCCAGAGCGGCAGGCCGGCGGGCTGCACCTCGAAGCGCGCCACCGCCGCGCCCTGGTCGGAGGTGAGCCGAAAATTGGCGTGCACGTTGCTGAGCGGGTCCGGGTGGTCGACGGAGCCGTGCCCGTAGGCCCCCTCGGCTTCGAAGCGCAGTGTCGTCGGGCCGGCCCGAAACGCGAGGCGCAGCCAGGCGTCGACGAGGTAGACGCGGAAGTCGCGGCGCACGAGTTCGGAGGTCTCGGGGGGCGCGCCCTGCGACGTGCCCGGTAGGTAGGTCGGCAGGTCCATGTCCTGGAAACGATAGGAGAATGCGAGACCGTAGTTGACGACGCTGCGGCCGGCTCGCAGCCGCCGTTGGCTCATGTCGGCCGTGTCGAAGCGCGTGACGGCGACGTTGACCGTGCGCACGTCGTCGCTGTCGCTCAGATCGAACGGCTGGCCCCCGCGCCGGTGTACGGCGGTCGTCGGCCCGTTGGCGTTGAAGTCGAACGACAGCGCGATGAGGTGGTCGAAGAGACTCGTGACGAAGCCGATGCGGTCGACCATGTCGTCGTAGTCGTCGTCGAGTTCGTCGCCGGCACTCGCCACCATGCCGAGGCCCCAGTTGTTGCCCATGCGGCCGACGAGCAATGTGCCGAGCGGAATCGACAATTCGAGGTAGGCCTTCTTGACCTGGATGGAGTCGCGCCAGTCGTTGACCCCGGCCGCCGGCACCGCCTGGGTGGTGGAGGCGCCCGCCGCCGGCGCGAGCGAGCCGCGGGTGGCCGCGTCGGGGGTGGAGCCCAGGACCAGGTTGTCGAGGGCGTCGACCGTGAGGTGCAGCGTGGCTTCTCGCCCGAGATGCAACTGCGGTGCAAGCCGCACGCGCAGGTTGAACGATTCGACCCAGTCTTCGCGGCGTCCGAGTTGGCGGGCGTCGCCGAGCGTGCCGAGGGAGCCGTTGCCCAGGAAATCGCCGCGCGTGCGCACGTAGCCGTGCCACTCGAACGTGCGCGGCCGGTAGCCCGACTCGTGGTCGAGGTGCCGTTCGGGCTCGACGACGAGGTTGCGGTAGGGGTCGCGGACCCCCGGACCCTCCTCGGCCGCGGCGGGGGCCCCGAGCGTCGCCAGGGCCCACAAGGCGAGGGCACACGAACCGAACCCGCGGGCGCGCGTCATGGCGTCACCTCCGCCCCCGCGGCCGCGGCGACCGGCCACGGCACGCCGAGGAAGCCGTGGACGAGCGCCCCGTAGCGCGCCGGATGTTCGAGCATGGGCATGTGACCGCACTGGGCCAGAACCTGCAGGACGCTGTTCGGCAGTTCGGCGTTGAGCCGTTCGGCGAAGTGGATTTCGGAGACCTGGTCTTCGCGGCCCCAGATGAGCAGAGCGGGCTGCACGATCGTCGGGTAGCGCCGTTCGAGCGCCTCGAAGCGCTGCCCGCGCGCCGCTTCGAGTGCCGCGCGCACGGCCCCCGGCCGCCGGAAGGCCTCGCGAATGAGGTCTTCGACGGCGGGTGAGGCGAATCGGTCGGGGTCGTAGAAGGCCCCCGAGAACTTGTAGCCCGGCTGCTCGGTGTAGAACCAGCCCCAGAGCGCCTCACCGATGCCCGGAATGCGCGCCCATTCGAAGAACAGCGGCAGCTGCTGGGCGTAGATCCAGGCCGACGTCAGCACGATGCGGCCGACGCGTTCGGGATGGCGCAACGCCAGGGCCAACGTCACCGACGAGCCCCACGAGTGCGCCACCACGTCGACCGGGCCTGCGATGCCGAGTTCGCGCAGCAGCAACGCCAGCGTGTCGGCCAGCGCTTCGGGGCTGTAGTCGCGTTCGTGCTTGTCGGACAGCCCGAAGCCGGGCAGGTCGACGAGGATGCAGGTGCGGCTCGCCCCGAGCGTGCGCACGAGCCCGTCCCAGACGACCATGGACGAGGCAAACCCATGCACGAACAGGATGGGCGGGCCCGAGCCCACGACGCGGTAGTGCACGCGGCCGCCCTGGTCCACGAAGAACGTGCGACCGTCGGTCTCGACGACGCCCGCCGAGCGCTCGCCCGGGGCCACAGTCGGTTGCTGGAAGCGCGGACAGCCGCTCGCAAGGAGCAGCACCGCGCAGGCCCCGAGCCAGGCGAGACGCGTCACCATCGCGGGCTCCTTCGTTGCGTTGCGGGCGGTTGGCGGCCGCACGCACCGGTCGAGCAATCTACTCACGCCAGGCCGCGGCGGTAGCCGAGGCGCGCAGACCGAGGTCGAAGCACTGGTCGATGTTGAGGTAGTCGAAACTGCCCTGGCGTCCGGTGGACAGGAGGCCGCGGATGCCGGCCACGTAGTCGAGCACCCGCCGCCGGTCGAGGGCGTAGCCCACGTGCCAGCACGGATAGGCGAAACGCTCGCGTTCGACGAAACCCCGAATCAGGCGGTCGTCTTTGAGGCCCGGCACGACCTGGCGCAGCCCGTCGTAGGTCAGGGCCACGAGGCGTTCGTCGGGGCTTTCCCAGAGCGCGTCGCCGGGGTCGGCCGTGACTTCGGCGCAGACGAGCGTTTTTTGGTTGCCGTAGCGGCCGGGCAGGATGTTGCCGTACTCGGACACGCGGTTGAACACGAGCTCGGGGTCCTGGAAGTACGTCCAGTGGGCATCGAAGAGCCGCGGCTGATCGAGCAGCGTCCAGACGAACAGCAACCCACGGTAGCGCAACCGGGCCGCCGAGCGGCGCACCGGCTCCGGCGGTGCCGGAGAAAGCCGGCGCGCGAGTTCGGGCAACGGCATGGTGGAAACGAAGCCGCTCGTCGGAATGGATTCTTCGCCGCCCTCGGGCGTGCTCACGACGAGCCGGCGCACCGCCCGACCGTCGTGTTCGATGGCGCGCACTTCGTGGAGCAGCCGCACGGAGGCGAGGCCCGCGCAAGCCTCGACAACGCCCGAGAACAGGCTGGTGAGCCCTTCGGGGCCCGTAAGTTGCAGCGTTTCGTACGGCGTGTGGGCGTGCTCGATGACCCGCGGCCGCAGGAGCGGCCACAGGGTGCCGAGCGCTGCGCGCACGGTGGGCATGGGCACGCGCCGCCGCCCCCAGTCGCCGTCGATACGCGCCGGGTCGACGCCCAACACCTTGGCCGTGTAGTCGCGGAAAAACAAGGCGTAGAAGCGATCGCCGTAGGCGCGGCGCACGACGGTTTCGAAGGAATCTTCGGCGGGCCGGCTCAGCAGCGAACGGGTCACGGCCCACAGCCGTGTGGACAGCGCGCTCGTGAGCGCTTCGGCCGTGCCGAGCGGCCCGAGCGCCCGGACGACGTCGCCGACCCGGAAGGGGTAGGCGAGCGACTGACCGAGGAAGTGCACCTGGGCGCGCGGCTGAACCTGGATGCGCGTGGGCCCCATGAGCCCGGCCAACTCGTGGACGAGGGGGCGCAGCCCGTCGCCCGACGGGTGCAGCAGGTGCACCCCGGCGTGCCCCGGCAGCCCGAAGTGGTCGCGCGTGCGGGCCATGCCGCCGGGCCGGTCGAGCGGATCGAACACTTCGCTCGGGATGCCGCGACGCGCGAGCCCCCACGCCACCGCCAGGCCGGAACTGCCGGCCCCGGCGATGTGAACGGGCTCGCGTTCGAGGGCTTGCGCCACGGTCAGCCACCCGTCACGACGTCACGCACGGCCGCAATGGCCCGGTCTTGGGCCGCAAACGAGAGCGTGGGGTAGAGCGGCAAGGTGATGGTGCGCGCGCCGATCTCTTCGGCCACCGGGAACATGCCTTCGCAGAAGCCAAAGCGTTCGCGGTAGTAGCGATTGAGGTGGACGGCGCGGTAGTTGACCGTGACGCCGACCGCGCGCTGCCCGAGGCCCCACAGGATGTCGTCGCGCCGGTCGGCCGGGACGAGCAGCGTGTAGAGGTGATGCGCGCTCTGGCATCCCGGCGCCACCTTCAGCGGACGGACGCCCGGGATGTCGGAGAAGGCCGCGTCGTAGCGTCCGACAAGGCGCCGGCGGGCTTCGAGCAGGGCGTCGATCCGGGCGAGCTGCGGCCGGAGCAGCGCCGCGGCGATGTCGGGCATGTTGGCCTTGAAGCCGAGCTCGACCTGGTTCCAGTGCACGTAGCGCGCGCCGTAGCGCGAGGCGGCGTCGCGGTCGATGCCGTGATTGCGCAAGCGCTTGAAACGAGCCGCGAGATCGGCGTCGCGCGCGACGAGCATGCCGCCTTCGCCGCCCGTGATGTTCTTCGTGGCGTAGAAGCTGAAGCAGGCCGCGTGACCGCCCTGACCGGGCCGCAGCCCGTCGCGTTGACCCTCGACGCAGTGCGCCGAGTCTTCGATGAGCGCAAGCCCGCGTTTTTCGCAGAGTGCCGCGAGCGTGCGCATGTCGACCATGTGCCCGTAGAGGTGGACGGGAAGCACGGCGCGCGTGCGCTCGGTGATGGCGGCTTCGACCCGCGCGGCGTCGAGGTTGCCGGTTTCGGGTTCGACGTCGACGAAAACCGGCGTGGCGCCTGCGTAGAGGATGGCGTTGGCCGTGGCCACGAACGACATGGGCGTCGTGATGACTTCGTCGCCCGGACCGATGTTGAGGCCCGCCAGCGCGAGCTGCAGCGCGGCCGTGCAACTGGACACGGCCACGGCATTGGGCACGCCGACGAAGGCGGCGAATTCGCGTTCGAAGGCGGCAACTTCGGGGCCCGTCGACAGGAACACCGTGCCCAGCACGCGCGTGATGGCCTCGATTTCGGCAGGCCCGATGTTGTGGCGGTAGAACTCGACCCGTTCGGGCGCGGGCGCCGGGCTCGCCGCTGCCGCCTTGTCCGACTCGTTGGAATTCATGGTGGGGTCCTGTTGCGGCCCTCTGCCGGACCGCCAGCCAGAGGGGTGCGGGTTCAGTCTCGGGGGGCCGGCGCCGCCGGCAGACCGGACTTGCGCAGCCAGAGCCCCCCCATCACGAGGCTGTCGAGACCGCAGGCGAAGTAGCAGCCGAGCGCGTCGGCCGGGCTGCACACGATGGGCATGCCGTTGACGTTGAACGACGTGTTCAGGATGAGCGGCAGCCCCGTCAGTTTCTCGAAAGCCACCAAGATGGCGTGCAGTTCGGGGTTGCTCGTGCGCTCGACCGTGTGCAGCCGAATGGTGCCGTCGGCGTGGAGCAGCCCGCGAATGCGTTCGGCCCAGGCCGGCCGCACCCGGCGGACGCGTTCCATGAAGTCGACGCGGTAGCCTGCGGGCGCCTCGAAGATGTCGGCGACCCGCTCGGCCAGCACCGATGCGGCGTAGGGCCGGAACCACTCGCGCTGCTTCACGTGCTGGTTGACCTTGTCGCGGATGTCGGGGTCGCGCGGGTCGGCAAAGATGCTGCGGTGGCCGAGCGCGCGCTGGCCGAATTCCATGCGGCCCGCGGCGTAGCCCACGATTTCGCCGGCCGCCACGAGCTCGGCGACGTGCCGTTCGGGCTCGGCGACCCGCACGAACGGGAGTTTGCGCGCGCGGCACAGCGTTTCGACTTCGGCCGGCTCAATGTCGGGACCGTGGAAGTTGTGGTTGTAGAAGCGATGCCCGAGCCCCCGCCCGCTGAGGCTCGCGTAGAGCGCCGCGCCGACGGCCGTGCCGCTGTCGTCGGGGTGCGGCGGGATGTGGAACGCCTCGAAGTGCCCGTTCTCGGGACTCAACTGGCCGTTGGCGACGGAATTCATGAGACAGCCGCCGGCCATGGCGACGGCCCGCTCGCCCGTGCTCGCGTGCGCGTGGCGCAGTATCGTGGCGAAGATGTCCTCGTAGCAGCGTTGCAGCGCCCAGGCGAGTGCGTGGTGCTCGGCGGTGAGCGGCTCGCCGGCCTTGCGCGGTGCGAGTTGCAGCACTTCGGCGAGCGGTCCGAAGTCGTGCGGCCGATGGAAGAGGAAGAAGTCGTAGCGGGCGAGGTCGAGTTCGAAGTGCAGCCGGCCGGCGCGCACGTCGACGGTGTAGGTGCGGGCGAGGCGGCGGCGCAGCGCTTCGCCGCGTTCGGGGTCGGCGTAGGCCCCGAGCGCCATGACCTTGTATTCGTCGGAGTCGGCCTGGAAGCCCAGGAATTCGGTCAGATACGAGTAGAACGAGCCGATGGAATGCGGGAAGCGCACATGCTCGCGCACGTCGAACTGCCCGTCGGCGTAGCGCCCGAGGGTCAGCGCGTCTTCTTCGCCAAACGCGTCGATGGTGACGAACGCGCAGCGCGCAAACGGCGACGTCAGGCACGCACCGGCGGCGTGCGCGAGATGATGGTCGATGTAGCGGATGCGCCGGCCGTGCAGTTCCTGCGCGCATTCGGGGCCGACGTCGCCGCCGAACGCGATGGACAGGGCGTTCGGGACGTAGGTCAGGTACTTGCCCCGGTTGGCGTTGGCCTCGAACAGCAGGTTGAGGTTGCGCGCGAGGTTGCGCCCGGGGTTCCAGGCGATGCAGATTTCGTCGATATCGTCGAGCCGCAGCCCGGCCTGCGCGAGACAGAAGCGCATGGAGCGCACCGGAAAGGCCCGGTCGCGCTTGACGCGCGAGAACCGTTCTTCGCAGGCGGCCGCCCGGATTTCGTCGTCGGCGGCCAGGGCGGCCGACGAAATGTACCCGCTCATGTTGAGACCCAGCGTGCGCACAACGAGCCTCCGCAATGTCGGGGGGTAGGACCCTGCGACGCCCGGGTCGGGCGACGCGCCGTTCGATGGGTCGGGATACCACAGGCTCCGGGCGAGCACAACAGCGCCGACGCGTCGCGTCGTCCGCTCCCGGCAGGGCCGCGCACGGCGACGTGTCCAGGCCCGGCCGACAGGCGCTCCTATCGCTTGATTGCGTAGTTGCGCGCCATGGTGTACAGCGTGTAGAACTTACCGTACAGATTGCGGAAATCGCGAATCGAGCGCAGCTCGTGAACGATGCGCCGTGGATCGCTGTAGAACGCGGCGTAGGCGCGGTAGAGGGCATGCTGCACGTCGCGGGGCGTGAGTTCGGGGGCGACGAAGGCGGGGCTCACCCCCTGGAAGAAGTCGCTCCAGGCCAGTTCGCCGGCCTCGACGCGGCGCCCGATTTCGAGCTGCTCATAGAGCCGCGAGCCGGGCAGCGGGGTGGGGCTGTAGAAGTGCGCGTAGTCGGGGTGCGTGCGGCGCACGAAGGCGAGGGTTTCGCGGATCGTGGCGGGCGTCTCGCCGGGCAGCCCGAATACCCAGTACGTGAGCGACGCAATGCCCACGCGGCGACAGGCTTCGATGGTCCGGGCGGCGCGGGCGCTGTCGGTGCCCTTGCGGATGGCGCGCAGCACGGTGTCGGAGCCCGACTCGACGCCGAGTGCCACGAGCCGGCAGCCCGCGCCTTTCATCTCGCGCAGCAGCGCTTCGTCGAGCGTGTCGACGCGGCTGTTGCAGAACCAGGTGATGCCGAGGTTTTCGCGCTGCAACCGCGCGCATAGGTCTTCGGTCCAGGCGTGTCCGCGGCTGAACACGTCGGATTGAAAGAAGAAATCGCGCACGCCGCGCGTGCGTACGACGTGCTTCACCTCGGCGACGATGCTCTCGGTTGCGCGCGGCCGCCAGCGGTCGCCGAAAAACGAATGCACCGTGCAGAACACGCACTGGTGCGGGCAGCCGCGCGACGCCTTGATGAGCGCGAAGGGCCGGCGGGTGTCGGCCGCGAGGTGCACGCCCGTGCGCATGATGTCGTGGTCGGCCAGGGGCAGCGAATCGAGGTCGTCGAGGAGCGGCCGGTCGGGTGCGTGGCGCAGTTCGCCGGTCCTTGAGCGCCAACTGACGCCCGCGACCTCGTCGAACGCGGTGGCGCCGTCGCGCAGCGCCCGGCACAGCGCGGGGGCCGTGACGTCGGGCTCGCGGCGCACCACGAACGTGCCGGGCCAGCCGAGGTAGTCGGCCGGCCGCACCGAGGCGTGCGTGCCCCAGTAGACGATGGCAACGCCGGGAAGCGCCGCGCGGAGCCGCTGTCCGATGTCGAGATCGTCGGCGATGGTGGCCGTGATCGACAGCACGAAGACGATGTCGGGGCGCTCGGCCACGGCGCGGCGCAACATGGCCTCGTAGCCGAGACCTTCCTGATTGGCATCGACCAGTTGCACCTGGAATTGCGCGGCCCTCAGGAGCGGCGCCAGGTAGCCGTACTCGATGTTGGGCCACAGGCCCACGATGACCTTGCCCTGGCAGCGGCCGATGCGCAGGCTGACCGTACCGTCGCGCGTGACCGGATTGAGCAGCAGGACGTTCACGGCGGGTTTCCCTCCCCCGGGGTCCCATTCGAGGAGCCCGGCTGCCGGACGGCCGGGGCGCTGGAACTACGGTGGCGCCGGGTTCTTCATGGCACCCGCGACGCGGGTCGTCAACGTGAGGCGCCGAAGTCCGCGGTCGGACGCGCATTCGGGTCGAGCGCGCCGGACGCCATGGAGCACGCCACCCAGCCGGCACGCACGGCAGCGGCTTCTTCGGTGGCCGTGAGCGGGCGGCTCGCAAAGCGCGTGCGCAGTTCGGCGATGGCCTCGGCCGGCCCGCGCGCGAAGCGGAAACCGGGCAGCCAGGTGTCGAAGTGGCGTGAGCGCACCCGGTAGCTCACGGCCATGGCGCTCGGTGGCGGTGGCCGGTGCACGACGTCGAGGCCCGGAAAGGCGGCCTGCACCGCGTGCGCGAGGTCGACCACGCGCCAGTTCGTGTCTTCGCGGCAGACGTTGGCGATGCCGGCGCCCGCGCGTTCGGGCGGCACCTCGAGCGCCGTGACGAGCGCTTCGGCCACGTCGCGCACGTGCGCGAGCGCCCGCCACTGCAAGCCCGGCCCGTCGATCTCGATGGGCAGACCGGCCACCGCGCGAAAGACCCAGCGGTTGAGCACGAGGTCGAGGCGCAGGCTCGGCGAGTCGCCGTACATCGTGGGCAGGCGCAGGACGAGCGGCCGGAACTGAGCGGTGCGCAGTTCGAGCAACGCCCGTTCGGCGTCGAGTTTGGAGCGCCGGTAGACGGAGCCGGCGTCGGTGGGGGAGTCTTCGTCGAGCCAGTCGTCGCCCCCCGGAGCGTAGACCCCGACCGAGGAGGCGAACACGAACGCCGTCACACCCGCGTCGCGCGCCAGCGTGACGAGGCGGCGGGTGGCTTCGCGGTTGATTTCGAGCGTGCTCTCCGGGTAGCGGTCGCCGAGGGCGTCGGTCGAAAACCCGGCGGTGTGGATCACGGCCGTCACGCCGGCGAGGTCGTCCGGGGTCAGATCTCGAAGATCCTTGGTGATTTCACGTTCTGGTGGGGTCGCCGCGGGGCCAGTGCCCGCCGAGTACAGCTGGGAATCGAGACCCGCAACGGGCAGCTTGCGCGCCTGCAGGGCGGCGACCACGTGGCTGCCCAAGAATCCAAGATGACCGGTCACC
Organism: uncultured Myxococcales bacterium; assembly: GCA_964422715.1. Classification (GTDB taxonomy): domain Bacteria; phylum Myxococcota_A; class UBA9042; order PWKZ01; family CAYRCM01; genus CAYRCM01. Next base: position 8,695 of record CAYRCM010000044.1, on the reverse strand, counting down.
AGGACGAGCGGCCTCGCTGTCATGCCGGGCTCCTCTGCTGGGCGGGAACGGGCGCCGGGCTGACGCGGCGTCCCCGGGGCCTGCACCAACCGGTGTGGCCGGTGGGCGTTTGGGCATGCGGGCGGCGCGCATCGCGGCCCGCCGGCTGTGTCTACCATGCGGACCCGGGGGCGACAAGCGTGGGTTGTGACTCAGGGGCGCGCCGGCGCTGGCGCGCCGCCCGCCGGTGGCGCCGGTGGCGCTGGCTCGGCGAGGCCGTAGTGGCGGCGGAGTGCATCGACGTCGGCCGGGGTCAGGGGCACAAGGGCCAGGTCGAGCATGGGCAGACGCGGCGTGATGAGCCCGATGAAGGGCGAGGCCGTGCTGTAGACGCGGTTCGGGATGCGGGTCGCAGCGACCGGTGGACGCGGGCCGGCAAGCTGCCGCACGACGTGGCAGCTGGGGTTGAAGGTGGCCGGTGCCAGGGCACGGTAGCATTCGATGCCTTGGTAGAAGTAGACCGTGCCCGGCAGCAGGACGCGATGGCGCAGCGCCGCCTCCACCCCGTACACGTAGAGTCGTTGGCCGCGCAACTGCGCGAGACCAGACAACAGATGCTCGGTGCGGTACATGTTGGCGACGTCGAGCAGCCCGGGCCCGATGCCGCGCAGGTCGAGGCGGTCGTCGGGCACGAGGATCGTGCTGTCGTGGGGCAGTTTGGCCAACGCGGCGTGGGCGAAGGCGAACTCGCGTTGCGCGTTGTGGGCGGTGTCGCCGAAGAAGGCGGCGTGCGTCGCGAGCGGCGACAGGATGAGCACGGCGGCCGCCCCCCGCGCCAAGAGCAGCCGGCGGCCCGTTCCCCCGAGCCACTGCAGCGCACGGTACGCGCCCATGCCCACGGCCATGGCCACGAAGGGGTAGAAGGGGATGTGGTAGCGGAAGCCCTCGGCGACGACCACCCCCGAGAAGATCCAGCGGGTCAGTTCGAACCCGAACAGGGCGAGCGGCACGAGCAGCCACGCGTAGGATGTGAGGCGGGGTGGCTCGGGCGCGGGCAGGAACGAAAGGAGGCCGAGCAACAGGTAGGCGAGCGGGAAGATGCCGAGTTCCAAGAAGAACGGCCGCGGCTCGCCTATGCCGATCGTCCCGTTGGCGAACGCCCACTGCCGGACCTGGTCTGTGTAGAACGTCGTGTAGGGCGCCGCCGGGATCAGGAAGCGGTGGGAGACGAACGGGTTGCCGGAGAACTCGGAGATCGCCCATCCGACGACGAGAAGGGCGCCAACCCCCACGGCAACGGCGATGACCCGCGCGCTCGTAGAAGTCCTGACAAGGCGGCGTTCGGCCACGAGAACCAGGGCCCCAAGCCCCACCACCAGCGCCCCGTACGTGGCCACGGAAGCGAGCAAGGCGCTCTTCTCGCGTCCGCCGATGTCGCTGCTCGCGAGGGCCACTTGGACCACGAATGGCGTCACGAGAGCCAGGCCTGCGAGCGCCGCCGGCCAAAGGCGCACGAGGCCGCGCAGCGCGCCCCGCTCCACGGCGAGCAGCACGTGGGCGGCGACCAGCACGGGGGCCGCCGGAAGCAGTTCGGCGCGACTCTGGATGATCACCGCCAGCGCCGACACGTAGAGCAGCGCGTCGCTCAGACGCCGGTTCTGCAGCACGTCGAGCGCGTGCACGCAGCTCAAGGCGATGAGCAGGCCGGCCGGCGTTTCGAGGTTGACGCCGTTCGAGAAGAAGATGGCCGGCGGATAGGCGGCGAGCGCGAGTCCGGCGAGGACGCCCGCAGGCGCCGAGCCCGTGACGCGTTTCACGACCCCCGCAACCGGCACGACCGTGGCCGCGCCGAGCAGCGTGACGACCCAGAACGCCAGCTCGCAAGAGGGGCCGAAAACCTTGAAGACGCCCCACAGGAAGGCGCGCAGGGCCGGGGGATAGGTCAGGGAAACCTCGCCGCCCACGCCCTCGTTGAGCCAGCGCGCGACATCGAACAGCACGGACATGTCGCCGTTGCCGCTTTGCATCGGTTGCCGCGGGGCCGACAACACGCGCACGAGGAGGGCCAGCGCGAAAAGCGCGAACCCCACGAGCACCTCGCGCGGCGCCTGTCGAGCGCGGCGGATTGCCCAGACCAGAATCAGGAAAAAGTATCCGAAAACACTAATGATAGACAGGACGATGACGACGCGCTGCAGCACCCGACCGGAGGCTGCCGGTGCGCTCGTCGGTGGCGCGACGGTCTCTTGGAAGGCCCGGTCGAGGCTCTTGCGGGTCTCGGGATGATTCGGGTCGCCGCCGCCGATGCCGGGGCAGTCGCGCAACGCGGCCAGGCCTTCGAGCGCTTGCGTGGTGCTCTGGACCGCTTCGTTCCAGCGCCGCTCTTCCGGTGGCGCAGACTTCACGATCCGCTGCGTCGTGTAGAGTTCGCCCGCCGGCGTGAAACCGAAGACCACGACAGCTTTCGGCGAGCCCCCCGCGGGACCGAGGATGACCGCGGCGCCCACCGCGGCCGGGCGCACGGCCTGCACCTCGATGCCGGCGTCGCGCAGTCGTTGCGCCAGCCGCTCCAGGTCGCAGGGCCCGTCGGCCGCATATGCAGTGCCGGTGCCGTGCGCGGCGAGGCCCAGGAAGCCTGCGACGGCGACGGCGGCAAGGAGCACCCGGCGCACCCCGTGCGCGAAACTCAGCTCGGACACGGCATCTTCCTCGTCGATTTTTCGGAGCCGGTGGCGGAACCGGAGCCTTCGCGGGTGCCGTCGCGCCACCGGCGCCTCCTGGAGCCACCCTTAGCATTCGTCGCGTCCCGTTGACAACCGCCGCCGGACGCGGCGCCGCCGGAGGCTCGCTCCCCGTTCATCCGGCCTGAGCATTCGCGTGGGCGGCGCCCGTTTTTTTGGCGGACGGCCGAGCTCAGGCTACGCTGTGGCCCATTCGGCCCGGCCCCGGCCTCCCGGCAGCGCTCCCCGGAGCCCCCGCCCGGCCGGCCCTGGCCGCAGAACGAGGAGGTGAGTCCCGTGTTGGTCCAGCGCATCACGACGGAGACGCTGCTGCGGGCTCTCAGGCCGCTGCGGCCGTGGCTGTACGGGGCCGCGGCGAGCGACCTCATCGCCCGCCACCGGACCGTCGACTATCTCTACTTGCGGCCCGCGGTCGAGGTCGGCGAGGCGGTGCGCGTGGTGCTCGGACGCCACTCGTATCTCGCCCGCGTGACCCGGCTCGACGCCGTCGAGCCGAACCGCATCTCGCCCGAGCGGGCGCGGGCCGACGGTTTCGCCGAACCGATCGACCTGTTCTGGAGCATCTCGCGCCAGTCCTGGCCGGTCATCCGCTGCGAAGAGCCCGTCTGGCGCGTCGGTTGGCGCTACCTGTCGCACGGCGACCTGCAGCGGCTCTGGCCGCCCTCGCGCGTCGTCACCGTACGCACGCCGGCCGGGGCCGCGCGCGTCGTGCTGCGCGCCGTCCTCCACCCCGAAGAGGGCTGGCTCGGTGAGGCGCGTCAGATGCACGACCTCGGCTGTGGGCTCGTTCCGGGCCGCGTGCTCGTGCGCCACGTGCGCGGCGACCACTACCTCGGCTGCCTCGCGACGTTGCTCTCGCGCGTGGAGACGCTTGCGCGCCAGGATCCCGACTGGCTCGTCGACAACGATACCGCCTACTTCGAGGCCCCGATGAACCCCGACGGCAGCATCCGGCGCCCCGCCAGCCGCACGCTGGCGGCCACGACCGAGCTCGGCGCGGCTTCCTCCCAGGAGCCGTGGTGGCGCCAGGCCGCCAACGGTTAGCCCTTCCAACTCTCGGGATTCTTTATGAACTGGGCGTCGTCCTGCCGAGGCGCGGCCCGCCTGCGGCAGCCGTCCGGTGCGCCCGCGGGCGCGTCGGGGAGCCGTCGGCAAGGGCCCACGGCGCCCGGCCGGCCGGCAGCCATCGCCGCGACGTTCCGGTACTCGCTCCCGGCCGATTCCGGAGGGTGCGGCGAAGCTACAGCGGCAAGGTCTCGACGACCGTCTGGAGCAGGCGGATGAAGACGGGGGCCGTGCGCGCGGCCACGACCATGACTTCTTCGTCGGTGAGCGGGTCGTCGGTGAGGCCGGCGCCGTAGTTGGTGATGCAAGACAGCCCCACGACCGGAACACGGCTGTGCGCGAGCGCCGTGGCCTCGGGCACGGTCGACATGCCGACTGCGTCGGCCCCGAGCCGTTGCAGCATGCGGACTTCGGCGGGGGTTTCGTAGGCCGGGCCCGACAGTGCTGCGTAGACGCCGCGACGCAGCGGGATGTCGAGTTTCTCGGCGGCCGCGAGCACGGCACGGCGCTTGTCGGCCGGGTAGACGAACGTCATGTCGGGGAAGCGGCGCCCGAGCCGTTCGTCGTTCTCGCCGAGGAGCGGGTTGACGCCCATCAGGTTGAGGTGGTCCTCGATGAGCATGAGGTCGCCCGGCACGAAACCGGCGTTGACGCCACCCGCCGCGTTGGTGACGATGACCGCCTTGACGCCGAGCGCCGCCATGACGCGCGCCGGGAAGACGACCTGCCGAATGGGGTAGCCCTCGTAGTAGTGCACCCGCCCCTTCATGACCACGACGGTGCGACCGCCGACGCGTCCGATGAACAGCACGCCCAGGCGCCCGGAAACGGTGGGCACGGGGAAGTGCGGGATGCGCTCATACGGAATGCGCACCGCCTCATCGACGGTGTCGGCGAACGCGCTGAGCCCGCTGCCGAGCACGACGCCGATGTCGGGCGTGCGGCCGTCGATTGCCCGAACCGCCTGGGCGGCTTCCTCGATCGATTCGTACTGCCACTGACGCTCGTGATTCATGCGTTTGCCAACTTTCCTCGGGGAGCGCGACGCGAAGTGTCGTCGAGCGCGCGGATGGGGGGGAGCCTCGCTGCCCCGCTGCAACCACGCCAGCCGTCGCTCCGCACGGCGGCCGGCTGACGTCGGACACGGAAAACCTGGCTACCTGGCTGCGGCGGCCACCGCTCGATGTCCGGCTGATGATGGCGCTGCTCGGGCCGCGCGTCTCAGGGGAGCTCTTCGTGGCGCCTCGATATCGGTGCGAACGCAACGTCGTGTCGACTCCGCCGCCGGTGCGTCGGCTAGCCCACCCGGTCGGCCACGATGGGAGCCGGGGCTACGCCGGTCGCGGCGAACTGGTAGGCCTCGGTCAGCAGCCGCCGGGCGTCATCGAGCCCGCGGTCGGCGTTGACGTGCAGGGTGGCCAGACACTCGCCCCGCCGAACGTGCGCGCCAACCTTGTGCCGGAGCAGGATGCCCACCCCGTGGTCGATGGCCGATTCGACCTGGTCGCGGCCGGCGCCGAGCCGAATGGCGGCGAGCCCCACCCGCTCGGCGTCGAGGGCGGCCACGACGCCGTCGGTCGGAGAGAGGAATTCGATCGTACGGGATGCGCCCGGAAAACGGCTGTAGTCGTCGATGACCCGCGGATCGCCCCCCTGCGCGGCGATCATGGCACGCATCTTGGCGAGCGCCGAGCCGTCGGCGATGGCGCCGAGCAGTATCTGCCGCGCGTCTTCGGCATCGCGCGCGCGCTCGGCCATGAGCAGCATCTCGACGCCCAGCGCCAGCGTGAGTTCGAGAATGTCCTGCGGGCCGTTGCCCTTGAGGCATTCGATGCACTCGATGGTTTCGAGGGCGTTGCCGACGGCTTCGCCGAGCGGTTGGTGCATGTCGGTCAGCAGCGCCACGCAGCGCTTGCCCATGCCCTTGGCGATGCCCGTCATGGTTTCGGCGAGTTGCCGGGCGGCGGGCAGCGTCTTCATGAACGCCCCGGCGCCAAACTTGACGTCGAGCACGAGACCGTCGATGCCCTCGGCCAGTTTCTTGCTGAGAATGCTGGACGCGATGAGCGGAATGGAGTCGACGGTGGCCGTGACGTCGCGCAGGGCGTACAGCCGGCGGTCGGTGGGCGCGAGGTCGGCGGTTTGGCCGATCATGCCCAGGCCGGGGTCGCGGATCAGTTCGCGAAAGCGCTGCGTCGGCACGTCGACCCGGAAACCGGGGATGGCTTCGAGTTTGTCGAGTGTGCCCCCCGTGTGGCCGAGGCCCCGGCCGGAGATCATGGGCACGCGAACGCCGCAGGCCGCCACGAGCGGGGCCAGCGCAATCGAAATCTTGTCGCCCACGCCGCCGGTGGAGTGCTTGTCGACCTTGATGCCGGCCACGTCGCCGAGGTCGAGCACGGTGCCGGAGTGCAGCATGGTGTTTGTCCACGCCTGCAACTCGTGGGCGTCGAGCCCGCGCCAGAAGACTGCCATGAGCAGGGCCGACATCTGGTAGTCGGGGATTTCCCCCCGGGTGAACCCGTTGAGGAAAAAGTAGATTTCGTCGCTGGAGAGCGCGTGTCCGTCGCGCTTGCGCTTGATCAGGTCGTACGCCCGCATGGCAGAGACACCCGAACCGGTTGGATTCAAAGGTCGCCCGCCGCGTGAATGACCCACGGCGGCGGAGCGGGCTTGTCTATCACACGGCGTGCGGCGGTGCAACGCCGTCTGCGGCAACGCGTGCCGTTTCTTGGACACGCCCGCCGAGGCCCGTTAGGATAGGGCTTCTCTGCGCTCGCGAACGAGCGAAGCATGGGTGGAGTCAACATGAACGCAGAGACCGAAAAAGCACTGCTCGACGCCGCCTGGCGGGCGCGCCAGAACGCGTACGCGCCGTACTCGCACTTCCAGGTCGGGGCCGCCCTGTTGGCCGAGGACGGCACCATCTACACCGGTGTCAACGTCGAGAATTCCTCGTATCCGGCGGGCACCTGCGCTGAACGCGCGGCGCTTGCCAGCGCCGTTACGGCGGGCGCCCGGCGCTTCCAGGCTGTGGCCATCGTGGCCGGGGCCGATCGCCCCTGCCCGCCCTGCGGCATCTGCCGGCAGGCACTCGTCGAGTTCTCGCCGAACATGACCGTGCTCATGGCCGACCAGAGCGGGCGGGTCGAGCGCCACCAGCTCAACGACCTGCTGCCCGTGCGCTTCGACGCCGAGTTTCTCTGAGCGGATCGCCGAAACCTGCATTCCGAATGCGGCCGCCCCTGCCGGCCGGCCGCGGCATTGCGGGCCTCGCCTCTGTCTGCCTGCGGGTTGCGCGGGGCGCCCAGAGGGCGCCGGGGGCCCCCAGGGCCCCCGGTCGAGGAGGAGAACTCTACCGGTTTCGGGCCAACCGGCATGCGGAAGGTCGGCCTGGACGCCGGAAGGAGGGAACGGCGCCCAGGCCAGGCTGGCAGCCGCAAGGACCAGCCGAAGCGAGCGGGACCCGTGCGTCGCGACGAGTCAGGAGCGGTCACGCTCCCTTCACCCGGCGGACATCCCTGCAAGGCGTGTGCCGGGTCGCGATGATAATTCGTATCCCATAAATTCAAGCGGTTGCGAAGCGAATGCGCCGGGTGCCGCGCGGGCACTCTGACACGCGTGTCATGGGGGCCACGCCCGACCGTGCGAGCCGCCGCGGGGGCGCCCCGGCGCCGTTCGGCGCCGTCATGTCAGGGGGTGCAGGAGGCGTTCGTGCAGCGGCTCAGTTCGAGCGCCACGCAGGTCTGCTCGCCGAGCCCCGGCGTGGCAATGGCCGTCGCGGAGTAGCGCGCGGCGCCGTCTTCATCGAGCCCGAAGACCTGGACGGTGTACCGCTGCGGGCTGAGCCCGGGGAGCCGCACGCCCTGGAGCCCGCTGGCGCCGCAACTGCCGCCGTAGAAGAGGGCGCCATCGTCCTCTTCGAGCAGCTCGCTCAACTCGCAGGGAAACGCGCTGCGCGCGAGCGGGATGGCCATGCCGTGTTCGCCCCAGAGCGACACCGCGATGGACGTGACCCCGTAGTTGAAGCAGGCGTAGCCCGACTCGAAGCGCCAGAGCAAAACGATCTCCGCCGGCTTGCCCTGGAGCACGACGACTCCCGGAACCGTGACGAGTTCGCCCGCCGGGACCCGCAGCCGTTCGTAGAGCCCCTCGTAGGTGGCCCGCGGCGGCTGGTCGTTCTCGCTGCTGGCGGCGAATCCCTCGAGCACGACGTCGTAGTTGCCTGCCGGCACGTCGACGAAGGTGGTTTCGAGCGCCGCGCACGCTTCCGTCTGTTCGGCCACCCGTTCGTCTCCGCCAGCCCGGTAGAGGGCTACCTGCACCTGCGCGAGACCGGCATCTTCGCACGTCTGAAGGCCGCCGACCTGCCACTGCACGAGAATGCTGCCGGGAGCCCGGCCGTCGTCACCGCAACCGAGGAGGACCGAGGCCATGAGGACGAGTGCGCCAAACGTCCGCTGCTTGTTCATGGTTCACCTCTCCGACATGGGCTCGGCGAGCCGCCGAGCAGCCCGAGGGCTTCGACGCCGCATGCGCACGGCTATTCAACGGGTCCGTCCGCAGCCGGGGCACCCGCCGCGCGCCGGAGCCTGCCGCGCGGAAAACTTGACGCCCGCCGGCGCGGACCCCTACGATGCCCGCACAACGGCCCCAACCGCGCGGAAATTGGGCCGGATTTTCGATGGTTCCGCGGAGGTCGCGCCGATGCTCGAACGGCTGCCGAGATGCGTCCCATGGCTCGTTGCCGTGCTGGGGCTCGTGGCCTGCGGGGCGCTGCGGGAATCGCCGGCGCCGCCGCCGTACGCGTTCGCGCACCCCGCCTTGGCGAGTGCTCCGTGGCTGCCCGAGCCGCCGCCGGCGGCGCCGAATGCTCGGGCCGCCCCCGCGGCGCCGGCCGCCCCGGCGCC
>CAYRCM010000043.1:0-33891 GCA_964422715.1 uncultured Myxococcales bacterium | reverse complement strand
ACGGCGCCCGCGGCGGCCGTGCGGGCGGCTCTCGGGAACTGCGGCGCCTGGGTGACAGGGTTGCGCGGGGTCCGTAGAATACGGCGTCCCGGCGCAGCCCCCGCGTGCGCGCCGGACGGAGGGAGCCCGCGTTCATGGAGCCGACCGCAGCCGATTGCCCCGCGGCCCCGCTGACTGCAGCCGCCCGGAAGGGGCCGCCGCGCTTCTCCTGGCCCGTCCTGGCGCTCATGCTGGCCTTCATCGCGGGCGCCAATCTGCTCTGGTATCACTGGTTTGGCCGGCGCGAGAGCAGCGCCCTCGGCCAACTTGCGCAGCCGGCCTGGGTGCTCGTCGGCACCGGCCTGTTCCTCGCGCTGCTGCGCGTGTTTCGCGGCATTCGGCTGCGCGATCTCTCGCGCGAGACCTGGATCGTCATCGGCTCGTCGTACGCCCTGTTCTCGCTCGTCTGGCTGTTTGGCCGCACGGGCTTCTTCGATCGCCACCTGGCGCAGCACCTCGACGTGGGCGCCTGGCTGCCCATCTGGGGTTTTGCGTATTTCTCCATCAATTGCTTTCTCGCCCGCACCGTGGCCGCGCTGCTCATCAACCGGTACGTGTTGCGCCGAAAACCTGCCGACATAGGCTACCGGCTGCGCGGCACGTTCGATTGGTGGTGGGCCTACGTCGTGCTCGCGGGCGTCGTGATCCTGTTCGTGGTCTTCGAGACGTCGCGTTGGCCCGCCTTCCAGCACAAGTACCCGCTCTGCCACGGCCAGATCGTCGGCGGCACCATCGCCTGGGAGATGTTCCTCGTCTACCAGGCGTTCTATCTGCTCATCTTTGTCAGCGGCGAGGCGTTCTGGCGCGGCTTCATCCTGTTCTCGCTCGAACGCGACCTCGGCTACCTGGCGCTCGTGTACATGATTCTGCCCTACACGACGGCGCACTACGGCAAGCCGCTGCCCGAAACCATGGGCGCCGCCGTGACGGGCCTCGTGCTCGGCTACCTGGCACTGCGGCATCGCTCGTTCTGGCTCGGCGTGGCGGCGCACTATGGCGTGGCGCTGGCCATGGACCTGTCGTCGCTCGTGCGGCAGGGCATTCCGCTCGTGTAGCCCGCGCCGGGCGCGCGGGCTACTGACCCGGAACTTCCGGGATACATTCACCTAGATAGGCTTTGATGTCGAACAACGACACGAGCGTGTCGAGGAACGCCTGGGGCTCGTCGACGTAGACGTCGAAGTGCAGCCCGCCCCCTTCGTCGGCGATGCGCGCATTGGCCCCGGCCCCCTCGCCGCCCGACATGTCGATGACGTGGGTCGTGACCTGGATGGGCTGGCCGTCGAAGGCAAGGAGCCGATTGGCGCCCTGCCCGTCGCTGTGCGTGACGGTGCCGCCGCCGCCGTTCGGCGTGGGGTAGCCCTGGCACGTGCCGGAGTCGCAGGTGGCGCCTTCGAGGCAGTCGCCGTCGGACGCGCAGCCGAGCCCGTAGCGCATGCGCTTGGCCTGCACCCGCGGGTTGAAGAAGTTGCTCTCGTCGGTGGCCGGCTCTTCGACGCCATCGGTGAAGAGCATGATGACCGTGGCTCGGCAGGCGCGGAACGGATCGTTGCAGACGCCCTCGGGCGTGCAGACATAGTTGACGTTGCCGCAGTCGGCGTCGACCGTGCAGGGCTTGCCGTCGACCACTACGTACTTGCGAATGTATTCGCCCGCATAGAACAGGCTGCGGCCGAGCGGCGTGTTGCCCGTGGAGCGCAGTTCGGGATTGCTGTGGTAGTGGCACTGCTGGCGGCCGCCGGAGAAGGTGCAGGCCCCACCCGGGCAGTCGTCGGAACCGAGACAGAACGTGCCGTCGGCCTGCATCTGCTCGTCGAAATCCATCCACCGCACGGCCCCGGCGAGCGGGTCGTCGTCAAGCGTCTTCGGGAACGGGACACTCAGGATCTGCCACAGGTTGCGGTCGAAGTACGAATCGGGCCCGGTGACGTGGCTGCCATCGTCGCCCTCGATGCCGTCGGTCATTTCGGGCGGCTCGTACCAGCCGGCCCCCATCATGGCGCCGCAATCTTCGGCGCCGCGCTGCTTGATGCGCTGCGGGAAGCGCGTCATGGCGAAGTTGACGCTCGCGGCCTGGGTGGTGGCGAACAGTTGGTTGAAGGCCCATTTCGAGAGACCCAGTTTGGAAATGGGGCAGTCGGCCAATTCGCAGGCCGGATAGGGCTGGGTCGGGCAGTTGCCCTGGCCGCAAATGCACGGAATGGCGTCGAGCCCGCCCGTGGCGCCCATGGAGCCCGACGTGTCGAAGATGAGCACCACGTTGTGCTTGTAGGCGGAGCACGTCTCGCCGTAACAGCCGGAGCCGGGCGGGCACGGGAAGTACTGGTAGCCCGTGCCCGAATCGTTGCACGTGCGCACGAGCAGGCTCTCGCAGCCCCGCTCGCGCGGCTCACAGACGACATCGAGGCAGGTGCCGTTGGCGCATGCCTGGCCCGCGGGGCACGTTTCGAGGTCGATGGTCTCGCCGTCGGCGCCGCAGGTGAGCCGGTCGGCGCCCTCGCACCACACGGCGCCCGGATAGCAAGCCGTGACCACGCACTGGCCGGCGCGGCACCACGATGGATACGTGCAGTCGCCCGGTGACAGGCAGTCGAGGCAGCGGCCCGTGGCCACTTCGCAGAACTCCTCGGGGCAGGCGCCGCCGCACGGGAGCGCCGGCCCGGTCTCGTCGGGAGGCACGTCGAGGACCCAGATGGTGTCGTTCTGGTCGGCGCCCACCGCTCGATCCTGCGGCTGCGCGGTGTCGGCAGGCCCGGGGAGGTCGGCCGGCGCGCTCTGGTCGGGCGGGCCGTCCGACGCGCCCACATCGGCCGAGGACGTGCCCCCGCCACCCCCGCCGCACGCGTTCAACAGGGCCAGGAGCAACCCGACCGCGAGACCGGAGAAGGACTGTGAATTGCGTATGCCGTTCATGCTGCCCCCACGTCATGCGCCCTGGTCGGGCTCTCTGGCGCCGCCGAGCGGGAAGCATCATAGCCCATGGGCCGGCGCAGCGCGAAACCCGGTTGTGGCCGGGGCCCTTTTCCCTACAATGGCGGCGGCGGCGCGGGTCGCCCACGCAGGCGGAGGCAACGGCATGAGCAAGCGCAGGCTCGCATGGTTGGCCGGGATTCTGGCCGGATGGCTCCTTTCTCCGGCCGCCGCCGAGGCGGGCGGATTCGAGTTCCCCGATCACGGCGTGCAGGCGCTCGGACGCGGCGGGGCCTTCACGGCGCGGGCCGACGATCTGAGTGCGCTCTGGCACAACCCGGCGGGGCTCACGAAGACCCGCGGCTGGCTCAACCTGCTCATCAGCGACAGCCTGACCTGGCCGTTTTCGCGCTTCGAGCGCGCCTCGGCCGAGGGCATCGTAGGTGTGCGCGACGGCATCACCAACTACCGCTTCAAGCCGGTCGAAGACGAGGGCGGGCTGTTTCCGCTGGGCGCCATGCTGGCGCTGTCGTCCGATTTCGGGCTCGAGGACTGGACCTTCGCCATCGGGGTCTTTCCGCCGAACGCCGTGGGCGGCACGCGCTTCAACCCCGGCAGCACCGTGCAGGGCAGCCCCGACAGCCCCGAGTGCCCGACCGCCAAGATGGGCGACACCATCGAGTGCCCCTCCGAGAACGCGGCGCGCTACACGCTCATCCAGAAGGACATCACGCTGCTCTACATCAACGCGGCCGCCGCCTGGCGCCCGCTCGACAACTTCTCGGTCGGGCTCAACGTCATCTTCATGACCATGCCCAAGGTCGACTATCGGCTCATGGTCGACGGCGCCATGTCCGATCAGTACCTGCACCCCTCCAACAGCGAGTTCGACATTCTCGCGCGCATCGACGTGGCGGACCCGTTTGCGATCAGCGCCATGCTCGGGCTCGACTACGCGCCGGCCGACATGGTCGAGCTGGGCCTCGCCTTCCAGTTCCTGCCGACCTGGATCGAGGCCAAGGGCAAGATCCACCTCGGCTACGAAGGCTCCACGCTGATTTCGCAGTTCGAGCCCTTGACGCCGCAAGACGTGACCCTGAAGTTCACCCTGCCCATGAAGCTGCGCTTCGGGGCGCGCTACGCCTATCCGAACATCCACAATGAAATCTTCGACATCGAACTCGACGTGGTGTGGGAGATGTGGTCGTTTCTCGACGCCTTCCGCATCGACTACACCGGGGCGGGCGACGTCAAGTTGCTGCCGAAGGGCAGCGCGTCGGGCGACCAGTCGATCAAGACGATAGCGCTCGAAGACATCCGGCTCACGAAGAACTACCGCGACACGGTGTCGGTGCGCCTCGGCGGCGACTACCGCGTCATCCGCCCGGGGCCGGGCGACTGGTTCGGGCTCACGCTGCGGCTCGGTGGCTTCTACGAATCGCCGTCGGTCGACACGGCGTATGCCAACCTCGACGTGCAGGGCGGGCACCGCTTCGGCGTCGGCGGTGGGCTCACGGCGCGGCTCTGGGCCTTCGACGTGAGTCTTGCCTACCAGCACCTGTTCCAGACGAGCCGCGACGTGTCCGATTCGCGCGTCGTGCAGCAGCGGCCGAGCATCGAATGCGAGGCCGGCGACACCTGCCCCGACGTCGTGGTCGGCAACGGGCGCTACAGCTACGCCCTTGACACGCTGACGCTCGGCGTGCAGGTGCACTTCGATACGTTCTGGGGCGGGCGGCCGCGCGAGCGCACGGCCCGGGCCGCGGCTCAGGGCGTGACCGAAGACTGATACTGGCTGAGCACGTCGGCTTCGTAGAGGCCGCCGAAGCGGTAGCCGAGCACCGTCGAATCGGCCGGGCAGAACGTGTTGGCCATGTAGTCGTCGCTCAGCGCGTTCTCGACCATGTAGCCCTGATTGACCCAGGGCAAGCCACCGCAACCCTTGCAGTTTTTGTTGGGCTGGCCCGCGACGTAGAGCGGCTCGCCGGTCTCGTTGCGCGGGCAGTTGTTGCCCTCCATCATGCAGAAGCACACGTCGCGGCTTTCGGCGGCCGTGAGGCAGCCCATCATGCGCGCCTCGCGGATCTGCGTGCACTCGGCGATGAAGCGGCCCTCGAAGCGCAAGTCGTGGATGGGAATGGCGTGGCCGAGGGTCGGCGCGCACAGTTGCGGCTCGTCGGCGGGACCGGAATACATGGACAGGTCGGAAGCCGCCACCGACTCGAATTGGCATTGGGCATCGACCGTGACGGCCACGTCGACGCTGCGGTCGGCGAGCAGCGCGTAGGTGCCGTCTTCGGCCGGCCAGGCCGGCCCGATGCGCAGCGTGGCGGTGCCGGCGCCGGCGTCGAAAGCGATGACTTCCATGACGAGGTTGAGGAGCCCGTCGCCGATGTCCTGTTCCCAGTTGCCGCTCAGCGCTTCGAGCAGCCCGTCGTCGGTGGTGACGTTGGGATCGTCGGGTTCGTGGGCAACGAGCCGCGTGTAGCGGAAGCCCTTGCCGACGAGGTTCGAGCAAGGGCAGCCGCCGGCCGCGACGTCGCCCGTGCCGGAACCCGTATCTTGCGGCGCCGCGGTGTCGCCGGCCGGCGCCGTGTCGCCCGCGCCCCCGTCGGACGAGCCGCTGCACGCGAAAACGACGGCGGCCAACCCGCTGACGAGGACCGTCACGCCCCATCTGCGCCCCGTGAACAGACCCGAGATCATCCAGCCCCCCTTTGGTGTGGCGCTGCCGAAGCAGCCCGGTCGTGGAAAACCTGACGGACGGCATCATAGTGGGGGCGTGCGCGGCGACGCAAGCAGGCCCGGCCGTGGCTGCCCGGATCTGGCCAGGACGGCGACTTTGGGATGTACTGGCGGCCAGTTTGCGCCACAGCCGTCGGCCGCCGTTGCGCGCGGCCCCGCGGCACGGCGACGCCGGTCGCCAACCCGGGGGAAAGCCATGACCGGAAGCATCGAACGACGCCTCCAGACGCTGCTCCTGCTGGTCGCCACCGGGCTCGCGGCCTGTTCGAGCGAAGGCGGGGCCGGGGCGGGCGATGTGGCGCCCGACGCCGGGGCCGATGCGCGCGACGCGCTGGCGGCCGATGGCGCCCCGCCCGCCGACATGCAGGACGGTGGCGGGCGGCGGGGCGACGCCGTGGGCGACGGCGCGCGAGGCGAGCTCGCCGGGCCGCCCACGACGCTCGGCGAGGCGGGTTTCACGCTCGTCACCGACCCCGCGACGCACCTGCCTGCGCTGGCCGATGCCGCCGGCGGCGTGCTGCTGGCCCCGGCGGTCGGCGGAGCCGGCGACCCGGCCTTCGCACCCCTCGCGTGGGCCACGGCGAGCGAGGACGTGCGCTTCCTCGAAGGCGCCTACGGCTTCCGCGAGGAACTCGGCCCGTGGCAGGCCGCGTTGTCCGCCTCACCGATCGAGGTGGGCGCCGACGGGGCCGTCCGCTACACCGTCACCACGGCCGAGGGCGCGCTCGCCGTCACGGTCAGCCCCGTCGCCCGGGGCGTGGCACGCGTGCGGGTCGCCGCCCCGGCCGAGGCGGGACGCGTGGCGCTGTCGTTCGCCTGCACGGAGCGCGACCGCTTCTTCGGCTTCGGCGCGCAGGCCAACGCCGCCGAACAGCGGGGCGAAGTCGTGCCCATTTGGGTGTCTGAGCAGGGCATCGGCAAGACGCTGACCGATGAGACCACCCCGACCCTGTTTGGCCGCCCCCACGACAGTTACTTCCCCGTGCCGTTCACGCTCACGAACCGCGGTTTTGGCCTGCTCGTCGAGACGTTGCGCCGTTCCGTGTTCGATCTGTGTGCCACACACGCCGACACGTGGCGCGTCGTGGCGTGGGACAACGCGCTGACGTTCGTCGTCTTCCTCGGTCCGGAGCCGCTCACCGTCGTCGAACGCTTCACGGCACACACGGGCCGCGCCCGCCCGCTGCCGCCCTGGGCCTGGGGCCCGTGGATCGCGGTGCAACTCGGCAGCGCAGCCGTGCGCGAACGCGCTGCCCTCCTCCGCAGCGAGCACATCCCGTGCACGGCCATCTGGAGCCAGGACTGGATTGGCGGCGAATTGAGCCTGACCGGCGGCTACGCCCTGCCCTACCACTGGGAATGGGACCCTGAGGTGTACCCCGACCTGCCCGGCCTGAGCGCGGGACTGCACGACGCCGGATTCCGCCTGCTCGGCTACTTCAACCCCTTCGTCAGGCCGGGGTTTCGCGAGTGGGACGAGGCGACGGCCAACGGTTACCTGCTGCACAAGCCCGATGGCAGCGACTACGTGTTCAACGTCATCTCCAAGCCCGGCAGCGTCGTCGACCTGACGAACCCGGCCGCGCGCGATTGGGTGAAAGGCTACCTCGCCACCGGCGAGGCGCTCGGGCTCGACGGCTGGATGGCCGACTTCGGCGAATGGGTGCCCTTCGACGCGGTCGGCTTCGACGGGCGCACGGGCGCCGAACTGTCGAGCGACTACCCGCGCCTCTGGCAGACGCTTCACCGCGAATTCTGGGACGAGGCGCGTCCCGACGGCGACCACCTCTACTTCGTACGTTCGGGCTACACCGGCTCCCAGGCCACGAGCCAGGCCGTTTGGGCCGGCGACCAGAACACGGACTGGAGCCGGGCCGACGGGCTGCCCACGGTGATCTCGATCGGGACGTCGCTCGGCATCTCGGGGGTGCCGTTCTACGGCCACGACATCGCTGGATTCTCATTTATTCCAGTAATTTCAACGCCAAGCACCAAGGAACTGTACTTCCGCTGGACCGAAGTGGGGGCCTTCAGCCCCATCATGCGCACGCACGAGGGCATCAACCGCGCGCAGAACTGGAACTACGACAAGGACGCCGAGACGATGGCGCACTTCCGGTTCTACGCCGACGTGCACATGCGCCTCGTGCCGTACTTGCAGGCGCTCGAACTCGATGCGACCACGCGCGGCTGGCCGCTCATGCGTCACCTCGTGCTCGGGTTCCCCGACGACGCCGAGGTCTGGGGGAGGCACGACGACTTCCTGCTTGGCGACGCGCTGCTCGTGGCCCCGGTAGTCGACGAGAGCGAGCGGCGCGACGTGTACTTGCCCGCCGGCCGCTTCTACGATTTCTGGGACGGCACGGCGCACGACGGTCCGGCGCACCTCGACGTCGTGGCCCCGCTCACGGCCATTCCGGTGTTTGCACGGGCCGGGGCGCTGGTGCCGCTGCTGCCGCCGGGCGTCGACACGCTGCTGCCGACAACCGACCCGGACGTGGTTGCGGCCGACGCGAACACGCCGCTTCACGTCCGCGCGTACCTCGGCGCGGCGGGCGAGCGGCTGCTCGCGGACGGCACCGTCCTGGCGCTCGCGAGCGCCGCCGCGGCTCCCGGGCCCACGGTGCTCAGCGTCGCCGACCGCGTCCTCGCAGCCTGCGACGGCGCCGGCGACACGACGCCGTGCCTCGACCTGCCGGCCGTGGGCACGCGGGTCGTCGTGCGCAACGTGCGCGCGGGTCAGGAACTCACGGGCCAGGCCGCCGCGGGGGCGCCGGTCGGTCTGCGCCTCGGCGTTTCGGGCGGCCCCGCGGCACGTCCCTACGTGCTGGAACTCGTGTACTGAAAGCGCAAACCGGCCCTGCTACTCGGGCTCGCCGCACGGGGGCCCGGCCGAGATGGCGTGCAGGAAGATGCGCTGCGCGTCGCCGGCCGTGACGGCCCCGTTGCCATCGCAGTCGACCGCGCAGCGCTCCTGGATGGTCGGCGAGTAGGCCCCGCGCGCGATGGTGAAGGCGATGAGCGCGTCGCCGGCGGTGACCACGGCGTCTTTGTTGGGATCGCCGTTGTGCGGATAGAAGCGATCGGCCTCGCACTGCCAGTTCGCGCCGTCGCAGACCTCCGGGAGGTCGCAAAGGTCGTGCGCCGCACGGCACAAGTGGCCGGCCGGCGCGAGCGTGTGGGTGCAGTGGCCGCTCGGCGCGCACGTGTCGAGGCTGCAATCGTACGCGTCGTGGCAGGTCCCCACGTCGCAGCACACGTGGTTCACACAGAAACCCGAGAGGCAGAGTTCGGGACCGCTGCACGGACGGCCCAGTTCGCCGTCCGTCGTGGGCGGCGTGCGAATGTCCGGGGTCTGCCCGCCGCGACGGGCGAAGACGACCCACGGGGAGGACCCGCCGCGCGCATAGCGGAGGCGCGCGCGCCAGTGGTAGGGCGCGTCGGCCGCGAGCCCGGTGACGAACGCGCTGAGTCGCTGGCCGGCGCCTGACCAAGGCTGCTGCCAGGTCGCGCTCTGCCCGAGTTGCGTGCCCCGGAACGGCACCCCGAGCGGCTGCACTTCCCAGATGAGCTTCACGGCGGTGCGCCCGACGGGACTGCGCGGCGGCGCGAAGAGGCTGAAACGGATGCCGCCCTGCGCGTCGGACATGCCGAGGGGGGCGATGACCCAGCGCCCGTTGGCCGTCGTTTGCAGCGGTTGCAGGGGCAGCCCGCCGCCGGCGTTACCGAGAAACGCGAGTGCGCGGCCTTCGGCGGCGGCGATGCCCTGGTGGCCGGGGGCGCCGAGCAGGACGTCGGAGAAGCCGTCGCCGTTGACGTCGCCGGCCCCGGCGACGGCCGCGCCGAGGCGCTCGTCGGCCTGCTGCCCCGCCACCTGCCAACGCGGCGCACCGCCCGGCCCGCCGGCCGCACCGCCATAGAGCCGCGCCTGGCCGGCCCCCGGATCGAGGTTCGGAAAATTCGGCGCCCCGACGAGGATGTCGAAGAACCCGTCGCCGTCGACGTCGCCGGCCCCGGAGACGGCCTCGCCCAGGCGCGCGCCTGGAGCACCGCCGGATGCGACCCAGAGCGGTGCCGCGTCGAGACCGCCCACCGAGCCTGCGTAGAGAAACGCGGCCCCCTCGTCGGTGAGGCCCGCGTCGAAGCGGGGCGCCCCGACGAGGACGTCGTCGAAGCCATCGCCGTTGACGTCGCCCGCCCCGGCGACGGCGCTGCCGAAGTTCGCGCCCGGCTGGTCGGGCTCGGCCACCCAGTCGGGTGCAGCGTCGAGCCCGAGCACCGAGCCGTGGAAGACGAGCACGCGTCCCTCGCGCGCCTGGCCGGCACTGAAGTAGCGGGCGCCCACCACCACGTCGCCGAAGCCGTCGGCGTTCACGTCCCCCGCCCCGGCCACCGCGAATCCGAGATCGGCGTAGGTCTGGTTGCTCTCGATCGCCCAGCCCGGGGTGGCCGCGAGTCCGCGCGGCGTGCCATGGAAGAGGCAGACGCGGCCTTCGGAGGCCTCTCCGAGGTGGGCCTCGGGCGCTCCGACGAGCACGTCGGCGTGGCCGTCGCCGTCGACGTCGCCGGCCCCGGCCACGGCCGCGCCGAAAGCGGCGTAGGGGCTGTCGCCCTCGGCGAACCAGTCGGGGTCGCGGCTCGGTCCCGCGGGCGAGCCGTGGTAGACGAAGGCGAGCCCCTCCGACGCCTCGCCCTCGACCATGTCCGGCGCCCCGATGAGCAGGTCGGCGTGGCCATCGCCGTTGACGTCGCCCGCACCCGCAACCGCGTGCCCGAAATGCGCCCCGGCCTGGTCCGATTCGCCGACCCAGACGGCATCGGCGAGCAGTCCGGCGGCCGAACCGAGAAAGAGAAAGGCGGCCCCCTCGTCGACCTGGCCGGCATCGAAGCGGGGGGCCCCGACGAGGGCGTCGTCGAAACCGTCGGCATTCACGTCGCCCGCGGCTGCGACCGCGAAGCCGAAGGCTCCGGCAGCCTGCTCGCCCGCCCGCTGCCATTCGGGCGCGGCGTTGAGCCCATTGGCCGAGCCGCTGTACGCGAAGGCCGCGCCGACATCGGGCGCCGCGGCGTCGAGGTCGGTGCGCCGGGCCCCGACGACGACCTCGCCGTAGCCATCGCCGTCGACATCGCCGACCCCCGCCACGGCGCAGCCGAACAACGCCCCCTGCTGCTGACCGTCGGCCACGAAGACCTGGGCGCTCGCCGCGCCGACGAAGACGTACGCCCGCCCGGCGTCGTAGCCGCCGGCGTCGTGGCGGGGCGCACCGACGAGCAGGTCGGCCCGCCCGTCGCCGTCGATATCGCCGGCGGACGCCACGCTGGCGCCGAACTCGGCCCCCTCCTCCTCGCCGTACAGCGAACGGAGCGGGCTCGCGGCAAGCCCCGCGGCGGAGCCGGTGAACAGAAAGGCGGCCCCCGCATCGGTGCTTCCCTCGTCGTAGTACGGCGCCCCGACGAGCACGTCGGCGAAGCCGTCGCCGTCGACGTCACCCGCCGCCGCAACGGCGGCGCCGAAGCGCACGCCCGCGCGGTCGGACTCCGCCGCGAACGCCTCCTCGGACCCCAGTCCCGCGAGCGAACCGCGGTAGAGTGCGATGCGCCCCTCATCGGGTTGGCCCCCGTCGTAGTCGGGGGCCGCGACCAGCACGTCGGAGAAGCCGTCGGCGTCGATATCGCCCGCCCCCGTCACTGCGAAGCCGAGATGCGCGCGGCTTTGGTTCGCCTGGATGAACCAGGCCGGCGTCGGGGCGAGACCCGCGGTGGACCCGCGGTACAGGGAGGCACCGCCCTCTTCGGGATGGTCCTCGGAGAAGGAGGGCGCGCCGATGAGGACGTCGTCGATGCCGTCGCCCTCCACGTCGCCGGCCCCGGCCACGGACCAGCCGAAACGCTCACCCGCCTGCCGGCCGTCGGCGATCCAGTCCGGCGCCGGAGGGGGGGCCTCGGCCGAGCCGTAGAAGGCCAGCACGCGCCCCGCGTCGACCTCGGCCGCGTCGAAGAACGGCGCCCCCACGAGGAAATCGGAAACGCCGTCGCCGTTGACGTCGCCCGCCGCCGCGACGGAGCGCCCGAGCGCCGCGCCCGGCTGGTCGCCTTCGATGCGCCAGCCCGGCGTCGCCGCAAGGCCCGATGGCCCCCCGAGAAACAGGAGGCAGGCGCCCTCGTCTGCTTCGCCGCCGTCGTAGCCCGGGACCCCGACGAGAACGTCGAAGTAGCCGTCGTCGTTGACGTCTCCCGCGGGGGCAATGGCGCTGCCGAGTTGGTCGCTGCCGTGCTCGCCCAGGGTGCTCCAGGCGGGGGCATCGAAAAGCGCGCGGGCGGCACGGCCGGCGCCGCGCCAGGCGAAACGCACCCGCAGCGGATAGCGTGCGCCCTCGTCAGCGAGCCGCAGCCGCCACCCGCGAGCGGCGGACTCGATGCGGCATGGCAGGCCGCGGGCCCGGGCGTCGAGGGCCTCGGGCGCGGTGAGTACCGCCAGCGGAACCGTGCCGCCGCCCGGGAGAGCCGCCCGGATTTCGGCCGCGCGGACGCCGGACGGTTCGTCGAGGACGGCACCGGCGAGCGTGAAACGCAACGCCAGGTCGCCCGCTCCCGGCGGCCGGACGGGGAGCGCAATCTCGTGGACGAGCCCGTCGGGGCCGTTCTCGAAACGTTGCGTGAGCCAACCGTGGTCGAGCCGTACGCGGGGCAGACACGCCGCGGTGACTCCGCGGGGAGCCGCGGGCGCGCACTCGTCGAGTTGTGGGGTTGCGGGGGCCACGGCGCGCTCGCCGTCCGCCCGGCCCACACCCGCGAGCGCGACACCGGCAGCCGCTTCGGCGTTCGCAGTGCCCGGCACGCGCGGCGTGAGTTGCAGCTGGCCCGCCGCGTCGAGCCCGCCGCGCAGGTTCTGCGCCCGGTTGACGAAGTTCACGCCGGCACCGGCTGGCGCCACACGGTATTCCTCGGCGGCGATGCGCGGGCCAACGTCGCGCCACCAGGTCGCAGGCAGCGGGTCGTTCGCGCCGGCCCATGCGCCGGCCCCGGCCTCCCGGGGCGCGCCACGCGCCGTACGGCGGACGCCCCCGTCGGGAGGCGCGGCGGTCGAGGCGCGCACGCCCGAGCCCGGAGTCTCGGCAGCCTCGCAGGCCCCAAACGCAACGCAGCTCGCGAGCAGCAGCGACGTCGTTCGCCGCCAAACGGCATTCGCGCGTTCGCGGAGGATCATGGTGCCCTCCCGGTGGGCGGCGCCCGGCGGCGGTGCCGCGTGCGGGCCGCGCGCTACTTCTCGCCGAGCGAGTCGAGTTGGTCGTAGTCGATGTCGAACGAGAAGCGCCGCGGGTCGTACTGGTGCAGCGCCTGACGGTACTGGTCGAAGCAGCGCCGGGCGAAGCCGCGCACGTCTTCGGGGGTTCCGGTCAGGGCCAGAATCTGGGCCTCGGCGTGCCAGGCCGACAGGTTGATCGGCAGGTGTTTGGCGATGGTCGCCGTCAGGCCGTACTCGTAGAGCCAGCCATCGACCTCGGACGAGCTCGCGCCAAGTTCGCGCGCGACGCCGTGGAGGTTGCGGAATCGGTAGGCTCCGTTCCGGTCGACGCCCAGATGATAGAGACTGAACAGATCGAACGGCGACGGTCTCATGATGCCCCCCGGATGTGGGAACGCGAACGGCGGGTGGCGGCCGAGTCGGCTTGCCGGGGCCGTTCGCCGACGGCGCCATTGTCCGAGATGGCCGGCACGACGTAAAGCCGGCTCGGTCGCACGTCCGGCGGGCAGCGGCCAGGCGCACAATGGTGATTGTCGCGCCCGCGAGCGGCATGCTACCATGTTGCGTCGACGGCAATCTCCCGCGCGACGCCAAGCCGCGCCTGCCGGACCACGGTTCGACGAGGAGCTCCATGGATTCCAGCAGCGTGCCGACGGGTGAGTTCGTCGGCATCGTCGTTTGTCTGAGCCTCAGCGCATTCTTCTCCGCCACCGAGACCGCGGTCACGGCCCTGCCTCGCAAGAAGGTCCGCGAAATCCTCGACGCCGGTGGCGACGCGGCGCGCTCGCTGCGACGCTGGCACGACCACCCCGACAAGGTCCTGTCGACGCTGCTGGTGGGCAACAACCTGGTCAACATCGCCATGTCGGTCATGGCTGCGCGGGTGGCCCATCATTACTTGGCCTCCTACGCCGACGCCGTCGCGGTCGGCATCACCACGCTCGTCGTCCTGGCCGTAGGCGAGGTCATCCCGAAGTCGCTCGCGCGCGTGCGCTCCGTGAATTTCGCGCCCATCGCGCTGCGGCTGCTCACCCCGTTCTGGTTTCTGCTCTATCCGGTCGCCTGGGTCTATGCGCGCGCCGCGGGGCGCGTCGCCCGCACGGTGCTCGGCCCCGAAACGCCGCAGCCCACGGTCACCGAAGGCGAACTCGAATACCTCATCGAAGTGGGGCAGCGCGAAGGCATCTTCCAGGAAGAAGAACAGGGCCGGCTGCTCGGCGCCGTGGTCGAGTTCAACGACACCGTGGCGCGCGAGATCATGATTCCGCGCGTCGACGTCACGGCCATCGAGGCCGGTTGCGCGCTGCAGGAAGCGCTCGACGTCGCGAGCCGCAGCGGCCACTCACGCATTCCGGTCTACGAAGAAGACATCGACAAGGTCGTGGGCGTGCTGCACGTCAAGGAACTGCTCGTGCTGCTCGGCCCCAACCGCCCCTCGGCGACGCGCGTGGCCGACCTCATGCGCAAGCCCGTGCTGTTCGTTCCCGAAACGCAGCGCATTGCCCTCATTCTCAAGGAGATCAAGCGCCGTGCCAGCCACATGGCCGTCGTGGTCGACGAATTCGGCGGCATGGCGGGCATCATCACGCTCGAAGACATCATCGAGGAGCTCGTCGGCGACATCCAGGACGAATACGACCACGAAGAACGCGCCATCAAGCCCGACGGCACCGACGGTGTGGTCGTGCTCGGCAAGGTGAGTTTGTTCGACCTCGGCGAACACCTGGGCGTCGAGTTCCCCGAACACAGCGACTTCGACACGGTCGGGGGCCTCGTCGCCGCCGAGCTCGGGCACATTCCGGCCCCGGGCGAAGCGCTGTGCTGGGCCGGCCTGCGCTTCGAAGTGCTGCGGGCAAGCGAACGGCGGGTCGAAGAAGTCCGCGTCACCACGCACTGCAAGCCGCCCCCGCCGGACACGAATGGCGCCAGTGAACCTTCCTGATTCCAACGAGTTGACATGATCGAAACCGAGCAGTTGACGAAACTCTTCGGCGACCGGGCCGCGGTCCGCGACCTCGACCTGCGGATTGCCAACGGCCAGGTCGTGGGCTTCCTGGGCCTCAACGGCGCCGGCAAGACCACGCTCCTGCGCATGCTCGCAGGCGACCTGCCGCCGAGTGCCGGGCGCATCCGCATCGACGGCGTCGATGCCGCCGAACGGCCGCGCGCCCTGCGCCGGCAGGTCGGCTTCGCCCCCGAGGACCCGCCGCTCTACCCCGAACTGACCGTGACCGAATACCTGAGCCATGTCGCGCGGCTGCGGGGGCTCCGGGGCGGCGAGGCGCGCGAGCGCGGCCGGGCGGCCATGCGCCGGCTCGGGCTCGAACCGGTGCAGACCCAACGCCTCGACACGCTCTCGCACGGCTACCGCAAACGGGTCGGCATCGCCCAGGCCATCGTGCATGCGCCGCGCCTGGTCATCCTCGACGAGCCCATCTCGGGCCTCGACCCGGTCCAGATCGTCGAGATGCGCCGCAATGTCCGCGAACTCGCAGAGGAACACACGGTCCTCGTATCGAGTCACATCCTGCCTGAGATCCGCGAAACCTGCGATCGCCTGGTCGTGCTCCACCGCGGCCGGCTCGTGGCCGAGGGCAGCGAAGCCGAGCTCGCGGCCCGGCTCGAAGCGCCCGACACCGAGGCCGACGTGCGCGGCCCGGCCGATGCCTTGCCAGGACTGCTCTCGGCCCTTCGGGCGTTGCCCGACGTGCGCCTGGTGACCGTTGTCGGCCCCGACCCTACGGCCGGTGTCACCGTACGCGTGGCCGCCAACGGCGATGTCCGCGAAGCGCTGGCCGCGGCCATCGTGTCGGCCGGCTTCGGCCTGCGCCGCCTCGACCGCGCGGGCGACCCGCTCGAACGCGTGTTTCTCGACGTTACACGCGACCCGCAGCAACCGGAGGGGGCAGCATCATGAGCGCGCGCAACGTCTGGCAGGTGGCCCGGCGCGATCTCCTGGCCTACCTGCACCGCCCCATGGGGTACGTCATCTCGGCCATCGTGCTGGCCGTCGACGGGCTGTTGTTCCATGTTTTCGCGCTCGGGGCCGAGGGCGAACGCCTGTCCACGCAGGTGCTCGAACAGTTCTTCTATTTCTCGTCGGGCACGACGCTCATCGCAGCGCTGCTCCTGTCCATGCGCCTCATCGCCGAGGAAAGGCAGGCCGGCACCCTCGTGCTGCTGCGCACGGCGCCGGTCAGCGACGCCGAGATCGTGCTCGGCAAGTTCCTGTCGGCGTGGCTCTACCTCTCGGTCTTGACGCTGCTGACCCTGCACATGCCGCTCCTCATCCTCGTGAACGGCAAGGTGGCGCTCGGCCACTTGGCGGTGGGCTACCTCGGCTTGCTGTTGCTCGGGGCGGCCGCCGTGTCCATCGGGCTCTTCGCCTCGACGTTGGCCGCGAACCAGGTCGTGGCGGCGGTCATCGGCGCGGGCATTCTGGTCGCGCTGCTGTTGTTGTGGCTGCTCGCGAAGGCCGTCGACTCGCCGTTGTCCGACGTTTTCGCGTACCTCGACCTCTACGCACAACACTTCAACCAACTCAAGAGCGGTCTGCTGCGGTTGCGCGACGTCATCTACTACGGGTCGCTCACCTACCTCTTCCTGCTCGCGACGACCCGCGTGCTGGCGGCCCGGAGGTGGTCATGAACGCCCGCGCCCCCCGGTTGCCCACCGCGTTGCTGTTTGGCGGGGCCGTCGTCGTCTGGCTCGGCGAGCGGGCGCTCGTCGGCCCGCTGCGCGCGGTGGCCGCCGCGCTCGCGGCGGCTGCCCTGCTCGGGTCGCTCGTGGCACGCGCGCTGCAGCTGCGGCGTGCGCCGGTCGAATTCCGGAGTGCCGAGCGCCGCCTGCTTGCCTTCCAGACCCTCGTCGTGCTGGCCTTCGCGCTGCAGGGTGCCCAGAGCGACCTGCTGTTTGCCGCCCCGACCGAACCGGGCGTCGCCCTGCCCCCTTGGCGGGTGGTTTTGCAGTGCCTCTGGCCCATCCTGTTCCTGCTCGGCGCGCTGCCGCTCCTCTTCCTCGAATGGGCGCTGGCCCCCATGCGACGCGCCGGACTGGCCGAACGGCGGCGCTCGTCCGAGGCCCTCGCGGCCGGCTTCAGCCTGGCGGCCGCCACGGCGTTTCTCTTCGTACTGAACTTCATTGCGGCGCGCCTCGACGTGCAGCGCGACTTCAGCTTCTTCCGTCCGGCGCGGCCGAGCGCGGCCACCTTGAACCTTGTCCGCGGTGCCGAGGGCGACGTCGACGTGCACCTCTTCTTCCCGAAGCCGAACGACGTGCTCGAGGAAGTCGAGGCCTACCTGGCACCGCTCGCCGCAGCCTCGCCACGCCTGGCCGTCGTGCGCCACGACCGTTTCCTGGAGCCGGCGCTGGCCGAAACCTTCGAGGTGCGCAGCGACGGGGTCGTCGTCGTCGCCCACGGCGACCGGCGCGAACAGTGGACGGTCGGTGCGAGTCGCCTCACGGCGCGGCGACAACTGCGCGAACTCGACCGACGCTTCCACGAACGCCTCACGCGGGTGCTCAACCCGCCGCGCGTCGCCTATCGGACCGTCGGCCACGGCGAGGTCGGCTCGGGCGCCGCCGATGCTCCGTCGTCGCGGCAACTCGATGAGTTTGCCCGAGTTCTTGGCTTCAACGTGCAGCCCCTGGGCCTGCCCCAGGGCCTGGCCAACGAAGTCCCGGGCGACGCCGGGATGGTGCTGGTGCTCCACCCGCGCAAGCCGTTCATCCCCGAAGAAGAAGCGTCGCTGTTGGCCTACCTCGAACGCGGCGGTCGGCTCCTGCTCGCCCTCGATCCCGCGCTGCGCGAGCCCCCCGAGAACCTGCTCCGCGCGCTCGGCCTGCGCTTCCTCGCCGAGCCGCTCGCCAACGACCGCGAACACGTGCGCCAGCGCCACAACGCGTCCGACCGGCTGCTCATGGTCACCGCGCACTTCGGCCGCCATCCGATCGTCGACGCGCTGCGCCGCGATGGCCGCACGGCGGTGCTGCTTGCCCGCAGCGGTCGACTCGAGCGGTTGCCGGAGCCCGCGGCCGGCAAGGCCACCCCCGAAATCGTCATGGCGCTGCACAGCGCCGAGGACACCTGGGCCGACCGGAACGGCAATCTCGTCTTTGACACGGGCACGGAGCAGCGGGGGCGCTTCGACCTGCTGGCCGCCGTCACTGGCTCGCAGGGCGGCACCGCCGACGCCGCGCCCGCCCCGCCCCGGGCGGTGGTCTCCGCCGACGGCGAACTGTTTTCCGACCCCCTCATGGTCAGCCTCGGCAACCAGTATCTGGCGCTCGATACGTTGCGCTGGCTGGCAGGTGACGCCGAAGGCCAGGGCCCGCTCGACTCGGTCGAAGACGTCCCCGTGCTGCACACCCGGGAGCAGGACGTCATCTGGTTCTACGGCTGCGTCTTCGCCGTCCCCGCCTTCGTGCTGCTCGCGGGGCTCGGCTGGCTGCGGATCCGGGCGGCACGCACGCGGAGGACGGCATGAGACTCTGGCGCGGAGCCCTCATCCACACGCTCCTGCTCGTCGCCGCGCTCGTCACGGCGTTCTTCATCTGGCGCTCGCCTCAGGACGAGCAAAACCGCGAAGCCCGGGTGCCGCTGTGGCCGCCCGACGGCCTCGCGGCCGAAGCGCTCATCTTCCGCAACGAGCGCCAGACCTTCACCCTGGCCCCGGGCGATAAGGGCCGCCTCTGGCTCACCGTTCAGCCCGCCGCCCGGGCCGTGGCCCCGGCCGCAACGGCCGCGACGCCGGAAGCGCCGCCCGCAACGCCTGAACCCCCCGCGACAACCGCAGTGCCGAGCGAAACGGCCGAGCCCCCCGCGGCCACCGCGGTGCCGACGCCAACGCCCGCCGCAACGGCCGCGGCCGACCCCGCGCCGCCGCCGGCCCGCTCGTTTCTCGCCAACGCCCGGGCGGCACGCTTGCTTGCGGGGTTTGCGGCGCCCCTCGCCCGGCGCTCGCTCGGCGTGTTGCCGGCCGAGGGGCTGGCGGCGCTCGGCCTCGCCCCACCCGAGGCCACCCTCACGGTGCGTCGGGCGGGCGGGAAACGGCGCCTGGAATTCGGGCGCCTCGCGTTTGGCGCCCCCGACCGCTACGCGCGGCGCCCCGACACGGGCGAGGTCTTCCTGGCCCCGCGCTCGCTCGCCGACGACATGCGGCTCAGCGAGACCCTGCTCGTCGAGAGCGATCCGTTCGGTCAGGGCGGTGCCACCCCCGACCGCGTGCGGGTCGACGCCGGCGGCATGACGGTGACGTTCGTGCGCCTCGGCGCCACGAAGCCGGCCCCCGACGAACACGCTGCCCATCACGAACGCGATATCGGGCGCTGGGCCCGGGCCGACGCCCCCGAAAAGCCCGACGCGGCGGCCGGAGCCTGGGTGGCGACGCTGCTCAGCGTGCGCGTGCGCGACTACGTCCGCACGGAGGGCGCGGCCGCCGAGCCGGCGTTGGCGGTCGAGGTGGGCGTGGCCGGGGCGCAGCCTGTGCGCGTGGCCTTCTTTGCTTCGAGCGCCGAGGGCGGGGCCTACTACGCGTTGGAGAGCAGCGCGCTCGGCGTGCCCGCCCGCACGGCCGCGGGGCCGCTCGACGGGTTGCTGCGCGACCTGAAGACGCCTCAGGCCGGGCCACACGACTAGCGCGTAGGCGCTGGGGGCGCAGGCCGCGGCCCGGCCGGCTCGACCGGCCCGACCGAGGTTGCGGGGCGCTTGACGGGCTCGAATTCTTCCCAGCCGTGGCGGGCGAGGTAACTGCGCCACACGCCGTCGCAGACGTCGAAATACACGCATTCACGGCATTCGGCGCGCTTGGCGCGGGTGTGCACGTCCTGGCCGTCGCGGTGGTGGGCGACGAGGCTCGGGTCGAGCCCTTCGGTCTGCATCCGATGGGCGTGCTTGGCCGTGGCCCCGCCCGTGATGTCGGCATCGAGGGCGTCGAGGTCGGTCTTGCAGCCGAGTTCGGCGGTGGTGTCGGGCGCGCGCTCGAAGTGCACGTAGCGCTCGACGTAGCCGCGGTTGCGGTCGGGAATGCCGTAGCCCTCGGTCGTGCAGTAGGGCAGGTCGAGGAGCGCCACGCGCAGCGAGCCGGGCGGATGCTGGCTCGTGAAGTCGGCGAACGCCTGCGCGACCTCGCGATAGCGCGGCATGAGGGCCTCGAAACGTTGTTCGCCGCGGCCAAACGGCTGCATGGTGTTGAACACGAGCAAGTCGACGTGGGGCGCGAGGAGATCGTAGGTGGCCTGCATGCGCTCGGGCGCCATGTTGCGCCGATTGATAACGGTGCTCGTGTGCAGGTCGAAGGCCCCGGGCCGGCGCAGGGCGTGCAGGTTGCGCACGCCTTCGATGGCCTGCTCGAACGCTCCCGGCGTGCGTGTGAGCGCGTTGTGCGTACGCGCGTCGGGACCATGGATGGAGAGAATCGCGTAGTTGAGGCCCGCCCGGATGGCCTTCTCGGCAAACGGCCGATAGGAGAAGCGGCGGCCGTTGGAGATGACGCCGACGACGGCGTAGCCCAGTTCGCGCGCCCAGCGCACGAAGCGCAGAAACTGCGGGTGCAAGGTCGGTTCGCCCGAGACGAACATCATTTCCTTGCGGAAGACGTTGGCTTCGAGGATGGCGCGCACGTCTTCGGGCAGCAGGCGGCTGAGCCGTTCGCGGCGCCCCTGACGGTCGTCTTCCATGCAGAAGACGCAGTTGTTGTTGCAGCCGGCGCCGATGGGCACATGCAGCCGCTCGTTGAGGCTGAGCCCGACGATGGCGCCTGGGCGAACGGCCTCTTTCTCGCTGTCGAACACCGGATACCCCCGCGGCGTGGGCAAGGCGGCCGCCCACGGGTCGGTGGGGCGCCGTCTGCGCGGGTGGATGATACGGGGCGGTGGCGCGCCGCACAAGCGCCGCCGCATGCCGCGCGCCGTCGCTCGGGGCCGCCCGCCCGCCCGACGCGGGGCCGCCTTGCCGCCGCCGAGTGCGCGGTGCTACCCTGCTCGCCGGTGCGTGCGGGAGGCTCGCCATGGCTTTCACAACGACGTCTCGCTGGTTCCGCGCTTTCGTCTGGCTTGGCTTCATGGCCTACGCAGGAGTGTCCTGGGCGCAAGTGCCCGCCGACTCGCCGCTCGGTCGGGCGTACGCCGCCCACCAGGAAGCGCAGGGGCTCCAGCGCAAGGCCGTTGCCTCGCCGGCCGCGGTCAGCGCCGATGTGCTGCGCGCGGCCTTTGCGAAGGCCGCCGACCTCTACCGCGAGGCGCTCGCGAAGCCCGACTACCCCGACAACGTCGTGCGCGAAGCCCGCGCGCTCCGCGCCGAAACCCTGTTTGCCGCCGAACGCTTCGAAGAAGCCGCGGTTGCCTACGACGAGGTGTGCGACCAGACGCCGGCCCCCCGCAACGCGTTCGACCTGGCGCTCGGGGCCATCATCGCCCGCCAGAAGCTGTTCGAGGCGGGCTACGCCGCCGCGGGTCAGAAGCCCACGCCGGCGCTCGTCGACCTGGCCGACGCCTACGGCTCGGCCGCCGACCGGCTCGCCGCGCTGCGCCCGCCCATGCCCAAAGACCGCGAACAGCAAGAGGCCGCCCAGTTCCGCGCGGCGCAGTTGCAGCTCCAGGTCGACCACAAGGACGACGCCGCGCGGCGCTTCGACGCGCTCGCCCGCACCGCCGTCGTGCGCCAGGATCTGCTGGAGGCGGCCATCGACCAGGCGCTCGCGATCTACCGTGACGCCAAGCAAGTCGACGCCGCGGTCGCCCTCATCGACGCCGTCATCGACGGTGGCCGCGTGCCCCTGCTCGCCGGGCCGCTGGCGCGGGCACGCACCGGGTTCGTCGGCCGCAAAGTGCAGCAGTTGTCAGAGACCGGCGACGAAGACCAGGCCATCCGCACGCTGCTCGCCGAAGTGCAGCGCAATCCGAAGGCCCCGACGTCGTGCCGGGCGCTCTTCAACGCCGCGATGAAGACCGACAAGCGCGATCGCACCGATGAGGCCCGGGCGTTGCTCGTGCGGCTCGTGAACGAATATCCCACGTGCGAAGACGCGCCGCGGGCCGCCTATCTCGCGGCCGAAGGCTACGAGCGGGCCGGAGACAACGACAACGCGCTGAAGTATCTGGAGATTCTCATCCGCGACCACCCCAAGTCGCCCGAGGGGCGCGATGCGCTCAAGAACGCCGCCCTCATTGCCGAGCAGGCCGGCAACCTCGAACGCGCCGCCGAATACCAACTGGAACTCGGGCGCCGCACGCCGGAGCAGGTCGGCCCGGCACTCGGGGCCCTCAAGGCGGCCGAGCTCTACCTGCGGGCACGCAAGCCGGCCCGCGCCGAAAGCGTGCTCGCCGATTTCCTGAAGCAGCTCGGCAAGCAGCCCAAAGACGCCGATCTGCTGCTGCGCACGCTCTTCACGATCGGCATCGTGCAAGAAAGCACCACGCGCTTCGCCGACGCCCGCCGCTCCTTCCAACAGGTGCTCGACACGGCCGCACGGCTCGGCGTGCAGGGCCAGTGGGTCGAATTCGCCCGCGACCGGCTGGCCGGCCCCTGAAGCCCCAGCGCCGCCGAACGTCCAGAGGAGGCTGCTATCGACCGGCGGCCAGTTTGTCGGCGAGGCGTTGCAGCACGCGCGCCACGAGTTCGTCTTCGGCGGAGGGTGCGGCGCCGGCGGATTGGGTGGCCGCGGCGCAGACGTTGCAGCCGGCGCACGAGCGAAACTTCCACTGCACGCCGGCGGCCTCGGCGATGGCGTAGAGTCGTTCGACTTCGTCGGCGGGGAGCGGCCGCACGGGGCCGAGGCGGCGGGCATAGAGGCTGGTCAACGCCGTGTGTTCGAGGGCTTCGAGCCGGTAGTAGGCTTCGAACACGTCGCCGCCGAGCGTGACCGAGCCGTGGCGGTCCATGACGAGGGCATCGAAGCAGCGCAGTTGCGCCTCGACGGCTTCGGCGAGCGTGTGTGAGCCCGGCGGCGCGTAGGCGGCGCTGGCGATGGCGCCGAGCGTCAGCACGCTCTCGGGCACGATGCACTGGGCGAGCGAGATGCCGGCAATGCTGTGGGCCACGGTGGCCGGCGGATGGGCGTGCACGACCGCCCCGACTTCCGGGCGGACCCGATACGCCGCGAGATGGACCTTGATTTCGGAAGACGGCTTGCCGCGCCCGGCAACGGGCCGGCCCAGGCCGTCGATGACCACCAACTCCTCGGCCTTCAGGTAGCCCTTGGCCGCCCCGGCCGGCGTAGCCAGCAGCCGATCGGGGCCGAGTCGCGCGCTGACGTTGCCATCCATGGCCGACACGTAGCCCCGCTGGTACATGCGGCGGCACACCTCGACGATGTCGGCCCTCAGTTCCCACTCGCTGCGCCGTTCCCGCACGGGTCTGCCTCCTTGACCAAGTGGACCAGGTGTCGGCCCCGAGCCCCTCGCGCTGCCCCGCGTACGGGCCGATGGCGCCGACTTTCGGCCGTTGACGCACGCGTGTCAACCTGCGAACCTTGCCGCCCGACAGCCCGCCGAGGAGCGGGCAGAGAGGCCCCATGTCCGAGCAGCGCATCCCGATCGTGGCCGGCAACTGGAAGATGAACACGAACATGGCCGAGGCGCGCGCGCTCGCCGCCGAGGTCGCCCGCCGCTGCATCGAGCTGCGGGCGGTCGACATCGTGCTGTGCCCGCCCTTCGTGTCGCTCGGGGTGGTCGCCGAGACCATCGCCGGCAGCCGGCTCGCCCTCGGCGCCCAGAACATGCACTGGGAAGACCGGGGCGCGTTCACCGGCGAGGTGGCCCCGCCCATGCTGCGCGGGCTGTGCCGGCACGTCATCGTGGGCCACTCCGAACGGCGGGCGTTGTTCGGCGAAACCGACGAGGTCGTGCAGCGCAAGGTGCAGGCCGCGTTCCGCCACGGGCTCGAGCCCATCGTGTGCGTCGGCGAAAACCTGAGCCAATACGAGGCCGGGCAGACCAACGCCGTCGTGGCCGGCCAGGTGCGGGCCGCCGTCCACGGGCTTACGGCCGAGCAGGCCGGACGCCTGGTGCTGGCCTACGAGCCCGTGTGGGCCATCGGTTCGGGGCGCGCGGCCACTGGCGCGGGCGCCAACGCCGTCTGCGGCCTCGTCATCCGCGGGGTGCTTGCCGACGCGTTTGGCACGGCCGTGGCCGAACGCGTGCGGGTGCAGTACGGCGGCAGTGTAACCGCCGGAAACGCCGCAGAAATCCTTGGACAGCCCGACATCGACGGCGCGCTCGTCGGCGGGGCCGCGCTCAAGGCCGATTCCTTCGTGGCCATCGTGCGCGCCGCCGCGAACTACCGCGTGCGCCATCGTGCGACGACGTAGCACGACGTCGATTTCCATTGTGCGATGGGGCTCGCTCGGCTATGCTGCCGGCTCGTTTGCGGCCGGTCGCATGCGCGCATCCGGTCGCCCGTGAGCCTGACCGAATGGCCCCGCAACCGGGAGTGGTCGATGGGCAGCAAGAATCCTTCGGACAAGAAATTCGAACTGCGCACGTACATTTTCATGGACAGTTTGCAGCCCCAGCTCGCGCAGTTCATCGCCAAGGACAACCGCGTCTACGACCCCAGCGAATACGACGCCGCACTCATGCTGGAACTGGCTCCGGCCATGGAAATCCACCGCATGATCGACCTGGCCCTCAAGGCCACCAAGGTGCGGCTCGGCTCGGTCGTGACCGAACGTCACTTCGGCCTCATGCAGATCCAGCACCCCGAGCAGGCCGAGGTCATGGCGGCCGGCGAGTCGGTGCTCCAGGCCGCCGGCCTCACGCAGTTCGACCGCGCGCGGGTCGACGTGCTCACCAACATGGTCATCCGCGGCATCGAACAGGACCACGCCATCTACTTCACCGGCACGTCCAAGGGCTACATGGTCCTCGCGGGTGAATCGGTGTGGATCCTCGAGGTGGCGCCGGCCGCGTACCTCACGTTGGCGTGCAACGAAGCGCTCAAGGCCGCGCGGGTCAAACTCATCAACCTCGTGCCTTTCGGCGCCACGGGCCGCCTCGTCATGAGCGGTCCCGAATCCGAAATCGACTCGGCGGCCGACGCCGGCAACGCGATCCTGCGGCGCCTCAACGAAGAGCTCGAAAAGGGCGCCTCCGCCGCCAAGCACGACGAGACCAAGTACGCGCGCTAGGTTCGCGTACCCGCCCCTCGGCGTGCCGCGGGTAGGGAGTCCAGCCGATGGTCGATGCGAGCGAGGTGAGGCCCATCGTCGAGCAGGCCGTCTACCGGGCCCTCGGACTGCCGGCCGCGGGCAAACCGGCCGCCCCGAGCGCGCCGGCCGCGCCCGCTGCGCCCAAGCCGTCCGCCGACCCGCCCAAGGCCGCGGCGCCCGGGGTCGCGCCCAAGGCCGCCCCGAGCGCCGCTCAGCCCGCAACGCCGGCCGCACCGGCGGCCCCAGCGTCGGTCCACCGGAACCCGCTCGTCACCCAGGAAGACCTGCGCGGCGTGGCGCCCGGCTCCACCTACGTGTTGCGCCCCGGGGCGCTCGTCACCCCGTCGGCGCGCGAAACCGCGTTGCTCCGGCGCATTCGGCTCGAGCCGGCGCCCGCCGGCGCTGCCGAACCGGCCGCGGCCAAGACAACGGCCCCAGCGCCCCTCTCGGCTGCGCCTGCCGCGCCGGCCAAGCCGGCCGCCCCACCCGCACCGGCTCCGCAGCCGGCCCCGGCGGCCGACCCGGCACGCACCGTGGCGCTGGGCGCCGATCACGGCGGCTTCGATCTCAAAGAACAGCTCAAGGCCGCGCTCGCCGAACTGGGCTTCGTCGCGCGCGACTGCGGCACGTTCAGCAAAGACCCCGTCGACTACCCCGACTACGCCTACGCCGTGGCTCGGCTCGTCTCGCAGGGTGACGTCGGGCGCGGCATCGTCGTCGACGGGGCCGGCATCGGCTCCTGCATGGTAGCCAACAAGGTTCCCGGGGTGCGGGCCGCGCTCTGCTACGACGTATCGTCGGCCACGAACGCCCGCGAACACAACGATGCCAACGTGTTGACGCTTGGGGGCCAGCTCGTGGGGCTCAGTCTGGCCCGTCAGATCGTCAAGGTCTTTCTCCAGACCGGCTTTGGTGGCGACCGGCACGCGCGACGCGTAGCCAAGATTGCCGAAGTCGAAAGCCGATTCCTGAAGCGGAGCTAGCCCGTGGAAAGAGCGGCCATCGAAGCCCTCATCGATCGCATCACGCGCGAAGTCGTGGCGCTTATCCGGCATGAGCAGACCGGTTCCGCCTGCCTGCGCTCGGCCGGCGGCAGCTGCAGCACGTGCGGTCTCTGCGTCATGCTGGCGCCCGACGCCGTCCAGACCGTGCTGCAGGCGGGGGCCGAACGCGTCAGCGCGGGCCTTGGCGTGCGCAACGTGGGCGAAGCGGTGGCCCAGTTCATCGACCACACGCTGCTCAAGCCCACCGCGACCGAGGCGCAGATCACGCAACTCTGCAGCGAGGCACGCGAATTCCGCTTCGCCTCGGTGTGCATCAACCCCGGCTGGGTGCCGCTCGCGGCCAAGTTGCTGCAGGGCAGCCCGGTCAAGGTGTGCACGGTCATCGGCTTCCCACTCGGGGCCACGCTCACCGAGGCCAAGGCCTGCGAGTCCGAGGCGGCCATCGGCTACGGCGCCACCGAACTCGACATGGTCATCAACATCGGCGCGCTGAAAAGCCGCGACTACAACCGCGTCGAACGCGACATCGCCGCCGTTGTCGGGGCCTGCCACAAGGGCCAGCGCGCCATCTGCAAGGTCATCATCGAGACGGGGCTCCTGAGCGAAGAAGAGAAAGTCCAGGCCTGCGCGCTGTCCAAGGCCGCGGGCGCCGACTACGTGAAGACGTCCACGGGTTTCGGCGCCGGCGGGGCCACCGCCGACGACGTGGCGCTCATGCGGCGGGTCGTCGGCCCGGGCATGGGCGTCAAGGCGTCCGGCGGGGTCGGCAACCTGGCCGACGCGCAAAAAATGATCGCCGCGGGCGCGAGCCGCATCGGGGCCAGCGCCGGGGTCAAGATCGTCAAGGAAGCGGGCCCGAACTGAGGCCCACCGCAGTACCATTCGGGCCGCCCGGTGCCCCACGCTGAGGGGTCCTGGCCGGCCGCCTTCAAGGAGGATGCAGCATGGCCGAAGCTCTGGGGATGATCGAGTGCCGCAGTTTCCCCGCCGTCGTCGAAGCGGCGGATGCCATGGTCAAAGCCGCGCGCGTTGAACTCGTGCAGTACGAAAAGACGGGCGGTGGCTACGTGACGGCCGTCGTGCGCGGCGACGTTGCCGCCGTCAAAGCGGCGGTCGAAGCCGGGGTCCGTGGGGCCCAGAAGGTCGGCGAAGTGGCTTCCATCCACGTCATCGCGCGGCCGCACACCAACATCGACCTCGTCATGCCGCTCGGCCGCGGCGAAGCGGTCCGCGACGAGTTGCGCAAGCGCGGTGGTGGCCCGGCGGCGAGCGGCGAGTAGCGCGCATCGCCCGTATTCGGCCGTCGGGTCGGCCCGGTCGCGCGCTCGACAACGTCCACTTGCGGAAACGGCCCCGCGACCCTCGGCGTCTCGGGGCCTGTTCCGCCGGGCGCGCGTCCGTAGCCGCAGCGTTGGAGGATATCCATGCTCCTCGCCAAGATCGTGGGCACGCTCGTGTCTACGCGTAAGGACCCCAAGCTCGAGGGCCTCAAGTTCCTCGTGCTCCGCCAGATCGACGTGTATGGCAAGGAGTCCGGCAACTACGTCGTCGCCGCCGATGCCGTGGGAGCCGGCGTGGGCGAAGTCGTGCTGTACGCCACGGGCAGTTCGGCGCGGCAGACGCTCGTCACCGAGAACCGGCCGTGCGATGCGGTCATCATGGCCATCGTCGATCAGGTCGACGTCGATGGCCGGCTCGTCTACCACAAGTACCAGCAGGTCTGACGGTCGAAGCGGCGCGCGGGGGCGGGCCGCCGCGGTTTCGCCCCCCGTAGCCGCACGCGGTCCGCGGGGACCCGGGAGCAGCGACCTTGGCGGTTGACGAACGACGAATTCAGGAACTGGTCGGCGCCGTCGTGCAGCGGTTGCACCAGAGTGGCGGGCCGGCCCCGGCGCCGCTCAAATCCGATGCCGTGAAGTTGCCGAAGCCGCGCGTTGGCGAAGACGGCATCTTCGACAGCATCGACGGCTGTGTCGTCGCAGCCCGCGAAGCGCAAGAGAAACTGAGCCATTTGTCGCTCAAGGCGCGGGGCCTGGTCCTCGACGCCATGCGCAAGGCCGCGCTCGACAACGCCGAGCACATCTCGCGGCTCGCGTGGCAAGAGACCGGCATGGGGCGCTACGAGGACAAACTCGCCAAGAACCGCCTCGTGGCCGTCAACACGCCGGGCATCGAAGACCTGAGGCCCATCGCCTGGACGGGCGACCACGGCTTCACGCTCATCGAGCGCGCCCCGTGGGGTGTCATCGGGGCCATCGCGCCCAGCACCAACCCCACGTCGACCATCATCTGCAACTGCATCGGCATGATCGCGGCCGGCAACGCGGTGGTGTTCAACTCGCATCCGGGGGCCAAGGCCTGCTCGGCCGAGACCATCCGCATTCTCAACCGCGCCATCGTAGCCGCCGGCGGGCCGCCCAACCTGATCGCGGCCATCCCCGAGCCCACCATTCCGTCGGCCCAGGAAATGATGCGCCATCCGGGCGTCAACCTGCTCGTCGTCACGGGCGGGCCGGGGGTGGTCAAGGTGGCCATGAGCCACCCGAAGAAGGCCATCTGCGCGGGCGCCGGCAATCCGCCGGCCGTCGTCGACGACACCGCCGACATCGAACAGGCCGGACGCGACATCGTGCGCGGCGCCTCGTTCGACAACAACGTCGTCTGCGTGCTCGAAAAAGAGACCATCGTGGTCGCGTCGGTGGCCGACCGGCTCAAGGCCGCCATGCTCAAGCACGGCGCCTACGAAATCGGCCACGCACAATATCGCGATCTGAAGAAGGTCATCTTCGACGAAGACAAGGGCCCCAACGAAGAATCGGTCGTCAACAAGAACTTCGTCGGCAAGGACGCGCAGGTCATCCTGCGGCACATCGGCGTCGACGCCCGCCCCGAGGTCAAACTCGTGCTCGTCGAAGTCGACGCGAGCGACACGCTCGTGTGGTCCGAACAACTCATGCCGGTCATGCCGCTCGTGCGCGTCCGCGATGCCGACGAAGCCATTTCGCTCGGCGTCAAGGCCGAACGCGGATTGCGGCATACGGCCGTCATGCATTCGAAGAACATCGACCACCTCAGCCGCATGGCGCGCGAGATCAACAGCAGCATCTTCGTGAAAAACGGCCCAAGCATCGCGGGGTTGGGTTTTGGTGGCGAAGGGTTCACGTCCTTCTCCATCGCGAGCCCCACCGGCGAAGGGCTGACCTCGGCCAAAGACTTCACGCGGTGCCGCCGCTGCGCGGTGGTCGATTCGTTCCGGATCGTGTGAGGCGCGGGCGATGAGCGAAATCGCCGACAAGGTGCGGGCAGCGGGGGTCGTCGGGGCCGGGGGCGCCGGCTTCCCCACGCACGTCAAGTTGCAGGGGCGGGTCGATATCGTCATCGCCAACGGCACCGAGTGCGAGCCGCTGCTGCGCACCGACCAGCATCTCTTCCTGCGCCACCCCGACCTCGTGCTCGAAGGCGTGCGCCTCAGCATGGACGCCACGGGCGCGGCACGCGGCATCCTGGCGCTCAAGGCCAAGTACACCGACTGCATCGCGGCCTTGAAGCAGGTCATGGCCCGCACGCCCGAACGCTACAAGGGCATCGAATTCTACGAGTGCGGCTCGTTCTATCCGGCCGGCGACGAATTCGTGCTCGTGCACGACGCCACGGGACGTCAGGTCCCCGAAGGCGGCATCCCGCTCGCTGTCGGCGTGCTCGTGCAGAACGTCTCCACGCTGGCCAACATCACGCTCGCGCAGCGCGGCATCCCGGTCACGACGCGCCTCATGACCGTCACGGGCGCCGTCGTGCAGCCCAAGACCCTCACGGTGCCGCTTGGCACGTCGCTTGGCCAGGTGCTCGAATGGGCGGGCGGGCTCCGGCTGCCGCGCTTCGAACGCCAGATGGGGCCCGACGACTTCTCGCTGGTCGTCGGCGGGGCCATGATGGGCCGGCTCGCGAAGCCCGACGACGTCACGACCAAGACCATGGGCGCCTTGCTCGTGCTGCCCAACGACGGTGCGGTCGTACGCTACCAGCGCCGGCGCGTCGAAACGAACGTCCGGCGCGGCCGTTCCACCTGCGACCAGTGCCGCGACTGCACCGATCTCTGCCCGCGTTTCTTGCTCGGCCACGAACTCAAGCCCCACGAGGTCATGCGCACGGCCATGTATGGCCTTACCGACCACCCGGAGCACCTGCGCACGATCACGGCTGCGGCTCTCTGCTGCGAGTGCCGGCTGTGCGAGGCCTTCGCCTGTCCGCTCGAGCTGTCCCCCTGCGCGGCGTACATCGCCATCAAGCGCGAACTGCGCAAGCAGGGCTGGACGAACACCGTACACCGCCGGGCCTCGCTCACGCCGCACACCATGCGGGAGTTCCGCCGGGTGCCCGTCGACCGGCTCATCGACCGGCTCGGGCTCACCGAGTACGCCCATCGCGAAGTCGAACTCGACCGGCGCCCGTACGCCCCGCGCGCCGTACGCATCCTGCTGCAACAACACGTGGGCGCGCCAGCCGAACCGGTCGTGCGCCGCGGCGACCGCGTCGCCGTGGGCGCCCTTGTCGGGCGCATCCCGGAGGGCGCGCTTGGCGCCAACGTGCACGCGTCCATCGCCGGCGTGGTCCGCGAGGTCACGTTGCAGCACGTCGTCATCGAGCAGGAGTAGTGGCCCATGGACCCCGCCATCGGCATGGTCGAGACGAACAGCGTGGCCGCCGGCATCGAAGTCGCCGATGCCATGGTGAAGCGGGCGCCCGTCCAGCTCCTCGAAGCGCGCCCCGTCTGCCCGGGCAAGTTCATCGTGCTCGTCAGCGGCCTCACCGACCCCGTCAACGAGGCCATGGAGGCCGGGCGAGCCGTCGGCCGCGACTGGATCGTCGACCACCTGCTGCTGCCGAACGTGCACCTCTCCGTCTTCCCGGCGTTGACCGGTAGCGTCGCTGTCAAAGACGTCGAAGCCCTGGGCATTTTCGAGACCATCAGCGTCGCCTCCACCATCGTGGCGGCCGATGCCGCGGCCAAGGCCGCCGACATTACGCTGACCGAGATTCGGCTCGCAAATGGGCTCGGCGGCAAATCGTTCTTCCTGCTCGTGGGCGCGCTCGAAGAGGTGCAGGCCGGGGTCAAAGCGGCGCTCGACCTCACGAAGGAAGTCGGCCTGCTCGTCAACGCCGTGATCGTTCCGCAGTTGCACGAGCAGATGCGCCAGAAGATCATGGTCTAGCGCGCGGGCCACGGAGGGCCGACATGTTCCTCGCACGGGTCATGGGCACCGTCGTTGCCACCCTCAAGCATGAGGCGCTCGAAGGCGTCAAGCTGCTCGTCGTGCAGCCCGTCGACGAACACGCGCGCCCGGTCGGCGACCCGGTCGTCGCCGCCGACGGCACGCACATGGCCGGGCCGGGCGAGGTCGTCTGGTGCATCGACGGGCGCGAGGGGGCGCTCGTGCTCGAAAAATGGTTCACCCCCGTCGACCACGGCATCCTCGGCATCGTCGACGAGGTTTGCGTCATCGTCGACGGCGCCCGGAGCACCACGTTTTCCAAGGCCGACGACGACGCGCGCGGAGGCACCCCATGCTGATCGGCAGAGTCATCGGCAACATGGTGTCTACCATCAAGAATCCCGACTACGCCGGCCACAAGCTGCTCATGGTGCAGCCGCTCACGCCGCAGCTGCAGCCCTACAAGACCGCCGTGGTGGCCGTCGATCTGGTCGATGCGGGTGAAGGCGAACTGGTCGTTTTCGTCGACGAGGGCAACTGTGGACGGCAGTTGCTGGGCCTTTCGGCCACCGGACCGGTCAAGGCCGTCGTTGTGGGCATCGTCGACGACGTCGAGCTGCCCGACGTCGAGGCTCCGTCGTTTGCACCGCCCCCCACGCCTGCCGGCCCTTAGCCTCTCGACCCCCAGCCCGCCGCGAGCGCCTCGCAGCGCACACAGACCAGGCAACGAGCGTGCGGCCGCGAGGGCCCTCTGGGCGAGCCAGCCGTGCCGGACGCGTCAGAGCCCGTCGCTGAACGACATCGCCACACCGAGGGCGCCGAGGCACCCGGCCGGCAAGGCGCGCGACTGCGCCAACCCCCGGTATGCCCCGCAGGGAGCGCAACGCAGCCCGCCGGGATGCATCGGCGACCGAGTGTAGAGGTTATTCGAAGACGGGCCCTTAGCCGCGCTGCCAGACCCAGTCGATGACGCCTTCGTAGTCGTCGAGGATAGGCGACGATTGGTGCAGTTCGAGGTCCCACAGCAGGTGACCCAGAATGCGCAGTTTGACCTCTTCTTTGGAGTGGCCGAGCGAACGCAGGATGCGCACGCGGCGGGCGATTTCCTTGCGGAACATGTACGCGCGCTTCTCAGGGAACGTGTCGGCGTAGAAACGCGGTACCTGATAGTCGTACCACGGAAACGACATGGGCTTCCTCCGCTGCCTGGGCGTAACCGCTCAGGGGCCTTAGTGCCGGGCGG
Organism: uncultured Myxococcales bacterium; assembly: GCA_964422715.1. Lineage (GTDB taxonomy): Bacteria > Myxococcota_A > UBA9042 > PWKZ01 > CAYRCM01 > CAYRCM01. The sequence goes on along the minus strand of CAYRCM010000043.1, from coordinate 1,348 downwards.
CAGTCTAGCGCGGGCCGCGCCCCGTCACAAGCGCTTTGCGGCCCTGGCGGAGTTGATTCGTTGCCGCGGCCGCGAGTAGGATAGCGCTGCTTTCCTGGGGCTGGAAACGGACGCGTTGCGCATGAAGCAGTGCCCCAATTGTGGATACCGGGGCCCCGAAACCCAATGCCCGCGAGACGGGGCGGCGCTCGTGAGCGCAGCGCCACCCGGCCGCTCGGCGCCGCCCCCGCCGCTCGAAGGCCAGGTGTTCAACGACCGCTACCTGGTCGAGTCGCTCATCGGGCAGGGCGGCATGGCGTGGGTCTTTCGGGCCCGCCACGTGTACGTGCAGCACGAGGTCGCGCTCAAGGTGCTGCACAAGAGTCTCGCCGACGAAGAACGCGAAATCAAACGCTTCTACAACGAGGCACGGGCGCTGAGCCGCCTCTCCCACCCGAACACTATCAAGGTGCACGACTTCGGCTGTTCCGAAGACGGCTACCTCTTCATCGCCATGGAGTACCTGCGCGGCAAGTCGCTGGCCGCCGTGCTGCTGGAGGAGGGGCCGCTGCCGGTCAAGCGGCTCGCCCTCATCGGCGTGCAGGTGTGCAAGTCACTCGACGAGGCCCACGAAAAGGGCATCGTGCATCGCGACCTCAAGCCCGACAACATTCTGCTGTGCACGTTTCACAAAGAAACCGACTGGGTCAAGGTCATTGACTTCGGCATCGCCAACCTGGGCGGCACCGATCCGGCCGCAAGCGCGCCCGAGAGCGTGTTCGGCACGCCCAAGTACATGGCTCCCGAGCAAGTACGCGGCGATCCGGTAACACCCGCCGTCGACCTCTACGCCTTGGGGGTCTTGCTTTACGAACTCACCACGGGCCGGCCCCCCTTCGAAGGGCCCACGCGCCGAGACGTGTTGCTCCAACACCTCACCACGCGCGCACCGGCACTGCCCGAACGGGTCGAGGGCCGGCCCATCCCGGCGATGCTGCGCAATCTGGTCGACCAGCTCCTTGAAAAAGACCCGGGATGGCGCCCGAGTTCGGCCGAGGAAGTGCGGGAACGGCTGGCGGCCCTCGTCACCCCGGGGCGCATCCAGGGGCCCCAGGCCGGCGTCTGGACGAAGGAGCGGGGACCCGCGGCGCGGACCGCTGTCGCCCGCGCCACGAGCGAAGGGCTAGCCGACGACACGGGTCCGGCCAGCGACACGGCCGAGCAGGCGCCGCCCATGGAACAGCCGGGGGCGCCCGACCGCGCAGCGCCGCGCAGCGCCCCGCTGCTCGCCGAGCCGCCGGCGCCGCCCGCCGCCCCGGCCGCACGCGCATCGGTCGTGGCCGTAGATGTGGCGCCGGCGGTCCCCGCG
>CAYRCM010000042.1:0-33904 GCA_964422715.1 uncultured Myxococcales bacterium | reverse complement strand
GGCCCCCGTCCCGGCCGCTGCCGTTCCGGCAAGCGATCCCAAGCGCCCGCCGGCCCGCCGCCCGGGGGGTGAACGCGAGCCGCAGGTGGCCGTGGCCCCCGCGGCCCCCGCGCCCCGACCTGCCCCCGCGCCGGCCGCCAAGCCCGGCAAGACGCCCGAAAAGGCCCCTGCCGGCAGCGAAACGGCGGCCGCCGATCTGCTGAACCAACTCGCCCGCCCGAGCCAGCCCGCCCCCGCCGAGGCGCCCAAGCCCGCGGCCGGTTCGTCCTCGGTGGCGAGCGACGACGAGGACGCACGCGACCTCCTGAGTCCGGTCGACATCAAGCGCGTTGTCAGCTCGGTGGCCGACAAGGTGCGGGGCTGCTACGAGTCCAACGGGCCCAAGCAGGAAGGCTCGGTGTTTCTGCGCACGCGCATCTCCATTGCCGGCTCCGGCACTGTGACCAATGCGTCCGTCGTCAACGCACCGTTCAGCGGCTCGGCCACGGCGGGTTGCGTGGTGTCGGCTCTCAAGTCCCTCCAATTCCCGACGTTCTCGGCCCCGTCCCAGACGGTCAACGTGCCGTTCAAGGTTCAGTAGCGGCTGCGCGGGCGTGGCTCCCGGCATTCCGGCCGGCGCGCCGCCAGCCCACGCCCGGCCGCGCCTTGCGCCCGCGCCCCGGACGCGCCCCGCGCGGGCGCTGCCATCCCCGGCGCGGCGCGCCCTGTGCTATGGTGAGGGCGCGTCACGGCCTGCGCCGGCGTCGCGAGGGGAGAGAGCATGGGCGCATCCACGGCACTGAGCATTGCCGCGAGCCTCTACGTCATCGTGTCGGGGCTCTATGCGCTGTATCTGTGGACTCAGAACGAGCGTTGGCTGCGCGTTGCCCGTCTCGGGCTGTCGGGCGCGCTGCTCGGCCATCTCGCGGCCGCGTGCTACTGCGCCGGGGCCGGCGATTTCTCGTGGACGCGGGGCTGGCCCGTGCTGCTCGTGGGGCTGCCGGTGGCCATCCTCCGCCTGCTGCCGGTCCTGTGGCAGCGCGTTGCCCTCGGCGGGGCCTTCGCCGCGCCCGTGGCGGCCGTAGTCCTCTACGCGGCGGCGCTCAGCGGTCATGCGGTCATGGCCGCCGACGCAACGGTGCCCACGTCCCTGGCCCTCGTGCATATCGGCGCGAGCGGGCTCGGTTTTCTCGGGCTAACCACGTCGTTCGTGCTGGCCTGCCTCTACCTGGTCCAGGAACAGCAACTGCGTCACCGGCCCTTCATGCCGCTGGTGCGGCGCCTGCCGCCGCTCGAACGGCTCGAACGGCACATGTTCCGCGCGCTGGGAGTCGGCTTCGGGTTGTTCACGCTTGGCGCCATCTTGGGGGCCGTGTGGCTCCTGCAGCTGCGCCCCGAGTGGTCCCCCGAACCGCAGCATGTCCTGGCCTTCGTGTCGTGGGGGGTCTTCGGCATCCTCGTCGGGCTGCGCCTCGTCACCGGCTGGAGCGGCCGGCGGGCGGCCATGCTGCTGGCGCTCGGGTATCTCGGAACGGTGGCCGTCGTCATGCTGTACTACTTCCGGGCACCGCGCTAAGGGGGGGTCATGCAGCTCCTCCTCGTCGGGCTCAGCCACCGAACCGCCCCGCTCGCGCTGCGCGAACGCGTCGCCGTTGCGGCCGACGAACTGCCGCGGCTGCTGCACGAACTCACGGCGGCCCCCGGCTTCTCCGAGGCGCTGATCGTATCCACCTGCAATCGCGTCGAGATCCTGGCCGCGCAGCGCAGCGAACGCGACGCCCCCGAAGGCGAACGGGCGCTTGTGGAATGGCTGGCGGCGCGCGCCGGCATGGCCGCCGATGCGCTGCGACCGCACCTCTACGCCAAGCGCGGCCGTGAGGCGCTGCTACACGTCATGCGCACGGCCGCCAGCCTCGACTCGCTCGTCGTCGGCGAGCCGCAGATCCTCGGCCAGATCAAAGATGCCTTCGATGCTGCGCAGCGGGCGCAGACGGCCGGGGCACTGCTCCATCGTACGGTCACCCGGGCCCTCAAGGCGGCGAAACGCGTGCGCAGCGAAAGCGGCATCGGGCGCTCGACCGTCAGCGTCGGGTCCACGGCCGCCGAACTGGCCGGCCTCATCTTCTCGGACCTGCGGGCGTGCACCGTGCTGCTCATCGGCGCGGGCGAGATGGCCGAGCAGGCGGCGGCCAAGTTGCAGGCCGACGGCGCGCGGCAGGTCATCATCGCCAATCGCAGCCTCGAGCGCGCTGCCGATCTGGCGCGGCGCCACGGCTGGTCGGCTGAGCCGCTCGGCGAGCTCCCCGCGTTGCTCGAACGCTGCGACATCGTCATCTCGTCCACGGCGTCGCGAGAGCCCATCCTGACGCGCGTCATGGTCAAGTCGGCGCTCGCTCGCAGGCGCTATCGGCCGCTGTTCATCGTCGACATCGCCCTACCGCGCGACGTCGAGCCCGAAGTGGCCCGCCTCGACCGTGTCTACCTCTACAATATCGACGACTTGCAGGCCGTCGTGCTCGAACACGTGGCCGCGCGCGAGCAAGAAGCCGCCCGGGCCCAGGCCCTGCTCGAACAGGAAGCCGACCGCGCCCTCACCCAGTTTCAGGGTATGCGCGTCCACCCGGTCATCGGGGCCTTGCGGCGTAAGTTCAAGGAATTCACGAAGCGCGAACTCGACCGCACCGTGCATCGGCTGCCGCCGCTCGACGACCGGCAGCGCCGCGCCCTCGAGTGCATGGGCGATGCCGTGGTGCGGCGGGCGCTCCACCACCTCATCCAGGAACTCAAAGACGCGGCGGCGACCGACGAAGGCGACCGGTTGGCCGCCACGGTCTGCCGCCTGTTTGCGCTCGGCGAGGTGCCCATCACCACCCTCGACGACCTCGTGGGCGCACCGGGAGACGCCATGTCGCTCAAAGGACGGCGCATCGTCATCACGCGTGCCGTTGAACAAGCCGCTGAACTCACAGATGAATTGCGTGCGCGCGGCGCCCTGCCCATCGAGTGCCCCACCATCGAAATCGTGCCGCCCGACGACTGGGGGCCCGTCGACCGCGCCATTGCCGAACTCGACACCTACGATTGGGTCATCTTCACGAGCGCCAATGCGGTGCGGCTGTTCATCGAGCGGTTGCTCGCGGCGGGCCGCACCGAGGCCGAGCTGGCCGCGCGGCGCATCTGCGCCATCGGGCCCGCCACGGCCGAGGCGTTGCTTGGGCGGCACGTGCGGGCCGAACTCATGCCCGACGACTTCCGCGCCGAAGGCATCGCCGAAGCGCTGCGCGCCGAAGCCGGACGCGGCGCTCGCTTTCTGCTGCCGCGTGCGGCCGAGGCCCGTGAGGTGCTGCCCGACACCCTGCGCGCGGCCGGCGGGCACATCGACGTCGTCTGCGTGTACCGCACCGGGGTGCCGAGCCAGGGGGCGAGCGCGCTTGCCGCCGCGTTCGCGGGACCGCCGCCCGACGCCGTCATCTTCACGAGTTCCTCGACGGTCCGAAACTTCGTCGAGCTTGCCGGTGGGCGGCAACGCGCGCTCGACCTCGTGCGCGACACCGCCGTCGCCGCCATCGGCCCCATCACCGAAGACACGGCCCGCAGTTTGGGCTTCGACGTCGCGGTGTTGCCCGACCGCTACACCGTCCCGGACTTGGTCGAGGCCCTGGCTCGTTATTGGACCGAATGCGCCACGGACGCGGGTCCGGGCAGCGCGGCGCCCGAGGGGGCCTGAGGGTCGGGTTCCCCACGGGCCCGGTGCCTCCGGGTTTCCCGCGTCGCGCCTTCCGCGATTGAGGAGTGACCATGGCCTACCCCATCACCCGTATGCGCCGATTGCGCCGGAGCGAGCCGCTGCGGCGCATGGTCCGCGAAACGCAGCTGCGCACCGACGACCTCATCATGCCGCTCTTCGTCCAGACGGGGCAGGGGGTCAAAGCCCCCATCGCCTCCATGCCGGGCCAGTTCCGCTTCAGTCCCGACACCATCGTCGAAGAGGCCTGGGCCGTTCGCGACGCCGGCGTGCCGGCGGTCCTGCTGTTCGGCATTCCCGACCACAAGGACGCCCTCGCCACCTGCGCCTACGACGACGAAGGGGTCGTCCAGCGGGCCGTGCGTGCCATCAAGAAAGCCGTGCCCGATCTCGTGGTCATCACCGACGTTTGCCTCTGCGAATACACGAGCCACGGCCACTGTGGCCAAATCGTCGACGGCGAAGTCGACAACGACAGCACGTTGCCGCTGCTGGCGCGCCAGGCGCTCAGCCATGCCCGGGCCGGGGCCGACATCGTGGCCCCTTCCGACATGATGGACGGACGGGTGGGGCATCTGCGCGGCGCCCTCGATTCCGGCGGCTTCGACCACCTGCCCATTCTGTCGTACGCCGCCAAGTACGCGTCCGCATTCTACGGCCCCTTCCGCGATGCGGCCGAGTCGGCGCCCCAGTTCGGCGACCGCCGCGGCTACCAGATGGATCCGCCCAACGTGCGCGAGGCGCTGCGCGAAGTGGCGCTCGATGTCGCCGAGGGCGCCGACATCGTCATGGTGAAACCCGCGCTGGCCTACCTCGACGTCATCGCCGCCGTGCGCCGTGCCTTCGACGTGCCCGTCGCGGCCTATCAGGTGAGCGGCGAGTACTCCATGATTCTCGCCGCCGCCGAACGCGGCTGGGTCGACGGCACGCGCGCGGCCCTCGAGACGCTCACGGCCATCAAGCGGGCCGGCGCCGATCTCATCCTCACGTACTTCGCGCGCAAGGTTGCGCCGCTCATCCGGTAGCCGCCGACCGCGCCGCGCGCCCGCCTGCCGGGCCGCGCGCGAAACTTGGTGTGAACCATGGCGACCCTCTCCCCGCTCGTCCCGCCGCCCGGCGGGGCCTCGGCTTCCCGCGTCGCGCCCGGGCCTGGCCCGTTGGCCCGCGCGGTGGCCTTGGGGCTGGCCCTGCTCGGGTTCGGCTGCGCCGGTCCGCTGCGCACCGAACCCCTGCCGAGTTCGCCCGAGGCGCTTCGCCTCGAAGAACAGCGGCTCGCGGCGCGGCTGCTGGGCGACCCGGCCGACGAACGTGCGGCCGTGCGGCTCGCCGCGGTCCGGCTGGCCCAGGATCGCCCCGACGACGCCCTGCTCGCCGTGCGGGCGGCCGGCGAAGTCCGCCCCGTGCGCCCTGAGCCCGCCTGGTTGCTCGTCGAGGCCGCCCTGCGGGCCGGTCTGCCACGCGCGGCGCTCGGCACCCTCGATGCGCTCCAGGCCGCCGGCGTCCCGTTCACCGGCCGTCCCTGGCTCGCCCCGGCGCTCCAGCGTCAGGTCGAAGCCGCGCTCGCCGAATCCGATGCCGCCACCGCCGAGCGTTGGCTCGGCTTTCTCGGGGCCACCGAGGCGCTCGCCACGGCGGAACTGCGCCGGTTGCAGTTCCGCGTCGCCCTCACCCTGGGCGACGCCGCCGCCGACGACCGGCGCCAGAGCAGCGCCGACGCGGCCTACGTCAAGGCCCTCGCGTTGGCCAACGCCGACGCCGAGCGTCGCGACGTCGTCTACCGCCGCGCCAAGGCCGCCGCCGCGGCCGGAGCCGAAGAGATTGCCGGTTCGTTCTTCGAGGAATACGTGCGCCTCGCCGGCCCGCAAGCCGAGGAGCAGCGGCAGGCCTGGCTGGCGGTGGCCGACTACTACGAGCGCGACTACCGCGCGGCCGAGGCCGATGCCGCCTGCGCCAAGGCGGCTGCCCTCGGCGCCTTCGACCCGGCCCTCGCGCTGCGCCGCGCCGAACTGTGCCTGAAACGACGCGACGTCGGTTGCGCCGAACCCCTCCTCCAGGCCGCGCTTGCCGCCGCCGCCGACGGGGCCGCGCGTTTCTCACTGGCCATGCAGGCCGGCGCGCTGCTCGACCGGTTCTCGGCCACGGCTCCCGCGCTGGAGTGGTACGCGGCGGCCGGGCGCGAGCGCCCGACCTCCATCGAACCGGTGGCGGCGGCCGCGCGCCTCCGGGCCCGTACCGGAGCCGCCGACGCCGTCGAGCCGGCGCTGCGGGCCTTCGTGCAGGGAGCCGGCGGCACGCCCGACGCGGTGTTGGCCGCCGGCGAAGTGCTCGAAACGCTCCAGTTCGACGCGGCCGCCGCCGAGCTGTACCGCGGCCACGCCGCGCTTGCGTCGCAGGAGCCGCGGCTCCTCTTGCGTGCCGGGCTCGTCGCCGGACGCCAAGGCAAGGCGGCCGAGCGCGACCGGGCGTTTGCCGCGTACGTCGCGGCGGCACCGCAACGACCCATGGCCTTGCGCGATGTGGGGCTCGCCCTCCTGACGTTCGGCGCGCACGCGCGGGCCGAGGGTCTGCTCGTCGAGGCACTGGCCGCGCTGCCGGCCGACCTCGACGTGGCGTTGGCGCTGGCCGAAGTCTATCGGCTGACCCGCCGCAGCCAGGACGAGGAGGCCGTGCTCACCCGGTTCGCCGACGCGGCGGGTCCGGCCGCCGAGGCCACGTTCCGGGTCGGGGAGCGCTTCGTGCGGGTGGGTCGCGCCGCCGCCGCCCGTCCGTTTCTCGAACGGCACGCCGCGGCGGCCGGCGCCCCCCGGGCTGCCGATGCCCACCGGCTCCTCGCCGAACTCGACCTGCGCGACGGGGTGGGCAGTGCGGCGCGCGCGCGCGACCACTTCTTGGCCTATGCCCGGCTTTCGCCCGACCCCGCGGCCGCCCTCGACGAGGTCCGGCGCACCCTGGCCAGTCAGCCGGCGTTCAAGCCGTACCTCATCGACGTGCTCGAACAGCTGGTTCCGCTGCGGCCCGACGACCCCGCGCTGGTGCTCGAACTCGTCGACCTGCTCCTCGACGCGCGCCGCCCTGCGCACGCGCTGCGCTGGCTCCAGCGCTTCGTCGCCGGGGCCGCCGATCGCGGCCGTGCCGCCCGCCAGGCCGTGCAGGCCCTGCTGCGCAAGCAGCGCACGCCCCAAGCGCTGGCGCTCATCGCCGACCTGGGCGACGTCGACCTCGGCGAACCCGACCTCCACCGGCGCGTCGGCGAAGTGTTGGCCCGGCGCGGCGAGCTGCAGCGCGCGCGCTTCCATCTCCGCCGGGCGCTCTTCGCCGAGGGTGCCGCGCCCGAGAGCCTGCGCCCGCTCGCCGATTCGCTCCTCAACCTCGGGCTGCCCGACCTGGCCCTCGAAGCGTATCGGCGGCTCGCGAAGCCCGTTTCGGAGCGTCCCGACGTCCAGGTGGCAATCGGCCGCTGCTACCTCGAAATGCGCCGCTACGCCGAAGCCGACGCGGCCTTCGATGCCTATCTCGCGCGCGAATCCAAGAGCGGCTTCGGGCCGACCCGGCGCATCGCCGAGCTCTACCGGCAGGCCGGGCAGGTGCGACGCTCTGTGGCGCTGCTCGAACGCGTGTTCGAGCCGCCGCACGCCCGCTACGTGTCGAGCGTTTTCGACGCGCTGGCTGACGGCTACGCGCGGCTTGGCATCCCCGAGCGCATCGCGCCGCTCGCGGCCCGACTCGTCGCCGAAGCGCCCAAGCGCGCGCCAGCCCTGCGCATCGCGGCGAGCACCCTCGCGCGCTTCGGCCAGTACGGCGAGGCGGCGCGCCTCCTCGTCGCGCTGCGCAACGAGAGCCCCGGCGACTTCGACGTGGTGCGCGCCCTCATTGCCGTGCTGATTGCGCAACAGGACCACGATGGCGCCCTTCGGGAACTCCAGCGCTACGTGCGGTTGCGGGGCCGCAGCGCCGACGTGCGGCTCGCGGCCTCGCGGCTGCTGGCCGAACACGCGCTCGACACGCAGGCGCTCGCCGTGCTCGACGAGGCGGCCGCCGACGGCCAGGCCACGGCCGAACACTACCTGTTGCGCGCCGAGCTGTTGCTGCGCGCCGGACGGCTGCGCGACGCCGAGGCCGATTTCGGCACGGCGCTCCAGCGCGCGGAGTCCCTGTCGGCCGTGCTCAAGGTTATCCGCCGGCTCTGTCTGCGCGCGGGCCAGCCGGGCATGTTGGCGAATCTCTACCGGCTGGCCGAAGGGCTCGCCCCGGCCTCCGCCGACCAGGCCCTGGCGCGTACCGACATGCTGTTCCGTGCCGGGCGGCTGGCGGAGGCGGAAGGGTCCCTGGCCGAGCTGCTGGCGCGTCCCGAGCGAGTGCTCTCGGCGGCCGCGAAACTCCTCCTGCGCCGCCAGGACTACGCGCGGGCAGCGGGGCTGCTCGAACGCGCCGTGCAGGTCGCCCCCGAGAAAGAGGCCCGCGAAGCCCTGCTCGAATTGTCGGAGCTGCTGTCGTTTGGCGGTGAACGCGAGCGGCTGCTGGCGGCGGTCGAACACCACCTGGCCACCGCGCGCGAACGCCCGGAGGCCCTGCTGGCGGCGGCCACAGCCATGGAGCGCGCCGGCCGGCCCGCCGATGCGCTGCGCTACACCGCAGAAGCCAATCGGCTGCGGCCCTCGCCCGAGGGCCTTCATGCCGAAGCCCGCCTGCGCTACGCACTCGGTGAGCCCGACCGCGCGCTCGACAAGTTCCTGGCGGCGCTGCGCGAGGCGGGCCGGCGCCTACCGTTCGGCGTCCAGCTCGAGGCCGAACGGCCCTCGGCCCTGGCGCTTCTGGCCGACATCGTGGGCTTTCTTGGCGAACGGGGCGACGGCCCCCGCCTGCTCTCCTTGGTTGAGCGGGCGAGCACGCTCGTCGGCCGCGACGAGGCACGGCTGCGGGCGCTGCTGCTCGGCGAACACTTGCGGCAGGGGCGGCTTGCGGAAGCGGTGGCGGCGCTTGCCGAACTCGCCCGCGACGCGGACGACAACGAGCGCGACGCGCAGGCGCTGCGCGAGGCCGTGGCCGCCTTCAGCGACCGTGGATTCGTGGCGGAGGCCGCCGACGTACTGGCCGACGCCCTCGAACCGAGCGGGTCGCCCGCGGCCGCGCGGCTGCTCATCGCGCTCGACCTGCGGCTCGGGCGGCCGAGCGACGCCGCGGCGCAGGCCGAACGGCTCCTACAGAACAGCGCACGACCGCAGGAAGAGCGCCTGCGGGTCGGCGAGGCCTATCTCGAGGGCGGCGACGCGGCCGAGGCCGTCCGGTTCATGGCGCCCGCTCTGCCGCACGTCGAGTTCGACCGGGCCGAAGAACTCGCCGCGGCCCTCGGGGCCTACGGCCGGGCGCTCTCCGAAGCCGGGCTCGGCGAGCAACTGCCGGCCCGCTGGGCCGACGCCCTGCGCGACCGCGACGACCAGCGGTTGGCCGACGAAGCCCTCTGGATGGCCGCGGCCGAGGCGCAGCGCTACGACCTCGCGGGCGCAGCCCTCGACCGCCTGCTGCTCGTGGCCCCGGGCGCGGCCGAGTTGCGCCGCGCACGGCTCCGCGTCGCCGTCCTCTCGGGCGACATGCCGACGGCCGAGGCGCAGGCCCAGCTGCGGGTGCGCCACGCCACGAGCCCCCTGCAGGGATGGCAGGAGGTCTTGGCCACGCTCGAACGCGTCCCCGGCAGCGACGTCGGGCTCGATGCAGCCGAGCGCGTCGTCGAACTCGACCGGGGCGACCCGAAGAGCCTTCGAGCCGCGGCGGTCCTCGCATTTCGGCGTGGGCAGGAGCGCCGGGGCCAGGCCTACCTCGAACGGCTCGTCTCTCTCCAAACCGACGCCGGGTCGGCGGCCCTCGATGCCGCCGAGCTCTGCGTCGATGCGTTTGCCCACGGCTGCGCGCGGCGCTGGCTCGAGCGGGCGGATGGCGCAAACCCCGGCGCGTCCGATCCGAACGGCGCCCTGCGTGCCGCCCAGCTGCGTGTACGCATGGCGCTCCGCGAGGAAGATGCGGCCGGGGCCCGCGCCGCCGTGGACGGCGCTGTGGCCGCCGCCCCGGCCGCCGCCGCCTTCGTGCGGGTCGAGGCCGCCGCCACGCTGCTGCTGCATCCGGGCAGGGCCGCCCGCTTCGGCGAATTGCTGGCCGAGTGGGCCGACGCGGCCCTGTTGGAGCGTCCGTACCTGCCGGGGGCGCTGCTTGCCGGTGCGGCCGCCTCCATCCTGCAACCGAAACGCGGCGATGCCCGCGCGGCCATCGACGGCTTCGCGCAGGCCGCCTTCGGAAGGCGCGAAGGCCTGTCGCTGCTCGGGCGCTTGGCGCTCCAGGTGCGCCAGCCCGCGCTTGCAACGCATGCCTGGCAACGGCTCGAAGCGGCCGAGGGGCCCGTGGTGCGCCACGAAGCGGTCCTCTCGGCAGTGCGCGATCTGACCGACCGCGAGCCCCTGCTCACGGCCGCCGAGCGCGACATGCTCGCGCCGCTGGCGCTGCCGGCCATCCAAGGGCTGCTCGACCGCAACCCCACCGACCTCCGCGACGTGACGTGGCACGCCGACCTGCTCGAAAAACTCGGCGACGTCCGGGGGGCCGAGGAGGTCTACCGGACGGCCATGGAGCGGGCGCCGAGAATGTCGGCTTTTCCAAATAATCTTGCATACTTGTTCGCGCGGCGAGGCGAGCGCCTCGACGAGGCGCTGCAACTCGTGCGGCGCGCCCGGACGCTCGACCCCGGGCAGTCGGCCTTCTATCTCGACACCGAGGGCTGGATCGACTTCCAGGCCGGTCGGCTCGGCGACGCCGAACGCAAAGTGCGCGCCTCACTGCGCCTTGCCGCCCTCGACCCCGAACTCGAACTCGCCGAATCGTTGTTGCACCTCGGACACATCCTGCAGAAGCGCGCCGCCCGCACAGAGGCCGAAGACGCCTTTCGGTTGGCCGTCACCCTCGAACCGACGGGTCCCGTGGGCGACGGTGCGCTGGCCGCGTTGCGCGCCCTCGGCGTCGACCCGTTTCGCCGGGGTGCGGCCAATCCACCGGCCGGCCCCGCCGCGGCTGCGCCGTGAACAGGGACCGAGAGCCTGCCTCCGGTCCGGGGCTCGCTCGGTTCGTTGCCGGCGGGCCCGACTCCCCGGGTTCCTGGCAGCGCGCCGCCCGACGATATCCGGGGCCGGGTCCGCGTTGACAAGGGCGGGCCGCTCCTGATACGGTCCCGTCGCCTTTCATCCGGGAGGAGATCGAGATGGCGAGCGAGTTTGCGGACGTCATCGGCAGCGGGACCACGATTCGCGGCGACGTGAGCGGGCAAGAACCCCTGCTCATCCGGGGCACCGTCGAAGGCACCATCGACCTGGCGAACCACTTGCACGTGGGTAGCGAAGGCCGGGTGGTGGCCAACGTCAAGGTCCAGGCCCTCACCGTCGAAGGGAGCCTCGAAGGCACCGTGCTCGCCACCGAACGCATCACGCTGTGCGCCGGGGCGACGGTGCGGGGCGACCTCGAAACCCCGCGCCTGGTCATCGAAGACGAGGCTTCCTTCACGGGGCGCATCCTCATGAGCGTCAAGCTGCCCGACGGGTTGCGCCCGCCGGAACCGCGCAACCGGGCTTAGGAGGGAGTCCATGGCCGACACGGTCATCGGGAGCACCATGCGCATCGATGGTGAAGTGAGCGGCAACGAGCCCCTCGTCGTGCTCGGAGCCGTTCGTGGCCGCATCGCCCTCGACGAGACGGTCTTCGTCGAAGCCGAAGGGGCCGTCGAAGCCGACGTGCGTGCGCGCAGCGTCGTCGTGGCGGGCGCCGTCACGGGCAACATCCAGGCGCTCGACCGAATCGAGATCAAGCCCGCCGGGCGCATGCTGGGCGATATCCGTGCGCCGCGCGTGCACATTGCCGACGGGGCCGTCTTCAAAGGCAAGATCGAGATGGAGGTCTCCGCGTAGGGGCCTCGCGCAACGCAAAGGAACCGCGAATGGAAGAGCGCAAGACCGTCATCGCCGAAGGCACCCTGGTGCGGGGCCAGATCGAGGGCTCCGGAGACGTCGAACTGCTCGGCCGGCTCGAAGGCGACGTCCGCTTGGGCGGCTCCCTGCTCGTCCAGCGCACGGGCGTCGCGTCGGCCAACGTCGAGGCCCAGCACGTCCTCGTTGCGGGCACACTCGTCGGCAACGTGTCGGCCACCGACCTCATCGAGGTCACGTCCGAGGGCCGGGTCGTCGGCGATGTCGCGGCTCCGCGCGTCGTCGTGGCCGAAGGGGCAGCGGTTCGGGGCCGCATCGACATGTCCGGCGGCACCGACGGCGACACCGCGCGCGCCACCGAAGCACGTTCCGCACGTCGGCCGACCGCCAGCCCGGCCGCGCCCGCGGTCGTCACGGGGCGCCGGGCCGCCAGTGCCACCCAGGGAACCGAACGCGCCGACGACTGGCCGTTCACTTCCCGCCCCGCGCGCAGCGAGGCCACCGACTCCCGGCGCCGGCGGGCGACCGAGCGCTCCGAGGGCGGCAGCGCCCGCACAGGTCTCAGCGAAGAGCGCGCGGCCGCGAGCGAACGCCGCGACGAGGCCCCCGCACGCGCCGGCCGAGCCGACGATTCGGCGGAGTGAGCGCCTGCGGGGCGCGAGAGCGCTGCGCTCCCCAGCAGCGCCGCCTGTCGGGTGGTTCCGAGACCTCGGTTGCGAGGGGCGCGCGGGTTGCTCCCCCGCGTGCCGGAGGACGCCCATGAAGCCCATGACCTCTCCGCGCCGGGGCCTCCCGGGTCCGCCTCCCGCGGCGCGTCGGGTGCGGCGGTTGCTGCTCGTGGGACTTGCGCTGGGCCTCTGTGGGCAAGCTTGCCGGCCGGTCCCGTTGCGTCTGCTCCCGCCCGACCGCGACATCTCGGCTTCCGAATACGGCCGGGTCCGTGACGCCTGGACCCGCAAAGACCGCGCCTACGAGCAGTTCGAGAGCCGCATCTTCGCCTGCGCAACGTATCGCTCGCTGGCGTTTCGGGCTGCCGAGACCGCCTTCCTGGCGCGTGAGCAGCACTGGCCGGCGACGCAACGCGCGGCCCGCTGGCAGGAAGAGCAGGCCGACCACGCCCAGGCCCACGAATTCGTGTTGGCCGTTTTCACGCACCAATGGGCCTGGAACGACTTCGCAGAATCCGACTCCGTGTGGAAAATCTGGCTCGAAACCGACCCCGACACCCGGGTGGCACCACTGTCCGTCGTCCGGGCTCCCGGGCGCCGGGCCGAGCTCGAAGCCCTGTACCCGTGTGTCCGACCTTTCTACGAGGCCTACGTGGTGCGCTTTCCGGTGACCACTGCCGCGGGCCAGCCCCTGTTCGGGCCCGGCCTGCGGGCCTTCACGTTGCGCATCGCCGGGGTGCGCGGCCAGGTGGCCATGACCTGGCCCATCCAGCCCTGACGTCTGCCCACGGCCCCGATCGGGCGCGGCGCGGCGCGGCCGTGCGGTCCGCGGGCGCCGCAGTTGGCGACGGCAGCGGCAGGATGCGACGTCCGATCAGCTGTTGAGTTTGACGCGGAACAGATGCTGCCCGACGAGGACATGGCTGCCTTGGCCGAGCGGCCAGGGCGTACGGATGCGCACGTAGGTACCGTTGCTGCTGTTCAGGTCTTTCAGAAAGACCTTCTCGTCTTGCCGGTAGACCACAGCATGACTGCCCGAGACGTAGCCGTCTTCGGGGAAGACGATGTGCCCGCGCTCACGCCCGATGAACACGTTGTCGCCGCGCAGCGGGAACACCCGCGGCTCGCCGGTGAGGGACACGATTTGCCGCACTTCGCCCCACCGGTCGCGGCCGGTTCCGGTGAGCGCCACCGCGAGCAGTTCCTGGCCGACGCGGAACTGGGTGCCATCTTCGAGCACCGCGGCCTCGCGCACCCGCGCGAACACGCCGTGTTCGGAGCCCAGGTCTTCGACCCGCAGCTGCCCGGCGGCGTACACGAAGCGCGCGTGCTGCCGGGCCAGGTATTCGTCTTCGGGGAAGGTCAGATCGCAGTTGCGGCGCCCGAGCGTGGTCTCTCCGGTGAGCAGCGCGTAGGACTCGGCCTCGGAACCGTCAGGGCGGATGGTGACGAGGAATCCAATGATTTCGCGCGCGGACTGCACGGCCATGGGCGCCGTCGCCTGGGCGGAACCTGCATCGCGCGCACGTTCGGCGTCGGCGGCTGGGTTTGCGACGATGGGCAGGTCGGCCGTGGTCAGCGAGCCGTTCGCGCGTGCGGCGTCGGCGCGTTGGCGTGCCGGCTTCCGGTCGGCCGCCGGCGCGGGCTCGGCCACTGCGGGCTCGGGCTCGGGTTCGGCGACCGTGGGCTCAGGCTCGGGTTCGGCGACCGCAGGCTCGGGCTCGGGTTCGGCGACCGTAGGCTCGGGCTCGGGTTCGGCCTGCGGTGAGGGTTGGACCTGCGGCGCGGGTTCGGCGATGGGCTGGGTGCTGGCGGTTGGGCCCACGCCGGACGAAGCCTGGCCCACCGCTTCGCCCATGGCTGCACCGCAGAGTGCACAGAAGGCGTGACCGAGCGCGACCGGCTGGCCGCAGCCGGGGCAGGCGATGGACGCCGGTTCCGGGCCAGCGGCCGCGATGTCGTCGCGAGCGGGTTCTGTCGGCTCCGCCAACGCCGGGGCGCCTGCCGTGGCGGCTTCCAGTTCGGGCAGCGGCAGGGCATCCGGGACGGTCTCCAGCAGCACGCGGTTGGCATCCTCGGCGGCGGCCTTGGCCGCACTCTTGCCGCGCGCCACGGGTCGTTGGCCAAGCGCTGCACCGCACTTGAGGCAGAAACGGAAGATGTCCTCGTTCTGATGCCCACATCCCGGACAGGTCTTCACCGTTCAGCTCCCCCGCTCGATGGTTCCGGTGCGCGCGCGCCGCTCGGCGCGAGACGCCCAGTGGCGGATCATGCGCCGCAAGCCTAGGAACATCGCGAGACGATAGCACCGCGGCCTCCGGCGCGTCAACCCAGCCCGCGGGTCGGAATCCGTTGCCCACACCGGCAATCGCGAGCGGATCCGGGCCCCATCGCGGTGTCGCCGTGCACCGCGCCCACTTCGAACGGGAATTGGGGGACGAAACCTAGAATTCGCCACGGGCCGCCCGGCGAACGCTGGCCGGGGAGTCGTTCGGCAGCTGTTCGAGCAGCCTCCGCGCGCGTTGCTCGGGCCGCGCGCGCAGCGCCGCCGCTGCCGCCGCCGCGCGTTCGCTCGGCCGCAGCGGGAGCAGCGCGGCCAGCGCGTCGAGCGCCTCCTCTTGCTCCGCCCGCGCCAGGGCGGACACGGCGCACTGCCACACCGCGCGATACGCCGACCGCCCGAGCAGGCCGAGCGTGTCGATGCCTTCTCCTTCCGGGCGGCGCGAGAGCGCTCGACACACGGCTCGCGCTTCCTGCCAGCCGAGCAGCCCGCGCGTGGCACGGCCCCTCAGGGTGGCCCGGGCGGCGGGCGTGCCGAGCGCCGCGAGGCCCTCGGCCGCCGCCGCGCGCACGTCGGCCTCCGGGCTGTCGAGCTCGGCCTCGATCGTCGCGGCCACGCCGTCTCCGCCGAGCCGGCCGAGAACCGCCAGCGCCGCGGCGCGCACCGCCGGCGGCCCCACCCGGGCCAGTTCGGCGATGCGCGGCTCGGCAGGCGTCACGATGTCCCGCAGTGCCACGAGGAGGTGCGGCCCGCCCGGGGCGTCGAGGTCGCCGGCCTCGACGAGCGGGCGAAGCGTGAGCGCGTTCGGGTGCCCGCGCAGACGCTCCAGCGCACGGGTCTGCGCATCGCCATCCGGCCCGCGCAGCACCGCCTGGAGCGCCGGGCGCAACACCGCTGCGAGCGCCCCAAGCCGTTGCACCCGTTCCTCCGGCTCGATGGGGCCAAGGGCGGCGCTTGACGGCAGCGGCAGGCGGTCGTCGCGTATCTGGGCTTCGCGCTCATCGACGAGGGCGTCGTATGCCGCCAGCAACTCGGCGGCGGCCTCGTCGCCGTGACCCGCGGCCGGCGCGCTCGGCTCCCGGCCCGCCACGAGGAGCGCGCGCAGCGCCGCGCGCTCTTCTTCACCCGGAGCCGCCGTCAGAAGCCGGGTTGCGAGCGTTGGCAAAGCCGCGGTGCTGGGGTTTCGGGTGAGCCCCCAGAGGTACGCGAGCGCCACGTCCGGCGGCTCCCGCTCGAGGCGCACCCCGAAGGCGGCGCCCGCCTCGCGGAGTCCGCCAATCCAACCGAGCGCCGTGGCCGCTGCCACCCGGACCGCCGGCACGGGGTCGCGCAGTGCCGCGACGAGCGGTTCGCTCGCATCCGGCAGGCCTCGGGCCCCGAGCGCCAGGGCCGCCAGCGTGCGCATGCGCACGTCGAACCCGCGGCCCGCCACGACCTCGGAGAGCGGCGCGCGCGACGCGAGGACGGGGATCCGCCCGAGCGCCCACACCGCGGCCTGCGCAAGCGGGCGACTGCGGTCGCGCATGAGGCGTGCGAGCGCCGGCACGGCCGTCTCGCTGCCGATGCGTCCAAGGGCCACGGCCGCTCGAAATCGCAACAGCGCGTCCTTGCCGTCCAGCATGCGCGTGAGTTCCGAAACGGCCGCCACGGCCAGCGCCCGTTCGAGCACTCCGAGCGCCAGCAGGCGCAGACCGGCGTCTTCGTCTCGGAGCGCATCGAGGACCGGGCGCAGTCCGCGTTCGGCGATGTGCCGCCGCACGTCGCCGTCGTCACCGGGCGGCGCGTCCAGCCGGGACTCGGCGGCCGCGAGCCACGTGGCGTACAGCTCGATGAGCAGGCGGCGGTGCGCCCCGCCGCTCGTCGCCGCTTCGGCGAGCGGCAGCAGCGTCCGCTCGAATTCTGCCAGGGCCGCAACGCGCACATCGAGGCGCAGTAGGCGCCGACCGGCCTTCAGGATGTCCTGGGCGTTGCGCGAATCGCCCACGATGCGGGTCAGCAGGCCGGCTTCGTCGGCGCGCCGGCCGAGGTCGCGGTAGGCCTCGGCGAGCTGGAAGGCCACGTCGTGGTCGAGCGGGGCGATCTGCAACGCCTGTTCATAGGCCGCCACGGCCTCCGCGCGGCTGCCGACCCGCCAGAGCATGCCGCCGAGGGCCACGTGCCCGCTTGGCTCGCCCGGCGCCTGGGCGACGGCCTGTCGCAGGTGCTGCACGGCCTCTTCCGGCTTGTTCTGCTGCAGGGCGTAGTCGGCCAGGCGGCGGTGAAGCGCGAGAGTGAGCTTGCCGCCGTTGGCGGCCCAGCGTTCGAGCAGCGCGGCGGCTTCGGTGAGCCGGCCAAGCTGCGCGTACACGCGTTCGAGGGACCCCACCGCCTCTTCATGGGCGGGGTCGGCTTCGAGGATGCGTTCGAACACGGCGCGCGCGCCCTCCGGGTCGCGCAGGCGCTGGCGGGCTTCGGCCAACAGCAGGGCCTGGTCGATCTCGAGCGGCGACGTCGTCGCGACCGGTGCCCAGGCCCGGGCCGCTGCCGCGAGCCGGCCTTGGGCTTCCAGGCAGGTCAGCAGGTGCGCGCGGGCTTCCTGGCGCTCGCGCCGGCGTTCCTGCGGCAGGAGCCCCAACACGGCTGTCCACTCCCGCTCTGCGTCGGCATGGCGCCGTTCTTTTTCCAGAAACGCAGCGAGCCCGCGCCGCGCATGCGCGTCTTCCGGGAGCAGGCGGACCGCCTCGCGGTAGGCGGCCTCCGCGTCGCGCATGAGGTCGTGGTCGCGCAGGATGTCGGCGTAGCCAAGCCAGCCGCTCCCGCCGCCCCCGCGCAGCTCGATGACCTTGCGCCACGTCGCAAGCGCCTCCTCGCGGCGGCTCGCGCCGAAGTAGTAGTCGCCGAGGTTGACGATGTGCGATTCCTCTTCCGGTTCGAGCCGGATGAGCGTGCGGTACTGCGCCTCGATGCGTTCGCGTGCCGCGTTGTAGCGCAGGTACAAGTCGACGAGTTGGGCCTGCACCGAGGCGTCGTTCGGGAACGCGCGCGCCGTGCGTTCGAGGACCGCGAACGCCTCCTTCGGCTGGGCAGCCCGCACGAGTTGCTCAGCGAGGCGCAGGTGCAGCGCGGGCTCGCGGGGGTGGAGGCGCACGAGAGCCCGCCGCTCGCCGAGCGCCTCGTCGTTTCGGCCGGCGCGACTCAGCAGCCGCACGAGATCCTCGCGCACCCCGACGTCGCTTGGGCGCAGTTGACTCGTGCGGCGCAGCGCGGCGAGCGCGCGCGCGTCGTCGCCGGTCTCCTCGTAGAGCCGGGCGAGCAGGCGCATGCCCTCGAAGTCGCGGGTGCCGCGTCGCTCGACTTCGGCGATGGCGGCAGACACGCGGTCCTGGCGCCGCAGCACGGCCACCAGGCGTTCGAGGAGCTCGCGCTGCGCCCAGTGGCCCCGCGGCAGCCGGTCGAGTGCCCGGCGGTAGGTATCGAGGGCTTCGCCGTCGCGTCCGAGCGTCTCGAGCACCTCGCCGAGTTCGCGCGCCGCCATGGCCGTGACGCGGAGTTCGCGTCCAGCGCGGGCGACGACGTCCCGCCAGACGACCAGGGCTTCGGCCGGCATGCCGGCCCGGCTGAGCGCCGCCGCGTAGTCCATGGCCACGAACACGTTTCGCGGTTCGAGTGCCACCCATTGCTCGTAGGCCCGCCCGGCGCTGGCCTTGTCGCGCAGTTCGAGGGCCACGTCGATGGTGAGGCGCAGGAGCCGCACGCGCTCCTCGCGGCCCTTGGCGCGCTTGACCGCCTCGTCGTACGCCCGCAACGCGGCCGCGCCATCCTTCATGCGGCGAGCCAACTCGGCCCGGGCCTCGCAGGGGGCCGGGTCTTCCGGTGCGCGGGTCACGGCCCTGTCGAAGGCCGCCGCGGCCTCCGGGTAGCGCGCCGCGGCCTCGTAGAGGTGGCCGAGCAGCAGGGGCCAGACGGCGGTCATCGGCTCGGCCGTCGCGCGGGTCTCGTAGTCGGCGATTTGGGCATCGAGCCCCCCGGGGGCGCTGCGCGCGAGCCTCAGGTACTGGCGCAGCGCGTAGCCTTCCCGGGGCTGGCGCTCGACGAGCGCCTTCAGGGCCGGCAGGGAGTCGCGTGCGGGCCGCGGCCCCGCCAGGGGCCGCTCGACTTGCCAGTCGTCGGCCCGCAGGGGTCCGATGCCCACCCAGAGTCCACACGCCATGGCGAGGATACGCCACATGCTCTCACCCCATCCCGCCGCGCGTTCATTCCCTCGCACGACGGCCCGCCGTAGGGGCGGTCAGCCGGCCGCCGGGCCGGCAGCCGCGCCGCTCGACGGCCTCAGCCCGAAACGTGGAGCGGCGCCGCAGAGAGGAGAAGCCGCGGCATCCAACGTCTATTCCGGGCGTCCCACGGGGCCGCGCGCGCACCGCGCCCGCGCCTTCGTCAGCGCGACCGGTTCCGTCGCCCGCTCGCCGGCTTTACACCCGCCGCGCCGCGATGCGAGAATGCCGCCGGCGTGGGAGGCCGCCGCATGGTCACCGAGTTCAAGCTGCGAAGCGAAGACCGGGTCTACGTGTTGCCGCGCGGCGACCTGCTCCTCGGGCGCGACCCGGTCTGCGACATCGTCATCGACGACGACCTCGTGTCCCGCCGGCATGCCCGCTTCGTGGTCGAGGACGATACCGTGACCCTCGTCGATCTCGGGAGTTCCAACGGCACCCAGGTCAACGGCGAGACCGTGCGGGGCGAGGTGCTGTTGAAACCGGGCGACCGCATCCGCATCGCCTGCGTGGCGCTCGAACTGCTCGCGGTCCCTCGGGTCGACGTGCCGCAGCCCACCTTGCGTTTCACGTTTTGCGCCGCGTGCAGCTCCGTGGTGACCGACGGCATGGATTTCTGCGTGCACTGCGGCCGGCGCGTGCCCACGGGCCCGAAGGGCCGCACTTGTCCTGCGTGCCGGCGTCCCACGAGCGACGCCGACCGCTTCTGCGCGGCCTGTGGCGAGCCGCTCGATCCCACGCCACCGCCCCCGGCGCCGACACGCACGCGGCGTCCGGCCTAGCGGCCTCGGGCGAACTGGCGCGCAGGGGACCGCCCGCGGACTCGCGCCATTCGATGGGCAACGGCTTCCAAGCCCCGCCCCTTCGGAGCAAACGACACGATGCGTTTCACCAAGTACCACGGCACCGGAAATGACTTCGTCCTGCTCGACGCCCCGACGGGCGACCTGCCGTCGCCCGACGTCGTCCGACGGCTGAGCGACCGCCATTTCGGCGTGGGCGCCGACGGCGTGCTCGTGGTGGTTGCCGGCCGCACGACGGCCTGGCGCATGGTCTACTTCAACGCCGACGGCACCCGGGCCGAGATGTGCGGCAACGGCATCCGCTGCTTCGTCAAGCACTTGTGCGACAGGTACGGGGTCGAGAGCGCGGAAGTGGCCGTCGAGACCGACGCCGGGCTGCGCGTGTGCGCCGTGAGCCGCAACCCCGCCGGCCAGGTCGCCACGGTGCGCGTGAGCATGGGCCGCCCGCGGAGCGAGGCCGCGGCCATCCCCCTCGTGGCCGACCATCCGCTCACGCGCTGGACCGAACGGCTCGCCGGTGAGCCCACGACGGTTCGCGCCGTCTCCATGGGCAATCCTCACCTGGTCGTCTTCGGTCCGCCGAAGCCCGAGCTGCTGCACGCGCACGGCCCCACGCTGGCGCGACACGCGGCCTTCCCGCACGGCACCAACGTCGAATTCGTCGAAGTGCGGACCCCCGACGCGCTCGACATGCTCGTCTACGAGCGCGGCGTCGGTCCCACGCTGGCCTGCGGGACGGGGGCGTGTGCGGCGGTGGTGGCCGCGTGCCTCGAAGGAAGACTCGCAGCCGGTCGCACCGTGACCGTGCACCTGCCCGGCGGCGACGTGCGCGTCAGCACCACGCCCTCGCTGGACGAAGTCTCCCTCGAAGGGCCCGCCGAACGCGTTTTTGCAGGAGAATGGCTCGCGCCACGCTAGATGCAACCCCACCGTTGGCCGGCGCCAGGGTCGCTGGACCCGGCACGGCGGCGGGTAAGAAGGGCAGCGAGGGAAATCCGCGCGCATCGGGGACGCCGCGCGCGGGACGTGCCGGAAGGTCGGCCTGCGCGTCACGCCGCGGCTTTGATCTTCACGGCGTTGCGCACGATGACCAGCCCGCCGTTGGGCCCCGGGATGGCGCCGCGGACGACGAGCAGGTTCTGCGCAGGATGCGCCCGCACGATCAGCAGATTCTGCACCGTCACGCGCGTATGGCCGAGATGGCCGGGCATGCCGTGCCCTCGCCAGGTGTGCGCCGGGGTGGCCGACGCACCCGCGGAACCGCCGTGCCGGAACGCCTCGTGCGTGCCGTGCGCGCTCTGGCTGGAGCCGTGGAACCCGTGGCGCTTGATGACGCCCGCGAAACCGCGGCCCTTGGTGAGCGCCGAGACGTCGATGTAGTCGCCCGGCTGGAACACTTCGGATTCCAGGACCTGGCCCACTTCGTAGATGTCGAGATCCTCGGGCGCCACGCGGATCTCGCGCAGGAAGCGGTAGGTCGACAACCCGCGCTTCGCAAACACGCCCCGCTCGGGTTTGGTCAACTTGCGCGGTTCGACTGGCTCGAACGCCAGTTTGATGGCCGCGTAGCCGTCCTTGCCGCTCGGCAGTTTCTTTGCCACAACCGCGCACGGTCCGGCCTGCAATATCGTGCAGGCAACGGAGAGCCCGTCCTGGTTGAAAATGTTCGTCATCCCAATCTTTTTGCCAATCAGCCCACGTGCCATTGTGCTCGCTCCTCAGCCCCGGCTCCGGCTCTGCCGTCGGGAGGGCGCGGATGCTAACAAACGCATCCGTGCCGGTCAAGCCCCATTTCGTGCTGCTGCGCCCGTGCATCCCCGACCCCGTGGCGCGGCCTCGAACGTGCGAGTGGGGTGCAAGGGAACGGGCGGCACCGTAGATCCGAGGGATCGTCGCCGCCGGCAAGGTACCGCGGCGAAGGACTGGCAACGCCCATTCGAGGGAGAAGCAACGCAGCCGGCGGAGACCAGCGCCGGAGAGGTGGTCGTGCTCGTCGCGTTCCACTGCACGAGACTGCCGTCGTGCTGAGCGGGGCCCCCGGCCGGGCCGAAAAACGGCTGCGTGGCCTCGGCTTGTGGCCGACCGCACGACCTTATACAATGCAGCGGGTGCTTCGGGGGAGGTGGGTATCATGACCGCACTTCGGGGTTCGTGGCGCAGCGTCTTCGGTCTTTGGCTCCTTGCCGTGGTCGCTGGCGGCTGTGGCTCGTCGTCCGGCGGCCCGGCCAGCGAGCCCGACGTCGCCGACATGAGCTTCGGTTTGCCCGACCACGGCGGTGGCAGCGACGCCGGGAATCCCGAAGACACGCCCGTCGCGCCGCCCGAAGTCGAACCGGGCGACGGCGGGTCGGGCATCAAGCCCGACGCGCTCGAGTGCAACCGCGAGATCATGGTCCTCGCCGAAGACCCCGAAGAGATCCGACTCACCGTCGACGGCCGCCGCAACCTGACCTTCCGGGTCATCGACTACGCCGCCGGCATGCCGGCCGCCGGGCTCTACGTGCGCGCCGAATTGGCCTGCGACCCGGGTCTCGAAACCAACCTCTCGGCCCTTTCGGCGGCCACCAGCCTCGAAGGCCTGGCCACCCTGCAGGTCTTTGCGGGCGCGGTGGGACCCGGCCACTGCACGCTCACCCTGACGGCCCCCTGCGCCGCCGATGTCGTGCTCGACGTGAGCATTCAGGACTTGCCGCGTGGCAGTCTGAAGGTCGAGTTCCTCTACGACGGGGCGGTGCCGCTCAACAACATTCGCGTGGGGGTCATCCCCGGCAACTATCAGTGTGGCCAGTTCTACGCGCCCACCCCGCCCGACGACTTCGCCGTGCAGCAGGCGGTGGCGCCGTCCGTGCTCTCCGATCTGCGTTTCCAGGACCTGCCCGTTGGCAACTACGCGCTCTATGCCACGGCGCGTGGCCCCACCGACCACCTGGCCGGCAAGGGCTGCCAGGCCGGCGTCATCGTCTTCGAGGGCGAGCAGACCACGGTCCAACTCTCCCTCGAACTGCTGGCGCTGCGTACGACCGGCACCTACGACATGGTGTCGGTCTTCGACTTCACGGGCGCCATTCCGGGACAGGCCGGTGAGATCATCAACTGGCTCGTCAATCTTTTCTACGATCCGGGTCAGTTCCTGCTCGACCTGGTCGTCGAAATCATCGACATCTACCTCGGGCAACTCGTTGGTGGTGTGGCCGAATGGATTCTCGACTGGTTCGCCGACGATCTGGCCGACCTGGTCAACGAGTGGATCTTCAACGGCTCGCCCGAGTGGCTGCAAGACTTCTTCACGATGGGGCAGGACATCTTACAAATCGTGAAGAAGGTCGAGCTGTTGGCCAACCTGCGGCTCAGCAAGCTCGTCAGCGACTTCAGCGTCCAGGGGGTCGAAGAGTGGATCGGCCTGGCCCTTTACTGGCATCTCAACTGCCTGCCCGAAGACGACCCCAACTACAACCCCGACGACTGCCGCTGGGCCATCACGCTCGAAGACCTCTCGCAAGACCCCAATTTCCCGATGGATCTCGTGGCCGGCCATTTCACGGCCTCGGTGGCCAATTTCGACGACTTCATCGTCGAGCGGCATTCCATCGAACTCAACTACGGGCGGCTCATCCTGTACGTGCTCAACTGGGCCATCACCTACTTCAGCGGCGGCCAGTACACGAGTCTGCTCGAGCTCATCCAGGGCCTCGTCAACTGCCAGGCGGTCGGCGAAGGCCTGGTCGGCGATCTCTTGAGTTCGCTCGGTGTCGACCGTGACGACGTCACGGCGTTCTGCGAGTCGGCCATCGTGTTCCTCGTGGCGCCCGCCGTCTCGGTGCTGCAAGGGCTCGCCGCCGACTCGCGCCTGCGTCTGCGCGGATCGGCCACACTGCTCGACGAAAACGACGACCTCGAGGTCGACCTCATCACCGACGGCGAATTCACCGGGTCCGTGGAAGTCGAAGGGATGGCCGGCTCCGAATTCTCGGCCGTGTGGCACGCCACGCGTCAAGGCTACACGCCGGCCGCGGCTCCCTGAGTTGAGAGGCTAGGCATGCGTCTGCGTCCCCTGTTCGGGGCCGTGCTGGCGACGGCCCTGTGGGCTGCTGCCTGCGGTCCATCCGTCATTCTCGAACCCCTCGTTGGCGAAGACCCCGAACTCTTCGAGGGGCTGCGCACGACCACGCCCGACGTGCGCCAATACGGCCCGGCGCGGCGCCTGCTGGCCCTCCATGCGGCGCTGCTCCGCGGTGAGCCCGATCGCGCCTGGGACTACCTGTCCAACGCCACGCGGGCGGCCCTCGACGAGCAGGCTGGCGGCCAGGCGGTCAGCGGACGCGCGTTGCTCGCGTCCGACCGCATTCTCGTCCGCTCCGAAAGCGAGCCAAACGCCGAAGCCCGGCCCGTCACGGCCTTGCAGTGGCTGCTCGTCGACGACCTGCAGTCGGTACGCCTGACGCTTGTGCCAGGCGATAAACCTGTGCAGAAGGATGGCCGCGCCATCCTGTACGTGGTCGACGGCCACGCCAACTTCCGGCAGGTTCAGCTCACGTTGGAGGAAGGCGAATGGCGCCTCGAACAGAGCCGGTTCGTCGTCCCGATGGTTCCGCTGTCGTAGGCTCTACCGAACGGCGCCCCGAGGGCGCGAGGAGGACGGCCATTAGTGGCATGATCTTCACGGAGACGGTCAAGAGACGCCGGTTCATCGGGCGGCTCGAGAAGGGCACGGAGCTCATTCATGAATTGAAGGAGCTCTGCAAACGGCACAACATCCACACCGCCGACGTCTGGGCCACGGGGTTCCTGAAAAACGTCGAAATCGAAGTGTTCCACCACGGCGAACAGCGCTACCGGGCCGTCGATCTCGGGCCGGTTGCCTATCAGCTCGTCTCGTTCCAGGGCAACATCTCGCTCTACGAAGGCGACACCGTCGTCCACGTTCACTGCAGCCTGCTGCCCGACCTCGGCTCCGGCCTGACCACGCTGGCCGGCGGCCGCATCGCGCGCGCCGAGGTCATCGCCATCGAGTTCAGCGTCGAGACCATCGACGACTTCGCGCTCATCCGTGGCCACGACAACGAAACCGGTTTCGACCAGTGGGTCCAGATCACGGTGGCCACCGACGCCGGCACGCGGCGGGGCGCGGCTGCGGGCAGCGCCAAGGGCGGCAGCGCCGTTGCGGGCGAAGCCGAGGCTGCCGATGCCGACGGCGACGACGAAGAAATCGAACTCCAGGCGGGCGACGTCCTCGACCATCCGCGCCTGGGCCGCTGCGAAGTGCTCCAGTGCGACGGCGAACGCGTCACGGTGCGCATGCCGAAGGGCCGCACCGGCGAACTCCATCTCGGCATCCTGCGGCTGCGACTGCGCGACGGCGCGGGGGCGACGCGGGTGTACGCCGTCGAAGTGCGCGCGCGTCGCGCCTGAGCCCCGCCCTCACGGGCTTCCGCTCCTTTCTTCTGCACAGCAAAAACAAACACTTCCAGAGGGTTGCGTGTTTTGTTGACGTCTGCACGTCCGTTCAGTAGACTCCGTGCCGGTGCGCGCTCCGTGCTCCCAAGGAGGCGAACATGACCGGCAAACGCGAAGCGGCGAAGGCCACCCTGACCGACCGGCAGCAGCGGGTTCTCGACTTCATCCAGGCCTCCATCGCGCAGCGTGGCTATCCGCCCACCATCCGCGAGATCGGTGGGCACATGGGCATCCGTTCCACGAACGGCGTCACCGACCACCTCAAGGCGCTCGAACGCAAGGGGTTCATCGAACGCGACCTGCTCTGCTCGCGCGGGCTGCGGCCGGTCACGCTCGACGGCCAGGTCGTCAGCGTGCCGCTCGTCGGCCGCATTGCCGCCGGGCTGCCGCTGCTCGCCGAAGAAAACGTCGAAGACACGGTGCAGGTCGACCGCTTCTTCATCGGTGCCGAACGCCAGGTGTTTGCTTTGCGCGTCGTCGGCGACTCCATGACCGGCGACGGCATCTTCGATGGCGACTACATCTTCGTGCGCAAGCAGCTGCACGCCAACCGCGGCGACATCGTCGTGGCTCTCATCGAAGACGAAGCCACGGTCAAGCGCTTCTACCCCGAACGCGACCACGTGCGCTTCCAGCCGTCCAACCCCGCCATGCAGCCCATCGTCATCGCCCGTTCGGCGTTCCGCGAGACGCAAATCCTGGGCGTTGTCGTCGGGGTATTCCGCAAGATCTGACCCGAATCCGCTGCCCGGTGTGCGACAGGGCGGGGGCCGTGCTGGCGCGGCCGCGGCTGACCCGCGAGCACCGGCAGGTGCGGCGCAGGCAGCGCACTCCAACGCAGCGTTTGGCAGCGAGGGCAGGGGCGGCGCGGCGCCGGTCCCCTACTCGGCGACGACGATGTCGACGGAGGCCGGGTCGGAGAAGTAGAAGTCGGAACCGCTCAGGCCGTAGACGAACAGGCGCACCGTATAGGTGCCGGGACGATCGGGCACGAACTGCGTGGTAGGCCCGCCGACCATGTTGAGCGCGGCGAGCGCGCCCATGGGTTTGGCGCTCAGGTACCAGTGGTAGCCCTGGTTGAACAGCTCGTAGTTGCCTCCCGATGAGCCGTTGCCGTCGAGGCTGACCGGGCTGCCCACGCGGGCGCCCGCGTAGCTGCCGGGGTTGGCCACGGGCCGCCCGTCGAGGCCGCTCGTGTGGCCGAAGAGGTTCATCGAGGCCGACTGCGGGCCCGCCAGCGAGTCCTGGTAGTCGATGTCGAAGTAGGCCTCGTCGGCCTTGTCGTTGGACGTGGTCGGGGCGTACCGGATGGGCACCGTCAGCAGACTGAAGGGCCCCACGACGGTGTTGTCGGGGACGTTGAGCAACGCCGTGAAGCGGGCCGACGGCTCGGTCTCGGGGCGCCACTTGTCGTAGAGCGCCACGTGCGTGATGACCAGGTCGGCGTTGCCGTTGTTGTAGATGACGAGGGCGCCTTCGGCCGTGCCGCCGGCCGGCGCATAGAAGTGCAGGGCGCGGTCGGCCGGGCCGAGGTCGAACAAAGGCTTGGGGCTGCCGGCCAACATGGCCAAGCGTTCGGTCACGGGATTGGGCAGCGCCATGTCGAGTTCGAGCGAACCGTTGATGCCTGCACCGGCCTCGACGGGATCGAGCGGTGCCGTGTAGGTGACGAGAATCTCGAGGGTGCGGCCTTCCTGGATGCTCACCGGGCGCACGGCGGACGGACAGGCCGTGGGGTCGGCCGGCGTGCAGAGCACGTCGGGCTCTTCGTCGGGCCCCGTGGCCGGCCGCTGCACGGTGATGCCGTAGCGGGGGGCGGCGCCCGGAGGCGTGATGCGGGCTTCGCGGAAGGCGAGGGCGCCCGGGCCCAGGTTGGCGACTGTGACCTTCTTCGTCGCCGTCTCCTCCGACGTGTCGACCGCGGTGAAGTCGAGGTAGCCCAGCGCCATGTCTTCGTAAGAAATCTCGTAGGTTGCCGTGCGCGATGCCGCGCTGAGCGAGATTTCGACCGTGCCGTGGTTCGGGTCGTTCGTCACGACGAGGACCTTCGCGCGGTCGGGGTTGCTCGGGTCGAAGGCGTCGACCGGCTGGTAGCGCACCTGGAACGAGACGCTCGCGTAGTTGGGGGTGCCGGCGGGCGCAATTTCGGTGCCCCGGTTCGGCGGGTTGAGGACGTCGAACTCGGGGTCGTCGGGGTTTTCGAGCCG
Organism: uncultured Myxococcales bacterium; assembly: GCA_964422715.1. Taxonomy (GTDB): domain Bacteria; phylum Myxococcota_A; class UBA9042; order PWKZ01; family CAYRCM01; genus CAYRCM01. Next base: position 6,559 of record CAYRCM010000042.1, on the reverse strand, counting down.
CACTTCCTCGATGCGCAGCGGCACGGAGCCTTCGTTGTCGATCTGGAACGTCACGTCTTCGGCCACGGCCTGCGTAGCATTGCGGAACGTGTGGCTGCCCGGGTACACGCTCACCGCCGGGGCCTGTGCCACGGCGTCGAAGGTGAGCACGATGCGTTCCTTGCCGTACCAGTCGTCGCTCTCGATGACGACTTGTGTGGGGGTGTCGTCGAGCGGCTCGCTCGGCGAGTAGATGAGGTCGAACACGACCGGCTCACCGTCGATGCCGGGGGCCACGGCGTGCGGCCAACTGTCGATGTAGCTGCGCGTCCAGTCGAGGCTGACGTAGCGGTTGGCGGTGCCGGCCTCGACCGAACCGAGAATGGTGGGCAGCTGAACGGTCAGCGGCGCTTCGCCGTCGTTGACGATTTCGACGCTGACGCTCACCGGAACAGCCAACGGCCCGGGGTCGACGGGCGGGAAGGCGAACCGGTCGGTGGCCGGGTCGTACGCGATCTCGTTACCGTTGACCTTGACGACGATCTGCGGTCGCTTGTCGACGTTGTACTTGTCGCCGCAGGCCGTCGTCAGCGCGGCAGCCAGCAGAAGTGCTACGGGGAGGGCCACAATCGTTCTCATCGGTTTCCTCGCTTGCTGCAACCATCGGTGCGCGGGAAGGAATGCAGGGGCGCCCCAACTCGCCGGCCTTTGCCCGGCGCTCAGGGCGTGTAGCAGATCGCGTCGTATTCCACCACGATTTCGTCGCCGGGCTGCGGCAGGCGACACGGATCGGGTTCGCCCTCGCGCCCCTGGAAGATGATGGAGTTCGAGGGCTGATCGAAGTCGTAGCCGTAGGTGCAGCGCACGCCGTTGACCGTCACGACCACCGTGCTCGGCTCGGCCGCGCGCGTCAGGAAGAACTGCACCTTGAGGCCGAAGGCGATGTTGCCGATTTCGCTCAGCGCCGAGGCAAACGAATCGTTGCAGATGCTCTCGAACACGCCGCCGGTGGCGTCGGTCACGTAGATGTAGCGGTCGCCGCCGTCGGCGGTGGTGCCGCCCGAGTTCGAGTCGCCGCAGCCGCCGCCCTCGTCGCCGACGATGGAGTGGGCATGGAACAGGTTGGTGTTGGCGAAACCCTTGATGCTACGGAAGAAATCTACGTAGAAATCGGGGGTTGGTGTCGACTGATCTTCTTCGTCGGACAGGAACACCAGTTCGAGCGCTGCGTCGTCGCGCAGGAAGCCGGCGTTCCAGCCGCCGCAGCGTTTCTGTCCATGCCATTCCATGCAGGTGTCGGGCGCCTGACAGTCGGCGTCGGCGTTGCAGGCCGTCTGGCTCGTGTGCGCGATGGGCAGGGTGAGCGCCTTGCGGGCCGCTTCGAGCCCGGCTTCCTGGGCGTCGGAGTTGCCGCTGCAGCCGAGCTCGACGTTGGACTGGAAGTGCGGCCACGTCGTGGGCTCGACCCAGCGCTCCGTCTCGCCGTATTCGGTCTTCAATTCGCCCGGTCCGTCGCACTGCTCGGCGTTGATGCACACGCTGATGACGCCGATCTGGTACGAGTTGCCCCACTGCTGGGCGTGCTGGATGAACGATTCCATGTTGCTTGCCAGGCGGTCCTGCTCTTCGCACATGGAGCCCGAGTCGTCGACCACGAACAGGATGTCGACGTTCTGGCCGCTGATCTGCGTGAACACGTCGACGTGGTGCGTTTCGTGCGTGCCCTCGCCCCGCAGCGGCACGGTGAAGGTCGGCGTGTCCCGGTCGCTCGACGCGATGACCACCGTGCAGGCGTCTTCGCCGAGATCCTGGGGCACGTAGACCACCTTGACGGTGAGCGGTTGGTTCGCGGAGACGTCGGCCGGCAACGGCGGCAGCCCGCTGATGTCGAACTCGGGCCCGCAACCTTCGAGATGCACGTCGGACATCTGCAGCGGCGCCGTGCCCGTGTTGTAGACCGTGATGGTCATCTCCTGAGAGCGGCAGCCGATGGTGACGAGCCCGAAGTCGATTTCCTCGGGCAACACCGAGATGTCGCTGACCCCGCTCTTCGCCGTCAAGTTGGGTTGCACGGTGCCCGTGGCCGGCACGTTCGGCAGCGTGAAGCCGCAGAACCCGCCATAGCACTTGCGGTCGGTCGGGCAGTCGGTATCGCTCGTGCAACCACCGTCGCCGACGTTCGGGTCGTACACCGTGACCCGGAAGAAACCGTAGTACACGTCGAAATCGGGAATGAGCGGCACGTTCTCGGGCGGCGTGAACGTGATGCTGACCGGGGTGGACGTGCCCGATTGCAGGCCGAGCGGAGTCGGGATGGGCTGCGCCGTCACGGCGAAATTCTGGTTGATCTGGCTGTTGGGGTCGCACGTGGCTCCGAACCCGGGGATGGGCAGGCCGCCGCAGGCGCCAATGGCGCTCGAACGGAACGAGCAGTGGCCGGAGCCGTAGCTCTCGATGTTGATGGCCTGCGTCTTCTGGGAGCCGTGGGGCACGATGCCGAAATCGAGCATGGTCGGGTTCAGGCGTGCCCGACATTCGGGGGCGCCGGTGCGCGTGGCCTTGAGGGCGATATCGAGCGCGGGCGTGTTCGGGTCGTTGGAGACGATGTGCAGGTTGCCCCACTGTTCGCCCTGGGCCGGACCGTTGTTGGTGAACTCGAGGGCCAACACCACGGACGTGCCGGCCGCAATCACGCCGCGCCCGGCTGGGTCGGCGAGCGGCGGGAAACTCGGAAGCGGACGAATCACGAACTCGTCCGTGGGGTTGTCGTCGATGGCCACGCTGTCGACCCAGAGGTCGGCCTGGCCTGCGTTGAAGAGCGTTACCTGTTTCTGGCGCGTGTCGTAGAGCGGCACCACGCCGAAGTCGACGAGGTCGCTCGGGGTAGCGACGAGCGCGGGTGCTTGCAGACGCGCGTACACGGGCACGGACAGCAACGCCTCGTCGCGGTCGTCGGACTCGATGACCACGGTGCCGATGGGGTCGGTCGAGAGCGGGAACGGCTCGGTGGCCTGGAACGTGACGAGCACCATCGCCGATTCGCCGAGCGCGTCGCCTTCGGCCGGCAGCAGTTCGTGCGGGAACTGTTCGGGGAGATTGCGTAGGCCAATGAAATCATTGGAGAGTTCGGACAGGTAGATGTTGGCGATGTGCAGCGGCTCGGTGCCGTCGTTGCGCAGTGTCAGGGCGCGGTCGTAGTTCTGGCCGACAAGCACCCAGCCGAAGTCGATGGCCCCGGGCAGCACGGTGATTTCGGGCGCGGTGAGGTAGCCGGCGAGCCGGACTTCGATGAGGCGTTCGTCGGTGGAGCCTTCCTCGACGTAGTAGATCTCGACACGTCCTTCGTCGGTGAGGGACTGGCCGTCGGGGTTCGGCGTCGGCCGGTAGCGCACCGAGAAACTCGACCGGCCGTTGGCAGCGAGGTCGATGGGCTCCTCGGGCTTCTGGCCCCATTCGAAGTCGGGGCTCGTGGCTCCCGAGAAACCGATGGCCGTGACCTGCGCGCCCTTCGTGCCGCCGTTGATGATGGTGGCGTCGAGCGTGCGTTCCTCGTTTTCGCGCACGGGGCCGAAGTCGAGGTAGTTCGGCGACACGTAGACCTGCGAAGCGGCGGTCATGGTGGTGATGGGGATGCGCGTGACGCCCTTCGACGTGACCGGGTCTTGGTTCGTGGCATTGTGCTGCAGCACCACGTGCCCGCGGTCGGAAGTGGCGTCTTTGGGCGTGTAGAACACTTGGAATTCTTGGGTGTCACCCGGCTCCAAGGCCATGGCCCCGGGCGCGATGCAGGTCGTGACGTCGGTACCCGGCGCACACAGCATGAATTCGCCGGGCGACTCGGTGTCGAGCGCCAGAGCGGTCACGTTCAACGTGCCGCCGTCCCCCACGTGTTCGACGGTGACGCGTTCGACGGCGACGTTGTCGACGCCGACCGCCGGAAAGACGATGGAACTCGGCTGCACCCGGATGGCGATGTTTTCGCCGAGGCTGTACGGACCGCCGCCGCCGTCCCCCGAGCCGCCGCAAGCCACGAACACGCCGGCCAGAACGCCGACCCACGGTTGCTGTCGCCACAAGTTCGCCGCTCGCATGGAGCCCCCCTGCTACTAGAAACCTTCACCGAAGAACGGCACCGGATATGCCGAAGTAATGCGATAGCTTCCGCCTTCGCCGGTCACGAGGTCGACCTGGCCGGAGGGCCAGTCGATGCAGCACGCGTCCCAGAAGTCGCGCGGCAGCAACTCGATGTCGCTCAGTTCGAAGACCAATTCGGACCAGATGTAGACGCGCAACGTGGCGTACGACGGGCCGAATCCGTGATCGTCCCAGGAATGGACGCCCACGCGATAGCCCCCGCAGCGGCGTCCGATGTCGAACGAGTTCTCGGGAATGTTGAGGTTGATGTTCTCGGGTCCGGCCCCATCGGTGTCGTCGCGGTCGAGGCCCGGGTCGTCGTCGAGGGCCGGGTCGAACGAACCCCAGTTGGGGTGCGGGTTGTACCAGAAGCAATCGAAGGGCTGGTCGAACCAGCCGTCGGGTTCCCCATCGCCGTCGCGGTCTTGGCCGGCCGCAAACGCGTGCGCGAAGTGCAGGTCGAGATCGGCGCCGGCCTCGGGGCCTTCGTCGCCCTCGACGGCGTCGCCGGGCGTGCGCCAGAGCAACTCGACGTGGATGGCTTCGTCGGGAATGACCACGACGACGGCCTCGGCCGGCTCACAGCTGCGCACGTTGCGGCTGTCCCACACGTGCAGGCGGAAACGGTATTCGCCCGCCGCGTTGACCTGGAAGGTGGGGTTCGGGAACGTCGCCGAGGGCACGAAGGTCGACTGACTGCCCTCGGGCTGCTCGACTTCCCACTGCCAGGCCGTGATGGGCGGCGCGTTCTGCGAGAAGCTCTGGTCTCCTTCGAGATGCAGAAAGGTCTGTGGGATGACTTCTTCGCCTTCGCGCACGTGGATGACCGCGATGGGACACGTCTGCGTGACCCCGACGCCGTCGACACACGTTTCGGATGCCGGCTCGAACGTGTTGTCGGCCTCGACGCGCAGCGTGGCCGTGTCGGGAATCTGCATGCCGAAGGCGTCGCGCGGGTTTTCCATGTCGGGCGTGTACGTCAGCTGCACTTCGAGGGCTTCGTTCATCGGGAGCACGAGGGGGTTCTGGGCGGTCGGCTCGTGCGGCAACGTGCTCAGGTCGAGCGTGAAGTCGCCACTGGCGGTGAGGTCGCTGCCGCCGCACATGGTGCGCGGGGCCAGCGCGAGCGATGTGATGCGCAAGTCCTCGGAGCCGACGCTGCGCAGCGTGACCGGGCGCGGCTGGCTCGTGCCGAGGATGACGCCGCCGAACGACACGCGTTCGGGCTCCACCTCGAGGGCCGCGATGGTGGTGTTCGCCGTCAGCAGCACCTCGGCGCCAACCGGCCGCGGCCGTTCGAGGTCATTCGTGAAAATGCGCAGCCGGCCGTCGGCCGGCGTTGCGTCTTCGGGGACGTAGCGGACGACGAAACTGTGCGAGCCCGACGGCTGGATGACGTACGGCGGGTCGATGTCGATGCCGTCCTGCAGCAGGTCGCCATCGGGCCCGCAGAGCCGCCAGGTGTGGCCGCCGAGGTCATCGACGAGCGCGAAGTGCTCGTTGCCGAGCATCTGGAACCCGGTGACCTCGAGCTGGGTGCTCCCGGTGTTGGACACGACGACCGTGGCGGCCCGGCCCTCGCAGCAATCGTCGACGCCTTCGACGCACTGGCACAACGGCACGCAAACCGGGTTCGGGTCGCGCGGCACGCGTTGGAAATCGAGCCGTTGCGGTACCTCGACGTGCGGGCTGCCGGGCAGGGTATCGAAGCGCACGAGTTCTTCGGCGACCGTGCGGCCGTCGGGACGTTCGTTGTCGCTCGTAACGATCAGAATTGCTGAGCGCGTGACGTCATCGTTGCGCGTGTAGACCACCTGGAGTTCGAGCGCGTCGGCGCCCGAGTCGACGGATTCGGGGTGGCGCACCACATACGGCTCGTCGGCGCTGATGCCGGCCACGACGGCGGCAGGTTCGAGCCGCAGGGCAGGCACCGTCTCCGCGTGAGGCGCCTCGTAGGCGAGGCGCACGCCGGCCACGCGCAGGTCGCGGTTGCCGGCGTTGGTGACGCGGAGGGTCATGCGCAGTTCGCCGCCGAGGGGAACGGCGCCCTGAAGGAACTGCTGCCGCTCTCCGGGCGGGTCGAGCGCGATGAGCGGCCGGGTTTCGAGGGTCGGTCCCCCTTTGCCGCCGTCGCTGCACCCCGTGTTGCAGAACAGCGCAATTGCGAGGACGCCAAAGACCCTCGCCGTCGCGCCGTGCCCGCCCCCTCTGTGAAGCATGCTGCCCTCGTTGCGTCTGCGGTGGCCGTTGCGGTCGGCGGCCGATGTGTGCTGGAGCACGCGAAACCCTTACGTTTTCAACCCGCGGGAGTATACGCTGCGGGCCACCGGGCAGTCAACCCGCCGCGCGCCCGCCTGGCGCCGGGCCCGGCAGCGCCCGGTCGCGCGCGTCGGGTCGCCCGACGTTGTGCCGGCAAGGCCGCGAGGCGCTACCCCTGCGGTCGTGC